>NZ_JBQTCY010000005.1:0-351511 GCF_052663225.1 Niallia sp. 03133
TTTTTCGTTTACAACAAAGGTTATAAACGTTTATTGTTGACGTTTTGTTTGTTCAGTTTTCAAAGAGCAATTTTCATCCGCTTCAGAAGCGAACTCTCTTAATATATCATATCTCCCTTTATTTCGTCAATAACTTTTTTAAAAAGTTTTTTCAATATCTTCAATCGTTATCGATGATAAGCAAGCTATGTTTTGTTTTCTTGTCGCTATCAGAAGCAACCTTTATATAATAACAAGGATAATTAGATTGGTCAATAGATTTTTATAAAAAAAGCAAAAGTTTTTATTAAGTATACAACAACCTTTTCCAAAATAAATCTAACACTACATATAAATAGAAAAACTAAAAACAATTTCTACTATATAATTATAATTCCCTTACCATCGTTTGAAATCTTGTAGCCATATTATCAAATTCTTTATTTTTTACAAAACCGAATTTCTCATAAAGACGGATTGCCCTCTTATTAAATTCTGCAACCGTTAACCGAATCGGCATTCCCTTATACTCTTCTTCTATATAATGAAGAATAAAGGCTAAAAAAGAAGATCCACCTCCTTTTCCCGTTAATTCAGGTTTCATTCCAAAACCAATATCGACCAAACCTTCCTTATATGCTCCAAATAAATAACCATTTGGCACCTGCGAAGCATAACCAATGCAAAAAAAACCAACTATCTCCTTATTAGTATTGCGAACAACAAAATATGGATTTTCCAGCATCTCCGCAATAGATTCTTCTTTCGCTTTAACATTATAAAAGTCATAAGGGTATTCATATTTCCAACTCAGAATATGAATAGCACTGCTTTTATCCATTGGCTTCATATGAAATGACATATCAAAAGAACCTTCCTTTCTAGATTCAAGAAATTATTCTTTTTAATCCAACCGTTTTTCTTATATACGCTGCCTTACAAACCCATGATATCTTGTTCCTTGTGACTGCAATTCTCCACAATCTCCTTCAACAAGCTGACCATACTCAGCTCCCTTAACTTTGAATTCCACTCGATCTCCGTCTGCCATTTCAAACGTAACATAATAATTGCTGTATGCATTTGTATTTCCTCCGCCATGCACTTCTGTTCTTTTTGTTGCTACTTTTGCGTCGGCTGTCAGAATTGGCTGTGCATTATCGCTGCTCCAAGTGGCTAAACCTTTTATAATGCTATATAGAATCATTCCTACAACAAAAACTGAAAACAATATGAAAATGATTGAAAACGGGCTATCTCCAAATCCTGCCGGCATAAGCACACTCCCCCTATCGTTATGTTTATGTTTATTTAATACGGACATTCTTCATAAAAGTTTCAGGATCAAAAACTAAACAAACAAAATACATATTTTATATTTTTAACTTTTTCACAAAAATAAATTAAATATATTAACTTAACAATTGATTTTTTTAATATTAAATATTATATTTATTAAAAAGGAGGTGAAAAAACTTAAAATGTCGCATCCTATTTTAAATGACTGCCCTGTTTGTCATCATGAACTTCATGCAACAAGGCTGGCGTGCTCTCACTGTCATACTGTTATTGAAAATAATTTCACCTTATCAAAATGGAATTCTTTTTCTGAGGAACAGATGCATTTTATTGAAACCTTTATTGTGTGCCGCGGAAATATTAAAGAAGTAGAAAAGCAGTTGGGCATTTCGTATCCTACTGTCCGCGGAAAATTAAATGATATCATCGCCACAATGACTGGGAACTCTAAAACAAATTCTGGTGAGATTTTTCATAAAAAAACAGAAAAGAAAGCAGATATCCTTGAAAAATTAGAACAAAATGAAATTACTGCTGATGAAGCTATTGCTCTATTAAAAGAATTATAGGGAGGACGTTAACATGAATAATGAGATGAAAAGGATTTTATCCATGGTCGAAAGCGGAAAAATCACATCTGAACAAGCGGCTTCGCTTATGGAAACTATGGAAGATAGTCCAAAATTCGAGAACAAAGAATATTTAAGCCGTTTTCTGCGTGTACGAGTAAATTCGGAAACAAATGATAACGTAAACGTGAATGTTCCTTTACGTTTAATCAAAGCGTTATTGCAGACAGGCCACAGCGTTGCTTCCAAAATACCACAGGCACAGCAGTATACAGAACATATTGATATCGATTTGCTTATTAGCGCAATTGATAATGAGCTAGTGGGGCAAATCGTGGATGTAAAGCTAGCAAACGGCGATACTGTACTAGTATATGTAGAATAACGGAGGTATGAGCTATGGTAAAAGTGTATGTTCGTACAGACAAAAAGAAAAATTATACGATTCCAATTCCTGTTTTTATGCTTGAAACCATCATTAACATTGCGTTTTCGAATTTTATTTGGCGGTTTATTAATAGTCAGACAAAAGATAAAACAGTTCATGAGATTTATACACATGCACCTATAATAAAAGAAATGCTGAAAGCTTTCGCAAAAGAAATAACAAAAGAGAAATGGAACGATCCGCTTGTAGATGTAGTATTAAAAGACGGAACATGCGTAAGGGTGGAAATATGTTGATTATTTTCATAAAAAAAATCTAGTGCTGGGAACACTAGATACCTGCTAATGAATATTAGCCAATAACAAATTTGAAAAATGGCCCTTCACATGAGGGCTTTTTTCAAAAAGAAAAGAGGATTCTTTCCATTCATATTATAACAAAAAGAGGTTAATTAATCCATAATACTTGTTTACTCTGAAACTTTTGCTCCATTTCTATAACTGCTTGATGTTTCTAACGGATGCTTAAACTGGGGTAAATACGCTTTATGCACCTCTATCATTTCATCTAATAGATACTAGTTACTAACAAATATGCCCTCACTTCTTTTTATACTAAATTACCTAATAAACATAAACATTCATTTCGTTAGATTATGTAGCATATAGCCCAAATTCCTCATTATATATTAATTCGAATTTTTCACTTTAATCCCCCCTTTACATATGCTACCATTTTAATGAAAAGAAATTTCTGCTAGGGGTGCCGTTTGGGCTGAGAGGAAACAATGAATAGTTTCTAACCCTTTGGACCTGATCTGGTTCGTACCAGCGTGGGGAAGTAAAGAATGGATGATCATTCGCTATGCATCAATAGCTATGTTAAGGCTGAGTTAAAACGTTTATCTATAGAGGAATAACCGTTTTTCAGGCAGCCTGAATGAATTCTTTAATCTGACTTCCAACTAGGTTCAAATATGAATCTAGTTTTTTTGTGTTGGCATGTTCATTGATCTTGTCCCATTACTTGTAAGGGAGAGGGAAAAAATGAAAAATGAAACAGTACAGCAACAAAATATCTCGATTATGTCTAGTTTTTCCGGGAGTAAAAAAGTTTATGTTGAAGGGTCTAGAAGTGATATTCAAGTTCCGATGAGAGAAATCGAACTGAGTCCGACGACTGGAACTTTCGGCGAAGAAGAAAATGCACCGGTGCGTGTATATGATACAAGCGGTATTTATACAGACCAAAATGCTACAGTGAATATCCGCGAAGGCTTACCCGCCATTCGATCCAAGTGGATTGATGAAAGAAATGATGTAGAAACTTACGAAGGTCGTGCTATTAAACCTGAAGATAATGGACGCAAAACACTTCATGCAACAGAATATACTTTCCAATTATCCAGAAAACCAAAACGTGCCAAAGAAGGAAAAAACGTTACACAACTTCATTACGCACGCAAAGGAATCATTACGCCGGAAATGGAATTTATCGCAATAAGAGAGCATGTTAGTCCCGAATTTGTCCGTGATGAAGTAGCAAGCGGCCGTGCAATCATTCCAAGCAACATTAACCATCCTGAAAGTGAACCAATGATTATCGGAAAAAACTTTCATGTAAAAATTAATGCAAACATCGGAAACTCTGCCGTTACTTCTTCCATTGAAGAAGAAGTAGAAAAAATGACATGGGCGATCCGCTGGGGTGCAGATAACTTAATGGATTTATCGACGGGGAAAGATATTCACACAACACGTGAATGGATTATTCGCAACTGTCCTGTTCCTGTTGGAACTGTTCCCATTTATCAGGCTCTTGAAAAAGTAAACGGTGTTGCAGAAGATCTTACTTGGGAAGTATACCGTGATACATTAATTGAGCAAGCAGAACAGGGCGTCGATTATTTCACCATTCATGCCGGGGTGCTGCTTCGTTATATACCGTTAACAGCAAAACGTGTGACAGGCATTGTTTCCCGTGGGGGTTCTATTATGGCACAGTGGTGTCTTGCCCACCATAAAGAAAGCTTCCTATACACACATTTTGAGGAAATTTGCAAAATTATGAAAAAATATGATATTGCCTTTTCACTTGGAGACGGGCTTCGTCCTGGCTCCATTGCAGATGCAAATGATGAGGCACAATTCGCTGAGCTTGAAACACTTGGAGAATTAACTAAAATTGCATGGAAGCATGATGTCCAAGTAATGATCGAAGGTCCTGGTCATGTACCTATGCACAAAATTAAAGAAAATGTGGATCTCCAGCAAAAAATTTGCCAAGAGGCACCATTCTATACATTGGGTCCATTAACAACCGATATCGCCCCTGGATATGATCATATCACCTCTGCTATTGGGGCTGCTATGATTGGCTGGTTCGGAACTGCTATGCTTTGTTATGTAACACCGAAAGAACATTTAGGATTGCCTAATCGCGATGACGTTCGCGAAGGGGTTATTACTTATAAAATCGCTGCACATGCAGCAGACCTTGCAAAAGGCCATCCTGGCGCACAGCAACGCGACGACGCCCTGTCTAAAGCACGCTTTGAATTCCGCTGGAGAGACCAATTTAATCTATCGCTTGATCCAGAAAAAGCATTGGCTTACCATGATGAAACACTTCCTGCAGAGGGGGCAAAAACAGCACATTTCTGTTCCATGTGCGGACCTAAATTCTGCAGCATGAGAATCTCTCATGACATTCGAAACCGCGCAAAAGAAAACAACCTGCCCGAAACAGATGTCATTGAAAAAGGCTTAAAAGAAAAAGCGAAAGAATTTGTGGAAAAAGGCAGTCATTTATATAGTTAAATAGAAATAATTTAGCCGATTACTTCATGGAGGCAATTGCTTCCTTGCGGTATTCAGCTATTTCTGAAGCTGTTTTTTTATTTTGAGACTGCTTTATGCATTTTTTTGCGAAAATTGCCTTTGCTCGCTAATAATAAAAAAATGGGAGAAGAATCGTTAGAAAAAGCATTTGCTTATATGGATAAGGTCTCAAATGAAGAAGAAATAAATATCTTGCAAAATGATTTCCCTCGAACTGCAGCAAAAATATTTATCATTATAAAAAAGGATCCTGCCTTTACATAGAAGGCGGGATCCTTTTTAAGCATTTAATGCACATTCATACTAATTGTTGGATCTTGTTTTTCCTTTGAATCTGTTTCTTCTGTCGGCTGTACTTTCGGCTTGCGAAGAAACATACTGAACACGAACCCGGCTACAGCCAGACATGCTGCTAAAAAGAATGTATCAGAAAATCCAGCGCTTGCTGCTGCAACTGGGCTTATACCATGTGCCACATCTTTCATGTGCGAATCCACATGGGAAGTTAAATAGCCTGTTAATCCAGCAACTGCAAAAGACACTACCACTTGCTGCGCCGCTGTTGTCAAAGGAGTAACCCTGCTGACTAAATGACGAGGCGCTGCGTTCAATACATGAGTATTGACAGGCATCATCGTAAGACCCATTCCAGCACCCATCATAAATAAACAAACAATAATCATGGCAAGACTTGTATCTACATCGACCTGTGACAATAAGAACAATCCTGCTGAAATAATACCAAGTCCGGTAAATGCCAGAGGACGTGCACCGACTTTATCAAATAATCTTCCGCCAATCGGCATAAAGATTCCGGATGCGAGTGCTTGAGGCAGCAAGATAACACCCGTTTCCAGTGCTGTATAGCCTCTAAGCTGCTGCAAGTACAATGGAACAAGTATCATCGAACCGAATAATGCTACTTGTGCAAGCCATGCAAGAACGATTCCACGGGTAAAGTCAGATGAACGGAATACCCTTAACTCAAGAAGCGGCTGCTTCTGGCTCAACTCAACAAAGATAAACACAAGCAAAGCAATTCCGCCAACGGCTAAACCTGTAATCGCAGAAGTGGAAGTCCAATCAGATCCCCCTTCGCTTACCCCATAAGCAAGCATCGAAAAAGCGATAGGAGCGATAATCATACCGATAATATCAAGATGTGGCGCTTCCTGTTTTTCTGATTTTGGAAGAAACTTCACTCCGACAATCAAGGCAATAATTCCAATTGGAAGATTGATTAAGAAAATCCAATGCCAGCTAACATACTCGACTAGCCAGCCAGATAATACAGGACCAAGAGCTGGAGCCAATAGCATCGGAACACCAAGCACACCCATAATGGCCCCTCTTTTTTCAGGCGGTGCAAGCTTAAACACCATAGCCATTCCTATTGGAGCCACCATTCCTCCTCCCAATCCTTGAATGATTCGGAAAATAATCAGCTGCATTGGCGACTGTGCGAAAGCACATAATACAGAACCTAAAGTAAAAAACGTAATGGTAAAAAGAAAGATTTTTTTTGCTCCAAATTTATCTGTCATCCATCCAGCAAGAGGAATAACAGCAGACAATGCCAATGTATAGCCAGTAACCGTCCATTGAATGATTTTAAGATCTGTATTAAAATAATCAACCAATTTAGGAATGGCAACATTCACTACTGTGCTATCTAAAATAACCATAATCATTCCGACAATAACAGCAAGGAGTGGCGCAATAATTGCTTTAATGGAGAATTCCTCTGTGCTTGCGGCTCCATTCTCCACTTTTGTATTCGACATAATTCCACCTAACTTTCTGGTTTATTTACTAATTCATCACCGATTGTTTTTATTTTGCAAAGATGAATTTTCACTCCTTCATATAGAGTAAAGTTCAGGATCACTAAATTTAAACAACGTTTAAAACGATGTTTAAAATTTATCCTTTTTCTTTCCATCTGTCAAGAAAAACATTTTATTTAAATAACAACAAGAAAATGGTTTCTTGACACATGCCATATAAAAGTATTATCGTTAAATTTAAACATAGTTTAATTTTAACCAAAAAAGTTCACAAATTATACCATTTACTATCGTTTCATTTCAATTAGTTGATAGGGGAGTTATCAGATGAATACAAGCTCCGAAAAAGATAAGACTACAAAAGAAAATATTCTGAATACTGCATTATACTTAATAAAAACAGAAGGTCTCGAAAACGTGACACTGCGTAAAATAGCAGCTGGAGCAGATGTGAATCTCGCACTAATTAATTATTATTTCGGTTCAAAAGATAAATTAATCAATGAGGCGCTGAAAGTAATGCTCGCTTCCTTTCGAGAAGCTTTTTTCCTGTTGGATGACCATTCCAAACCTCCAAAAGAGCGATTAAAAACCTTCTTGATTCAATATACAAACTCCATAAAAGAATACCCTGAGCTAATGAAAGAACTGCTTGGAAAAGGCACGATTTCATTTGAATCTCAGTATGAATATGCCAATTACATGAAAACAATGGGATTAAATAAAATTAAAGCAACGTTAGAAGAAATTACTGGAGAAAAAAATTCTGATGTCCTAACGATGATGATGATGCAGATGATCGCAGCCACCTTTCTGCCAACCTTGATGAGCTGCAAAAAAAAAGTCTCTATTGTCTGGAATCCTATTCCTATCGAAGATCAAATTGATTTTTTCTTCAAACATTATTTAGCAAAGTATTCTTAAAATGGGGTAAAAGGAGGGTAAAAGCAGTTTTATGCTGCTTTTACCCTTTTTTTCTCACCTTTGCACTTTTCTTGATATATTTAAGTTTGAAGTAAAATACTCTATCTACACACTAAAGTAAACTTTTCATTTTCCATCCTCTTCTTTTAAAATGGCAGAATAGAATGCTTGTTTTTTTCTTGTAGTGAAAATGAGTTCTTCTAAGCATCTCCTTTTCTCTTCCATTTTTTCAAGATGCTTCGAAAGAATCTCTACACGCTTATGAATGGTCGGCATCAATTTGCTATTATCTTCTTCTAGTTCAATCTTTTCTAGAATGCAGCCTTCCTTAACGAATTCTATGATATCGTCTAATGACATACCTGTTTCTTTTAAGCTTTTTAAAAAAATCATAAAGTTAACATCACTGTCTGTATAAAAACGATTGCCTCCATTTTTTCGCTTCGGAGGTGGCAAAACACCTATCTTTTCATAATATCTTAACGTATATGGGCTAATTCCAGACTTTTCAGCAGCTTCACTAATCGATAACAAGCGCTTCATCCCTTTCCATTTAACTATATTCAGCATACAACTTCTAGTTAACTCTAAGTCAAGGGATAGTTTTAAAAAGCAGGCTCTGTTAAACTCGCCTGTTGATTGCAGCGAGAGGCGTTCGCTTTCCGTAGATGATTCTTTGCATCCAATCGTATTGAAAGATTATAAAAGTCTTATTAAAGGGTTCAATGGAGAAAAAGGATTGTTATACTATTTGAATTTTCTCCCTGAAAAAGAATGCTTTATCCTCCACAACCTCCGTTTATTTGATGGAAAATCTTATTTTCAAATTGACTATTTGCTCGTTACCCCCTACTTTGCTCTTATCCTAGAATGTAAAAACAACTCAGGAATATTAAGTTTTGATACCTCTTTAAATCAATTCAGCCGCAGGATAAAGGATCAAGAGGAAGGTTTTCTTGGTCCTATTTCTCAAGTGAAAAGACTGAAAAGGCAGCTTCATCAATTCCTACAAAAAAACAAACTTCCGACACTTCCGATTGAATATTTAATTGTCATCAGTCAACCCTCAACCATTATAAAAGGAGATTACTCCATAAAAAACCAGGTAATTCACAGTCATAGTTTAATCGAAAAGTGGGATAATCTTACAGAAATATACAAAAAAGCGATTGTAGATGGCAAAAAAATTCTCCATGTTTCTAAACTTTTGTTAAAAACCAATGTTCCTGAATTAGAAATAGAACGAAACAGCGATCTCATCTTTTTCACAAAGCAATATAGAGAGAAAATAATTTTACGCAAAAAAAACCCTACAGGAATTCGGTTTAAACGATTTGCCTGCAGGGTATATCTATTTTATCCCACTCTTAACGGGCAGTAAAACCCCCACCTCAAGATGCCGAGAAATCGAGGAAGCTAGGTGGGGGATAACTGCCCATAAAGGTCCGATAAGTGCAACTAACCATCAGTGGGGGATGAGGAAAAACCCCCACTGATGGAGGTTTACTTTATAAGTATCGTTATATTGTATTAAAGTCTTTTAGCACCATAATAGTTTGCTTTCCAATATGTATTAGATAGCTTGTCTATTTTAACACCTTTTGAAGAACTGTGTATAAATTTATTATCGCCTATGTATATCCCTACATGTGAAGCGCCTTTTTTATAAGTAGTAAAGAAGACTAAATCTCCTTCTTTCAAGCTCTTTTTCGTCACTTTCTTTCCTTTTTTATACAAATCTCCTGTCGTGCGGGGAAGGTTCTTACCCGTCTTTTTATAACTATATCCTACGAAACCAGAACAATCGAATCCTTTTGGTGTTGTTCCACCAAATTTATATGGTGTTCCTATGTATTTTTTTGCAATGCCTATTACCGATTTTGAAGAAGCTGCACTTGCTTCGTGTCCTCCAAACACTCCTGTAAATAACAGCCCGAATGACATAATGCTCATGATAAAAACCTTTTTCATGTGGTAACCTCCGTTGCGTTTTCCTGTTTGAATTAGTAGTACGTTTCCGTGGCTTAACATCCATCATCTGAAAATATTTTCTCATATTTCCCATTTCATATGGTTACAGAGTTGTTCTAATTCTATTACAGGAAAATTACAATTCTATTCGTAGAATATTATTCTACTAGATTCGTTTTTTAAAAAAATCGATTTAAACGGGAGAAATCACCGCTCTTTTTTTTAAAAAAATAGTATACTATATTAAAAGTTAATGATTAAAAAGATAGATTGGAGGAGTAATAAGAGTGGATTTTATTGCTATTGATTTTGAAATTGCCAATGAAAACATGAATAGTGCTTGTTCTGTCGGACTTGCATATGTTGAAAACAATACCGTTGTTAAAGAACAGTATTTCCTTATTAAACCTCCAAATTTGAAGTTTGATGCTCGTTTTACTGCTGTCCATGGACTAAAGCAGAATGATGTGATTGGACAGAAAAACTTTGACGAGATATGGGACCTTCTTAAAGAGGATATTACTTCCCATTTAATTGTTGCACATAACGCTCAATTTGATATGAGCGTTTTATATTGTTGTTTACAATCCTATGGGATTGCCATTCCTGATTTTAAATATGTTTGCAGCATCCCCATTAGTACTAGAGCGTGCCGCGGGGAAAAGATAGGGCAATCATTAAAAGAAAGAACTGCCCGTTTTGGCATTTCGATAGAAGAGCATCATCACGCAGGAGCGGATGCACGGGCATGTGCAGAGCTAGTGATTGCTTCCGTAAAGACGAAAAATAGAAAGTCTTTGCAATCCTATTGCCAAACATTCAGCACCATTCCCATTAAACAGTTTGCCGAACTGAATCCGCAAACCTCTTTTCGAACAAAGCGGAAAAGCAAACCTAAATTTAATCGGGTAGCCATATCTGAAATAGCCGCAACGACAGAAACTTTTAATGAAAACCATACGCTTTATGGGAAAAACATTGTTTTTACAGGAGATTTATTATCCATGGATCGAAAGGAAGCCATGCAAAAAGTAGTGGATATTGGCGGTATCATGAAAAGCGGGGTCAGCAGCAAAACGAATTATCTTGTAGTCGGTAGGCAAGACCCAAAACTTGTCGGTGCAAACGGCATCAGCTCAAAAGAGAAAAAAGCATACGAGCTGCAGCAAAAAGGACTCGATATTCAAATTGTGAAGGAAGAAGAATTTTTAAAACTATTAAGAAACGAAGTGATTTAATAGAATTGATAGTAGCATCCATTTTTATGTGGGTGCTTTTTTTGTGATTTTTATATTTCCCACCTCACTCACGTATATCAGTCTTGCTCCGGCCTCTGTTCATCCTTATAGCCACATAGTTCCTTCACTAAGTTTCCTACTTCCATCTTCCATTTTTTATAACGTTTTATTTTTTAAAAATAAAGGTATAGAAGATTACTAGATTGGAAATGCTATTTAAAAAGGGAGGGATATACGATGAAAAAAGCAAAGACTAAAAAAATGAAAGACTTTTTCAAAAACGATCGTTTTGAACTTCATTCTTATATTACTTATTTATTATTAAATACAGCTAAATGATCTCTTTTAACGGGAGATTTTTTTTTCGCCTTACTAAGGCTGCTCCTTCTTCCGTCAAAGCTTCCTACATTTATTTTCTATATGTAGGTTGTGAAATCTTCCATCCTATCATTTTGACCTTTTAATATAAAAACCTTCTTCCTTGGACCATTCAACACAAAACAACTTTTTTACATTATCGTATCCTCGATGATTTAATTCTTTTATTAGCCATTCTTTTGTTTTGTCTATTCTTTGCAATTGTTGTTCAATAATTTCTCCATTATCTACTAATAACGCATTGATGTTGGGATCATCTATTTTAACGACCGTCAATGATCCATCTGTTTCTAAAAATGCATGTTGCACTTTGTGCAAGGAATAAACGCCTTGTTCTCTCATCAGGGTACGGAATTGTTCCATTTCCAAATTATTTTTTTTGAATTCTTTTACATTTATATCTCCATCTATAATCAGCCTGGAGGTTTCCCCTTGTATTAATTTCCTTGCCACCCTTTTTCTTGAACATAATTCCAATATATAAACAAGGACTGCCCATAATGAAACCGCATATAAAAGTCCTAATACACTTTTTGACATGTCTAAATAGTTGGAAAGAATGCTGGTTAACATAAATAGATGGATAAAGTCTAAAGCAGTAAGCTGTGCCAATTTCTTCTTTCCTGAAATGCGGACAAATGCCCAGAGAAGTACAAACACTAATACTAATTTATACGTTATTACTCCATACAAGAATAGACACTCTCCTTCCTTTTCAATCAAAAAAGGAAAGATGCTGGTAAAAATGGTCTTTCCTTTTTTAGTATCTCGTTCGCGTGTACATCTGGGAATGAATACTACCTTATGCATTATGCATTGATAAACTTTCCTTTTCCAAGAAGAGGTCCTATCTCACCTTTTGTGAAGTATTCTCTGCGGTAAAGCAGCCGGACAGAAGCATTTAGTTTTTCTTTTACTAAGTACCTTCCCTTTAGTTTATTTTTTAAACATAGAATGGCTATATTTATTCCTATAAAGCCGCTTATCTTCTCATTTTTCAGCAGGAATTATTTTTCCTCTATTTCACGAAGTTGTACTAATGTAAATAAATCAATAATTTCTTGTGCCATATCTTTTAACGTAACAGCATTCATCAGGTGATCTTGTGCATGGACCATTAATAAAGACATATCCATTCGATTTCCTCTTGCTTCCTCTTGAATTAGAGCTGTTTGCATATGATGTGCTTCGTTTAATTCTTCTGCTGCTTCCATCATTTTTTCTTTTGCTAAGCTGAAATTCCCTTCCTTCGCTGCAGAAATCGCTTCCATTGCACAGCTTTTTCCATTCCCGCCATGAAGTATAATTTGAAAAATTGTTTCCTCTAATGTCGCCATTATTATCAACCTTTCTCTCCGAATAATTTAGATAGCGCTTTCATTTTTTTAAAAAAACCAGCATAAATAAACGGAAGAAAAACGAAATTATGCGAAATCTTCTTATTTTCATTTACTATCAATTTTATCATAACATAAAAGCGCTTTCATAAATAAAAGAAATCTTCTCAGTTATTACTTAAAACGGGTAGATAAAAATATGGCATAATCCTTAATTTCACCATTACTAATACCCATTTTTTATAAAAAAACACTTATTTTTTCCAATTTATTTGGTAAAATTAATATTAAGTTAGATACCTAGGAGCCATTATTATGAAACTTAATAGGAATAGTGAGGAAAAAATGGGCGAGCTACTACAAATCATAGAAAGCTTAAAACTAAAGTTAATGAAATCAGGTATCGATAAAGGATTAAATGATCCTAAAACTTTGCAAATAAGCGAACAGCTGGATGTCTATATTGTTAGATATCAGCGATTAGCTGCTGCTGATAAATCAAATTACTAAAGAATAAAATTGGCAATTTGTCACCTTGTCTAAGTCCCTCTTATAAAAGATTATTTAGAAAAGGTGACAAATTCTAAGATTTTATATATACAACATGTTAACCAGCCTTAAAAAGCTGCTAATTCTTAGAACAGCACGAGTGACTCTTTCCATTCTATTAAAAAAAGAGAATCTTCTATTTCCGACAACTGCAGCCAAATGAACAGCAGCATTAACGAAATAAATTAATCATGTCCTTTAAAGCTGCCGCAGCTGCTCCTTTTGGATGGGATGCTCCCCCTAAACAACAAATTGTTCCCATTTCTTCTGTATAAAAAAGAATTCCTTTATTTGTTCCTTTTACATGCATCAGCGGATTTTCCGGATGAATCACTTTTGGCGCTACTTTTACTGTTACTTTCTCTCCTTCCACTGTTGCACTAGCGATTAATTTTATTTCATTTCCCTTTATTTTTGCATACTGCATATCTGCTTTTGTTACATTTTCTATTCCCTCTATTGAAATATCCTTTAGAGCTAATTGAGTATGAAGCAGTCCATTTGCTAGCAGCAGAATTTTACAGGCACTATCCAACCCTTTTATGTCTAGCGCTGGGTCTGCTTCTGCAATGCCTTTTTCTTGAGCAGTTTTTAAAGCACTATCAAAAGACAAATTCTCTTCCGACATGCTGGAAAGGATAAAGTTGGATGTTCCATTTAATATTCCTTCAATTCCTGTAATCTGACAGCCTGCTAAACTAAACTCGCCAATATCTAATGTTGGCAGTGCTGCTGCTGTTGCCCCGCTATATTTAATTTGGCATTGATTTGCTTCTGCTATTTTTTTAAATCGCGGCAATGCATGTATTAGTGCCCCTTTGCTGACAGATACAACATGCATTTTTGCTGTTAATGCATCCGTAATATAAGAAAGTGCGGGTTCACCCGTTTCTAAATTTGTTGGTGTACATTCAATTAGAACGTCACCCTTTAAGACTGGCTGTTGAAAAGCGACCCCCTTTTTTTCGGCATATTTATCTAAAGCCTCTGATCCTTTATCATAGGTGAGCAATAATTGTAAATCGATGCCTTCCTCTTCATAAATCATGCCTTTCAACCCAATTATTCCTATTATTTTATAGGATGTATGATAATCCTTCATTAAACGGCCTGCTTGTTCTTTTATTAGCTTGACTAATTCCTTTGCAACCGTTCCATATCCAGTAATTATTATTTTTCTCTCAATAACTTTTTTATGCATGTTTCTATCCTTTCTGCCGACAACCATTCGATTTATCTTCCTAAGATGCTATTGATTCCTCTTATAGTAACTCCAGCATGCTTTTGATCCGCATGAAATTTAATCGTTTTCTATTTATCTACTTCCCATACATTCTGTATAGCTTGTTCGATTTCCTTTTTCTCCTGTTAAATATTTATAAAGTAAACTTCCATCAGTAGGGGTTTTTCCTCATCCCCCACTGATGGTTAGTTGCACTTATCGGACCTTTACGGGCAAGTTTCAACACCTAGCTTCCTCGATTTCTCGGCGGGGGTCTTACTGCCCGTTAAGAGTGGGCTAAAACGTTTAAACAGTAGCTGAATTTACAGCTTGAGAAATATATCTCAAAATCCCCTAAAAAAAAGCTGACTTCAAAATTTGTATAGAACGAATTTTGAGTCAGCATCTTTACCTATTATAGATATTTCCGATGAAGCGCTTTGCCGTCATAAGTGTATAGCATATTTTTGTCTTCAACAATGGTTTCCATATGGACATTCCGCCCCCATAATTGATAAATATAAGGAAGAACCTTTTCTAAATATTTCAAATCCAATTCAATGCCTTCGAAGCCATGCTTTAAATAAAGCTCTCCGTTTTTCATGTAATCTCCATCAGTTACAGTTATATATGGAAATCCGCCATTTACCCTCATGCTGACAAGCTGATCTCTCACTTGTTCCCAGCCTTTATCTACAATTTTATAATCTCTCCCTTGTTTTTGGAAAAGATACATATCTTCTCTTGTGACTAAATCCTTTGTTAAATAATTTCGTAAAAAGGATATATCCGATTCAATTTCCCTTACCTCAAAGATTTTTTCTCTGCCTGAGTTAAGCTTTACTCCTCTTCGTTTCATTTCTTCTGTTGGGTTATTATAACGGTCTTCAATATCTTCAAATATTTTTAATCCTAAATAGTATGGGTTAATGCCTGTTTTAGAGGGCTGTACAACTCCTGCATTTAATTTGGCAAATTCGATTGCTTCTCCGCTTGTTAAATCTAATTCCCGGATGATTCTTTGATGCCAATAGGATGCCCAGCCTTCATTCATGATTTTTGTTTCCAGCTGCGGCCAAAAATAAAGCATTTCTTCTCGCATCATGGTTAAAATATCTCTTTGCCATTCTGTCAGTTCTCTGCTGAAATTTTCAATAAAGAGCATAATGTCCTTTTCCGGCTGCGGAGGAAATTTTTTGATCACCTTTTTTTTTGTTTTTTTCTGCTTATTGCGGTCATCCAACCCCCATAAATCATCATAGGGTGAAATGGCTATTTCTTCTTCTTCCACAAATTCTACATCTTCCATGCTCCAAGCAAGCTTCGGTCTCATTAATGATGGATCGATATGCTCTTCAATTGCCAGTACCGCGTCTAAAAATGTTTCTACTTCCTGCTTTCCATACTGTATTTCATATTGACGTATACGGTCCGCTGTTGCTGCCATGCTCTCCACCATTTCACGCTTTGTATTTTCAAAACGTATATTATTCTTAAAAAAATCGCAGTGAGCCAAAACATGTGCAACAATCAATTTATTATTTATAAGTGAATTGCTGTCTAATAAAAAGGCATAGCATGGATTTGAGTTAATAACAAGCTCATATATTTTAGACAGCCCTAAATCATAGTGCAGCTTCATTTTATGGAATTGTTTTCCGAAACTCCAGTGGGAAAAGCGAGTTGGCATTCCGTAGGCACCGAATGTATAAATGATATCTGCAGGACAAATTTCATATCTCATTGGATAGAAATCTAATCCGAAACCAGTTGCGATTTCTGTAATTTCTGAGATGGCTTTTTGAAGTTCTTTTTGTTCTACTGCATTCATTCCTTTCTCTCCCTTCACCGTCTTAAATTAATGTATGATGGAAAAGCATGAATGATGAATTAAATCCTTGATTATTTTATTGCAAATCCATTTGAACCTTTAGTTGGGTATACAGAAAAACATGTTCGACAATACAAAAAGGGACAGGCCAAAGCTGTTTTGGACTGCCCTTTTTTTATCCCTTTTAACAAACAATCATTGTGAACTAATGTCCTTCTACTAGCTGCAGTTTCACTTTATATTTATTCCCACATTACTCCAATACTTTTTTTACTTTTAGCACGACATGTGAGGAGCCGCCTTTGGATTGCACTCCTTCTATCATCATGGAGATAAGAAGATTTTTGTCTTTTTTGTTATAGGCAACAAACCAGCCGTTTTCTGTTCCTTTTTCTCCTTGTTTTTCCTTTAATTCTGCCGTTCCTGTTTTCCCCGCTAATATTAAGCCATTTATTTTGCCTGAATGGGCTGTTCCCCTTGGACTGTCGATTACTTGTTGAAGGTCATTGGAGATCGTATTTGCCGTAGAACTGCTCATACTATTTTTTTTCCAAACTTCCCCTGTTTTTTCACTGGAAAGCAAAATTGGTTTAATTATATTTCCACTGTTTACAAATGAAGAGTAAGCAGTTGCTAAATGCAGCACATTCGTTTCCACTTGTCCCTGCCCATAACCAGAGTCCGCTAATTGGATTTCTGAATCCAGCTTGCCAATTGTTGGTTTTTCCATTGGATATGGATAAGAAAAGTCTTCTTCAAAGCCGAATTTTTTCATTTCAGCTGCAAACTTGTCTTTTCCTAAATCAAGAGCAGTTTGGGCAAAATAAATATTGTCGCTGTATAATAAAGCATCCGCTAAGTTGACTGGCATAGTGCTGCTATGCACTCTTGTTACATAATAGCTGCCCCAGGATTTATTCTTTTGCCATTGTTTGGTTGTTATTTTCCGCGGCTGTTCTGGCGTAATGACTTTCTCCGTCAACGCTGCTGCTGCAACAACTGGTTTTAAAACAGAGCCAGGAGCATATGTTAATTTAAAACGATTCGTAAATGGATCTAATTTATTATTATTGTAATCCTCTCTCTCTGTCGAGGTTAATCCAACCACCATTTTGTTTGGATCATATGCCGGACTGCTGACCAACGCTAATGTTTCGCCAGTTGTTGGATTAATGGCTGCTGCCGCACCTGCTTCTCCACCCATTTCATCGTATATTTTTGATTGCAATTCTGCATCAATGGTCAATTTAATATTGTCGCCGTTTTTGACTTCTTTTTCTGCAAGGACTACATTCGTTCCATCTGCTTTGTTGATGGTGATTTTCATGCCGTTTATTCCTTTGAGCTGCTCTTCAAAAACTTGCTCCAACCCTCTTTTTCCAATTACATCAGAATTGGAATACCCTTTCCCCTTCTGCTGCTCCAGCTCTTCAGCTGTGATATTGCCAATATAACCAATCAAATGAGCTGCTGATTCCCCTAAAGGATAGATTCTTCCTTTTGTATCTTGCTTTTGCACGCCGGGCAATTCAAATAGTTTATCTAAATACGCTTGATCGCCGGTTGCAACCTTTTTAATCGGAACAAAATAACTTGGCTGCACCCAATCGGCATTCAACGCCTTATCAATCGTTTCCTTCTTAATATCCAACAGCTTTGAAAGCTTTTCCACAACAGCTTCTTTATTATCGCCCATCTGTTCCGGCACAAGTCCAATTTCATAAATAACGCCATTCATTGCTAATGGACTTTCATTTTTATCCATAATCGCACCGCGTTCCGCTTCAATCGTTTGGATGGCTACTTTATCATCTGCGCCTAAATCGGCAAATATATACGTTGTATTCCAATTTATATACCAGTTTTCTTTTTTATCTTTTTCTTCTTTTACAAGCGATGCATCATGGTCAAATTGTATTTCTCCTGCTGCACTATTCATATTTGCAGAAAAAGGAATAGACGCTGTCTCCGCCTTATCAAATTTCTCGTCTTTTGAAGGCTTTGTGTAGGTTATATGTAAATCACTAATTTCTAAATCGCTGTATAATTTTTGATAGCGTGAAACAAAATCTTTTTTAGAAATAGACTTTTTTGCATCTTTAGAAAGAAAAGCATACATATCTCCAAACTTTTGTTCATTCCATAGCTTCACATATTGTGCAAGCCGTTCATCCGGAGTAGGTTCATCTTTACTGCAGCCCGCCACTCCTATTATTACAAGCATTAATAAAAGCACTACTAGTTTTTTCATCCTTTCCCCTCCTATATAAGAAAAGCGCAAGCGCCTTGCTCATTGCCGTACGAACTGGCCGATTAAGTTCGCCCATAGTCTTATCGGTATTATTTTATCCCACTCTTAACGGGCAGTAAGACCCCTACCTCAAGATGCCGAGAAATCGAGGAAGCTAGGTGTTAAAACTTGCCCGTAAAGGTCCGATAAGTGCAACTAACCATCAGTGGGGGAAGAACAACCCCCCCACCGATGGAAGGTTCACTTTATATATTATATCAATAATAAGGAATAAATTTGAAATTATTGATATAATTATTTTAACAGTAAACCCTTGAGCTGTTTGTCCAAGAATGCCTAAAGGAACAATTAAAAAGGATCTCTTTCTTAGCTGTTCTTCTTTTAATCGAAAAGGAATTCGAGCTGCATCCATTGAATGAAATAAACTGAAAAACAATCTTTGTTTTTGTTCTTTATACCAATAATGGGGGATGAAAGACAAGTCACCATCTCTGTTTTTTATCAAGAATCCACAATTAAAAGTTTTGTCTATCTTTTTTAGGCTAAACTATAAAGTGAACCTTCCATCAGTGGAGGTTTTACTGCCCGTTAAGTGTGGGATAAATAGGTGATAATTTTGAAAAAGATTATTTTATTTGACGGTGTCTGTAATTTATGCAATGGTTCCGTTCAATTTATTATAAAGCGGGACCCTAAGAAAGTTTTTGCTTTTGCCTCTCTTCAAGGAGAAACGGGACAAGCTTTGGTCAATCAATATCAGGTGGGCAAGCTATTAGACAGCATCGTATTAATTGAAAATGGAACAGTTTATAAAGAATCAGAAGCTGTACTTCGAATTTGCCGCTGCTTAAAAGGGGGATGGAAGTTCTTTTATTTATTCACCTTTATTCCTTCCTTTATTCGGGATCCAATCTATCGCTATGCTGCCCGTAATCGTTATAAGTGGTTCGGTAAAAAAGAGAGCTGCATGCTGCCGTCAAAAGAAAACAAAAACCGCTTCCTCTAGCAAACTGGATAATTTTGCTGAGCAAGCGGTTTTATTTATCATCAAAAAAAGAAGAAAAAGTTATAAAAATTGATTAATCAACTTTGTTTTTTGCTGGTTAATATAAAAAACATTGACTGGCCTTCCAATGCCTCCATAGATTAATTGAAAATCTACAATGCCTAGATCCGTTAAAAAATTCAAATATTTCCGAATCGATACTCTGGATATATTCGTTTCTTCCGCAATAATTTCCGTTGTAAATTCCCCTCTATGTTTTTTAATAATATTCCAGACAATTTTCAAAGTTTCTTTTGTTAATCCCTTTGGTAATTGTATTCTATGTTCCTTTTGTTCTCTTTTTAATATTTGTTCATCCAAAATTGTTTGACTAACATGTTTTTGTTCTTTCATAAATTCTACTTTTTCAAAGTAAGTGGTTAGAGATTCTTTAAATCGCTGAAATTGAAATGGTTTTATAATATAATCAACAGCCCCTAATCGCAAGGCAGCCTGAATATTTTCTATATCAGAAGCAGCCGTAATAACAATCACATCTACGTTCTCTTTTGCTTTGCGTATGTAGGAAAGGAACTCTAAACCACTTTTTCCAGGCATAAACACATCCAACAAAATAAGATCAACATTCTCTGTTTCCAAAATTTGAAGGGCTTCCTCCACATTCCTTGCTAAACCGCTCAATGTAAAGCCTTGTACTTCATGAAGAAACTGTTTATTAAATTCCGCGACCATCGGATCATCTTCAACAATTAATACTGAAATCAACCTTTCCCCTCCTTTTTTTAAGAAAGCATAGAATGTTTTATTTTGTCTCCATGTAAATGACAAATGGAGGAACAAAACAAAACTGCCATTGCCTTAAGTCTTTATTCGTGTAATTCCACATCGTGCAGACCTCCGCTCTTTCTATCGAAAAGCAAGCTTGCGCTTTTCGATGGAATACTAGCCGTAATAGCAGTCCCACTGCCAGGTCTGCTTACTATCTCCATTTCTCCATTTAGCTTTTTTAAGCTTTCCATTATTAAAAATAGGCCATATCCCCGATTTTTCCCTTTTGTAGAAAACCCTTTTTTAAAGATATTCTCCGTGTCTTCTTCTTTCACTCCAATTCCCGTATCTTTTATTTTTATATAAAAATTATTATGATTGTCATATTGAAAATACAAGTCAATTTTTTTTACAGCGCTTTTTTCAACTGCATCAAATGCATTGTCCACTAAATTGCCGATAATGGTAATCGCTTCAAATGAATAATCCTCTTTTAGTTCAGGTATAATGTTCTCTATATGAGTAGAAAAAATAGCTCCTTTTTCCCGGGAATAACTTAATTTCCCCAGCAGCAATCCCGCTAACACAGGGTCTTTTATATTTTTTGTAATGTATTCTATTTCACCATTTTGCTGATTAACTGCTTTGTTTACATAGTCATTTAATTGTTCATAACATTTCATATGCAGCATCCCTATAATAACCTGCATTCTATTTTGAAACTCGTGGGACTGCGCACGTAAACTTTCTGCATATGTTTTTACTCCGGATAATTGATCCGCCAACATTTTCCAATCAGTTTTATCCCTAAAAGTCGAAAGCGCCCCAACAATTTTACCTTTTACGATTATAGGAACCCTGTTAATAACGATAACGGTTCCATTAATCTTCATCTCTACATCATTTTCCGCTTCACCAGTTTTCAAGACTTTATGCAAACGCGTTGTGGGCATAAAGTCTTGAACCGAATATCCGACGGGATTTGCCTCTAATCCTACTCTTTTAAAATACTTAATTGCAGATTTATTAACCAATGTAATCTTTTCATTTTGATCAACTGCAATAATTCCTTCTTTAACAGAGTCGAGCATACTGCTTCTTTCTTGAAGTAATTTAGCTATCTCTTGGGGTTCTAAATTAAACATGCGTTTTTTTATATACCGTGCAACTATGTACGCTCCGATTACTCCAGCCAGTAATCCCAGTATCGTACTATAAAGGACACGCCCTCTTTCTTTTTGGATAACAGTATTTACTTGTTCTAAGGATATCCCCACAGACACAATCCCTATTTGAGTGCCTTTTTCATCAAAAACGGGAGCGAGTGCTCTCAGTGATCTGCCTAATGTTCCTTCCGCTATTAGGATTTCTTCATGTCCATTCCATGCTCTCTTTTCATTATGACTTTGAGAACGTTTACCAATTTTATCAGGATGTGGATGTGTCAAACGAATGCCCTTCATATCCTTCACTACAACAAACAACATATCATTCTGTATCTGTATATCTTTTGTAAATTGTTGAACAGCATTTCGATCTTTTTCTTTATACTGCAAGCTATTTTTCACTAGTTCTGAATTTGCCGAAAGCCTCGCTACCGTCAATGCCTTTTCAGCTAGACTATTCTTTTTATCTTCACTTATTAACCGATTTACTTGTATATCTGTTATTAATAGAGAAAAAATGACAACAATACTAACTAAAGTCATAATGGCAGTAAATAAACTCCATCTACGCTTCATAATTTCTTCTTCTCCTAGCAGTCTTTTAAATCCATTATAACAGATATTTTTATCCATTTTTACGGGCTGTAAGCTCCCACTATTGAAGTTCACTTTATAGAAAAAAAGGTTATTTTTATACTCTCATTATATAGGAACCGGTACCTTTTTTGTGCTTTTGTCTAAAAAAAAAGCGAACCATTTTCTTTCAATAAAGGTTCGCCGCTATTTCCTATTCATATTGTTTAATTCCTTTTACTTTTCTTTTTTTAAACTTGCTGGGATTTTTGGCATATGAATCAACGGGCTGGATGCTTGTACAAACATTTTTGATAATGAGGCAGTTACATTAGAAATATGTTTAGCAGTCATTTTCTTCAAATTTTCCACCCCCCTTCAATACATCATTTAATCGATGTATCCCTTTAATCGATAAAGGGATGATGGTGATACCTTGAAGAAGAGCCCCTATAAGAAAGAAGTGAAAATGAAAAATTATCGCAAGCAGACTGAAAATGAACAGAAAGCTTAAAGCAAGATTTTTTTTCTTCTGTTCCCAGCTTTTCGAATGTATAACTTGATCCTTTTCGTAATACGGCGCGTAACGTGCAAATAGATAAAAAGCAGCTACGGTGTATATTATCAATAAAAAATTATTTGTAGGAAGCAATGTTCCAAATACCATTAAAAGCGTACTGCAAAGTGAGCATGCAATTGCATGGGTAAGATGTGGACCGCCTGTAAGGATACGCATTATCATAAAGGAAATGCCTAATACCAATATAGTAAAAGGTTTTCCTACAACAAACCCTGCTGCAATTAATAAAAGCATTGTAATAAATAAGTTAAGAACTATGGTAAAGCCAAAAACCAACACATCCTGTGATGCTGTATCTTCAGGGTTCCATTTTTTTATTTTTCCAGCTAAAACAACTGCATACCGCTCGACCATTATTTCAACCCCTTATTTAATAGGAATTAGAATAGTAATACTTACCGGATTTAATACAATATTAACAGTTGCCTTATTTTGTTTTAACATGATGATGGCATCAAATAAACCTAACTCTGTATTGCTTGGGTCGATAGAAAGATTTGCGCTGATTGAATACTCAAATTTTTTATCGGTTATTTCCAACTGAACCATAATCACTTTCTGTTCATTGGCAGCTGACTGAAAAAGAGAAATAATTAAATCATCTATTATTAAGCTTAAATTTCTAATTTGGCTTAAACTTGTAAATTCCTTTGAAGTTATTTGCGTTTTAATTACTATTTCTACTCCCAGTAAATCTGCTAATTTTCTTTTATTGATTAAAAAAGAAAATAAGAGCGGATCAAGTCCTTCCATGCCTTCTCTAAAATCTATTTTCTTCCAATTTGTATTTATTTGCTGCAGTTGATGTGTATCAATGTACTCTGTGATAATAGAAGAAGAGCCAGATCGATTTAATTTTTCAATTGCTCTAAAATGCATCACGTACTCTTGTTTTAATTTTTCGACAAATGTGGCTACTTGTTGTTCTTGATCCAAATAAAACTTTTTTGCATTTAATATTTGTTTCATTTGAAGTTTTGAATGCAAGACTAAGTAGCATAGCATCATTCCAAACAATACCATGATGCTTAATAGTACAAACGAATATTTAACTTGTTGATCGACCATCATTACGGCCGCACCTACACATATAAATATATAGGTTAGGATAAATAACAACTGGATAATTCTTTTTATTTTTTTATCAAGATTATCTGCTTTTAGTTGATATCTTAATTCTGCTATTTGTAATTTATTGTAATACAAAATATAACAAAAAATCAATAATAAGGAAATGGTTATCATCGGAATGATCACAGCAAAGTTGCTCATATGAAAAAGCCGCAAATAACTTCCCTGAAGGATACTGGTAAACAATTCTATTATCAGAAGCTGCAAAAACAAATAGAAGCCGTATCCAATACTTGTTAATGCTATAGCTTCTAGATTTTTTGCCTTCAGTCCAACTTTAATAATAAAAATTAATATAATTATCTGCAGCCCTACAATCACCGGGATCGGCAGCGAAGTTGCACGTAAAATAATAGAAGTAAAGCTCATTAATGCGCCTTGAATTAAGATGATTTTTATATAATTTTTATATTTATAACCAAGGAGAATAAGCGGAAAGGAAATTAACCCAGCCCATTCTATTAGAGATACTATAAAAGTTATTAAATAGCTCATAAACAATCGATCTCCTAACTGCTCTAAAACAAATACTTTTGTTTGGAAAAGGGGGCGGTGCTGCGCCATCTTAAATAGAAATAAACTGGCGATCTGTTCCGTATTTTGTTTTTTATCCTTATTAAGAAGGATAAAGTGGCTCCGCTCGCGCCACCTTTATTAGGTTTTGAAACTTGTGACTTTTCCCTTTTAATGATTGTGACTAGAGACGGTAGTTTTATGTATCGAAAGAAGTATGCTTGCTTTCAGGGATCAATATTTTGACATGCACCCCTTCGTTCAGCTCACTTCTAATCTCTAATTGACCATTTAGCGTTTCTACAATAGTCTTGCATATCGGCAGCCCTAAACCTGTTCCCTCATCTTTTGTAGTATAAAAAGGGTAGAATATATCTTCTAATTGCTTTGGAGATATCCCGGGACCACTATCTTTAATGGATATGAATACTATTTTATTCTCTTTTGCAGCTTCAATTGTAATATCTCCATCTTTTTCAATTGCTTCTCCTGCATTTTTTATTAGATTAATTAATAACCTTTCAAAACGGTTTGTATTGCCGGATATATACAGTGAGTTTGCAATATTAGTGTTTATTTTTATATTTTTCTTTTCAAATTGAAGAGAATAAATAGTTGCAATTTTTTCAATGCTGTGCTTTACGTCAATAATAGTTAAATTGTCATAATGCAAGTGAGATTTAGATAAGGAAAGCAACTCTTGTATCAGCAATTCAATTCTATTGGCTTCCTCACGAATAATCGAGGAGTAATGTGCAATATTTGTTTCCGACTTTGTTTTTGCTTCCTTTTCTAAATATTGTGTAAAACCAATAATAGTTGTGAGAGGATTTCTAATTTCATGAGCAAAAAAAGCCGCCATCTTTCCGATTTCAGAATCAAATTTATCGCTAGATAACTGTTGATGTTCTGGAATGTATGTTGACCTTGGATTCTCTTGTATTTTCTTTTTTCTTTTGGACCATTTTCGGCTAAATACACGTATCATAATGAAATCTTGCACTCCTATTGAATTCATCTAATAGTCAAAAATTAAGGATGTCCCTAATTATTCTCTTCCCTTTATCTTTATCCCTCCATGTTTTACTTTTTAAAGTAAAAAAAGTGGAATAGTAGATGATAGAAAAAGCAATAATTACAGAAACTTCAGGCTGATCTAGACTTGTAGGATGCAAGTTAATCGACGAAGACATAAGGCCGCGGCGTAATTAGTCGATTTTCCCTGATTGCGTACTTAGTCGTACATCCTCTGTTTAACAGCAATGGGAATCTGAGTACGGCGAAAAACTAGCAAACGTTTATTGACAGCCTGAGAATAATTTTCTTTATTGAACGGAAAATTGTAAAAAAAGCTACTATTAAGATTACTTCTGTTCTTAAATAGTAACCTAACGTATAACAAAAAGTAAAACTTCTTCGCTTCTGCTTTTGGGATTTATCCCACTCTTAACGGGCAGTAAGACCCCCACCTCGGAGATGCTGAGAAATCGAGGAAGCTAGGTGGGGGATGAAGAACCCCCCCACTGATGATAAGGTTCACTTTATTGAAGGACAAAAAAAGACCGCTCTCTTTTTAAGAAAACGGCAGAAAATTGGAGATAAAAGGACTACTCGTAAAACAGATAAAATGGGGTTTAATAGAAACAATGTTTACTATTAAACTGCTCAATTAAGTATTATTTTGCTATTAATATAAAGAAGGCGTAGGTGGGCGCTTCTTTATATAGCAAAATATTCTTAATATATTGCGGTAGATTCTATTAAACCATATTATATAAATAGGTGAATTCTTGATTTTAACGGTTTATATGCTAATTTCACTTAAATTTCTCCCTTTTCTTCTCGAAAATACTCATAATTATAACTTTAGGAATATTTTATAGGAAGTGATCAATTGGATTTTTCAGCTGTTGGTGAAAAAATAAAAGAATTGCGGAAAGAAATAGGCTTATCGCAAAAAGAATTAGCACACAATATTTGTACACAGGCACAAATCAGCAAAATTGAAAAAGGAGAAGTTTTGCCGTTATCCTCCACTTTATATTTAATTTCTAAACGTTTAGGAATAGATGTTAATTATTTCTTTGATATAGGTACAACGCCAAGACTGGATTATGTGATGGAAACAAGCAGGCAATTAAAAGCTGCCCGCAGAAGTACTGATTATAACACAATTAAACAGATTGTCGAAGCAGAAGAGAATAACCCACTCTTTACACGCAATAAAAAACATTATCAAATTCTATTGTGGCATAAAGCCATTTATGAATATGAAGTAAATCATCAATTTCAAAAAGCAGTCCAATTAATTGATGAGGCTATCCAATTAACTTTTGATAAAGTATATTCTGAAAAGGAAATTGAGATTTATACAAGTAAAGGTATCTTTTATTATGAAGAAGGTTTTATTGAAGAAAGCCTAAAAATTTATTATCAAGCTTTTGATCACTTAAACCATATTCCTTATTTGCAAGACGACACAATTAAATGCAGACTTTATTTTAATATAGCTAAATCACTTACCGACTTAAAGCAATATGACACTTCCATCTCTTATTGTAAAGAAGGAATCGATTGGTCTATTGAAAAAGACAATCTCTATCTTCTTGCACATTTTCACTATCATATAGGTTATAACTATGAGCTGCAAGAACAATTTCAACTTGCTTCAGACTATATGAAAGAAGCTCTCTTGATTTTTCATCTGGTAAAAGATAATCGCTATACCGATTATATTCAAAATAAAATAGATAAATGGAATGGCTAATCTTTAGACTGTCTTTGGACAACAATCAATATCCAGTTATTGGTTAAATTTGTTTAGACAGTCTATTTCTGCCGAAAACCTATACAATCGCCAATCTATCTAGTTATTATTCTTCTCTAGCAAACTCTATACTAGGATAGCAATAAATAAGTACATTGTCCTATTTTTCCTATTCACACCATTTTCCTTCTAATAAACCAGTACTATCAAATTTCTCTATGTGATAAGATAGTTTCATAGAATACTATTTATTGGGAGTGAGTGTAACAAATGAAGAAAAAGGTCACGACGCTGGCTGCTGCAGCTGTTATTTCAACCGCTTTCACTTCAACTGCATCTGCTAGTACGTACATTGTTAAAAAAGGAGATACCTTAAGCTATATTGCAAAAAAATATAATACTTCTGTACAAAAAATAAAATCAACCAATAAGCTAACATCTGATGCCATTTTTATTAATCAAAAGTTAACGCTGACAAACAGTACAAGCAACACGATAAAGAAAGCAGCAGCATCTTCAAAAAAAGCAAAAAGCACTTCATCTTCACCGAAAACATATAAAATTGTATCAGGAGATTCGCTGCTTAAGATTGCCAACAAGTTTTCTATTTCTTTAGCGGAATTAAAACAATGGAACAACCTATCTTCTGATCTTATTTTTCCTGGAAAAGTATTAGTAGTTTCCAAACCATCTACATCTTCTTCCAGCACAAATTCGGATACTACCAATAAAACGATTAAAAAAGCGAGCACTTCAGGTAATTCCAGTGCCGCAAATAATAATACATCTACCTATACAATTAAAAGCGGAGATACATTAGGTAAAATTGCGGCAGCATATAAACTTTCCATATCTCAATTAAAGCAACTAAACAACATTCAATCCGATCTTATTTTTCCAGGTCAGCAATTAAAGGTATCATCTACTGGAAGTAGCCCAGTAGCAAATACAGAAAATAAAGAGCCGCAAAAAGAAAATAAACCAACTTTTATATCAAATCCAACGAATCAAGCACCTGTTTCTTTCGAAAATTCGGTCCTTGCAGAAGCACAAATATTAATCGGCACACCCTATAGTTGGGGAGGTACTACACCTTCAGGATTTGATTGCAGTGGTTTTATCAACTATGTATTTAACAAAGCTGGACATCCTCTTAACCGTTTATCTGCAGACGGATACTATGATCGAAGCTATTATGTTGACTACCCTAAAGTTGGAGACCTTGTGTTTTTTGAAAATACATACAAAGAAGGCATTTCCCATCTTGGCATCTATATTGGCAACAATTCCTTTGTTCATGCTGATTCATCTGGAGTCCGCATTACGAGTTTGGATAATACATATTATAAAAGCCATTTTGAAAGCTTTAAACGACTCTACTAATTTCTTCCAAATACACCAAATTGTTCCGTGGAAATATAATCTTTCTGCGGAATGATTCAGAAATTGTAAAACATTCGTGTATAGCAGAATTTCCATCTATTCCATCCAATCATTCTGCACCTTGCCTTTTTTTTATGGAGAAAAAACGTATATGCACATATCTTCATCCCATTTGTGGCAACCTTTATTTACCCCCACTCTAAACTAGCAACAAGCATCTTCTTCCACTTACTGATGAAAGAAAATCGGCAGGGGATTATCGAACCTCCGATAAAGTTCCGCTTAAAAGAGAGCACTAACTAAGATTGCCACATTCTGTGGAAATTCTCTATTCAATTTTGGTTAAAATACCCAGCTGATAAGGCATCCTATTTTCCACATCTCTCCTTCATCTTTCAGACCCTACCATCCCAATAGAAAAAACGTTATAATTAAAGAATGGTTTTTTTTACAAGCTATTTTATAACGGTTATCCATTTTAAGGAGACTAACAAATACTGTTTGACTTAGTCTCTGTATTATTTATCAATCCAAAGCTGCTATATATAATTAAGTTGGATCAGTAGTGCCTCTGATAAAGGTTCTGGTGATTTTCGGGAGGGAGAAGAACGATGTTTCTAGAAAAATATTTAGAGCCGTTGAATTTTTGTACAGAAAATTTCAAAAGACTTTTGGATGCTGACAATCCAACGGTTCAAAAAATAGTAGAAAAAGGGCTGCTCCTTTACAGACAGGGATTCGTATCGCAGGTAAAAATAGATAATAACTCGCTAACTGGTATCGTTCAAGATGTTACCCCAGTAAAAGTTGTCCTTGATTTAACCTTTATCCAGAACAGCACATGCACTTGTTCCGGCAATGGATTTTGCCGTCACCAGCTGGCGCTTTTTTTCTATTTGCTTGGACAGACTGGTAAAATATCCAGCTGGCTGACAGAATGGCGCAGACCAGTCAAGAAAGCTTTGGAGCTTAAAAATTTGCAGCTGATGAAAGCTAGTGATTTATTGCAGGATTCAGAAAAAAATGAAACGAATTATATCGAATGGATTACAAGCTTTAATGAGAGCTTTGATGCTTTAATTGGCGAAAACAGTGATAAAGCTTATACTATTGCGGAAATGTATTATCTTTATATCCGCAAGCTAAAAAATAGTGCTCCCTTCCAAAGTGAATGGAAATTGTTATATTTATTAATTGGCCATGTTTACACCTTTAAAAAAATGCTGCTATTAAGTAGAGAGTGCCGCCATTCTATCGATACAATAAATAGGTATTATCGCCATATTTATCATGATTTATTAAACGGCGTGGAAGAAAATATCAATCGATTAGCTAACTTTACACTGCCTTTTGATTTCGATTCTTTTTTAGAAAGCCTAAAAGAAGAGTGCAATGATATCCTAGCCATTAATCCGGATATTACTTTTGAGTGCATTCAAATCTATCGCATGCTTTGGACAAATACCTTCACGAAAAAACAGTGGCAGCAAAATGAATCAGCACGATTGAAAGGTACAGAAGCAAGTTCCTTTTCAGAAAAGGTCGCCTCCGCCCATCTGCATATATTATTAAGGGAAGATAAACAAGCTATTGAAATCATTCGATTATTAAAAATAGATATTGTTCCTTATATGATTTATTGGATTGATTATTTTAACAGCCGTAAAGCATGGAATCGTCTAGAGCAGTACCTTTATGTATACATCCAGCCATTAAAAACCTATCTATCTTATGAGAATGATGATTTTGATTATTGTCATGAATTTAGTATTATGGCGATTAAGTCAGTCACTCCGTTCTGCGAGGCGAAAAACCGAAATGATTTGCTAGAGAAAACATATATGCAAACACTACCTTTTAGTTTTCGCCACTACGAGAACTTTTTATATGAGAATGAATATCTCGATAAATGGATTGATCTTTATACGTATATGGGATTTGGCATCGATATGCTTGATAAACTGCAAATTAAAATGCTGCAGCAATATGATCAAAGTTTGCTGTTGTCCCTTTACCATCGCTCCGTTCAAGAACATATTAATTTAAAAACCAGGGAACACTATCGTATTGCCGTACGCCAATTAAAAAAATTGCGCACTTTATACAAAAAATTAAAAAAACAAAAAGAATTTGACCGTTTCCTCACCATTACACTTGAACGGACAAAACGATTAAGAGCCTTTCAGGAAGAATGTAAGAAGGGTAAGTTGATACATGCTGAAAACTAATTATTTAAAAATAAATGTTCATTATTATGACGATAAAGGATTTTTTTTAACAGGAAAAGTGGATGAAGATTATTTAGATCCAGATCGTTGGAAAAACCTCCTCTTTCAATACCATGAAGAAAGCTATTACGGAACCGTTTTGCAGCAAGCTTCCATTGATGGAGTTGAAGGAATTCTTTTAAACGGCTGGCAGCTTTCTACCTTATTCGCAAACGAACGATTTAACCGTTATATCGAATGGGATTGGAATGAGACTGCACAAGTCTGTTTAGCTGCAGCTCCAAGTCTTTATGAGGCAATTGTGAATAAAGAATGGATGCCGGATTTTAAAGAATGGGAACAGGATCGTTTTCGTTGGGCCTTGCCAAAAAGAGTATCAGAAGAGTTTACTGAATCTTTTTGGATAGAAATGCTGCAGGATGAGCTTGAAGGCAAAAGCAATCAAGACTTTATAGAAAATTGGTATCATCAATCGTTAGATCATTATTTAGATGAAAACGAAGACACAAAACAACAGTTCCGTCAAAAAATCATTGCCTTGCGCGAGACTAATATCCCTTCTTCTAAACTATCTGCCTATTTTACAGAAGAAACATGGCAGAAATGGATGGGGTTATCAGACAATCCTTGTCCTTTTACTCTTGGCATCAAGCTGGTGGAACCGGAAGAAATGTCGAACACTTGGAATTTGGACCTATTTTTAAAAGCAAAGGATAATCCTGATTTGACAGCAAATGTTCATGATCCTGGAAACTTACCAAAAAAGTGGCAGCCATTTGAGTCTTTTATTGCAGAAGAGCAAGCTCGCTGGATTGAACTTTTCCCATGGCTTCAAGGAAAAAAAGGCATAACAAACCAGCTGACAGAAGAGGAAGCATGGACATTTCTAACAGATGCAAGTGAAACATTGCTGGCCCTTGGGGTTGATATATTGCTTCCGTCCTGGTGGCAGGCGATGAAAAGTGCCAGCATGAAGGTAAAAGCGAAAGTATCCAATACAAACCATCGCCCTTCCTTTGTAGGATTGCAGGCAATGTTAGATTACAATTGGCGCTTTTCCATGAATGGCGTAAATCTTTCGGAAGAAGAATTTAATAAAATGGTGGAAGAAAAAAGACGCCTTGTCTTTATAAGAGGACGCTGGATTAAATTAGACCCTGCCTTTATCCGCCAAATTCAGGATTTAATGAAGAAAGCGGAGCAAGAAGGTCTTCATGTACGCGATTTGATTGAACAAGAGCTTATGCAGCAAGAAGAACAGCAGGAAGATGATTTAGACAACCCAAAAACATTTGCCAAAATTCAAATTGAGTTAAATAGACAATGGCGTACCATGATTCATCAGCTAAAGGAAATAAAAAATCTCCCGCTGGAAGAGGTCCCCACTAGCTTTTTAGGTGAATTAAGGCCATATCAAGTCCTTGGGATGAGCTGGCTGTTATTTTTAAGAAAATATGGATTCGGTGCTGTTCTTGCAGATGATATGGGGCTGGGAAAGACGGTTCAGCTTATCTCTTATTTGTTGAAAGTAAAAGAAGCGGAAAAAACAAAACAAAGTCCGGCACTTATCATTTGTCCCACATCTGTTTTAGGAAACTGGCAAAAGGAAATTGAACGATTTGCTCCTAACTTGTCTCTTTATCTTCATTATGGATCGAATCGGCTGAAAAACGAGGAGTTTTTTCAAAAAGCGCAGGATAGTGATGTCGTCTTGACTTCTTATGGCTTATCTCATATTGATATAGAGCAATTTCAGCAAATCACATGGAGCTCCGTTTCCATTGATGAGGCGCAAAACATAAAAAATGCGCAAACAAAACAATCCCGCGCTGTCCGCAAATTAAAAGGAAGCCATTATATTGCCTTATCTGGTACACCCATGGAAAATCGCTTAAATGAACTTTGGTCTATCTTTGACTTTTCCAACCATGGCTATTTGGGCAGCCTTGGACAATTCCAAAAACGATTTGTAATACCGATTGAAAAGGAAAATAAAACAGATCAAATACAGCGCCTGCAAAATATGATTCGGCCATTTTTATTAAGAAGAACAAAAAAAGATGAAGAAGTGGCTTTAAACTTGCCGGATAAGCTGGAGCAAAAAGAATACTGTCCGTTAACTGCTGAACAAGCTGCCTTGTATGAACAGTTAATTCATGATACCTTTGCAAAAATTGAGCAATTAACCGGCTTTGAACGAAAAGGGCTTGTCTTGCAGATGCTAAGCAGGTTAAAACAATTATGCAACCATCCTGCTCTCTATTTAAAAGAAGAAAAACCAAATAATCTTTTAGAGCGTTCCGTTAAAATGGAAAAGCTGGCTGAATTAATGGATGCCATCATGAACCGAAAAGAAAGCTGCTTAATTTTCACCCAATATATTGAGATGGGTATCATGATTCAGCAGGTAATGAAGAAAAAATTTCACATTGACGTTCCGTTTTTAAATGGGAGTGTTCCAAAGCAGACAAGAGATAAATTGATTCAGCAATTTCAGGCAAATGAGTTCCCAATCTTCCTTCTTTCATTAAAAGCAGGTGGAACCGGCTTAAACTTAACAGCGGCGAACCACGTTATTCATTATGATCGATGGTGGAATCCTGCTGTTGAGAACCAGGCAACAGACCGTGCATACCGAATTGGACAAACAAAGTTTGTTCATGTGCATAAAATGATTTGCACAGGCACCCTAGAAGAAAAGATTGATGCGATGCTTGAAAAGAAACAATCCTTAAATGAACAGATTATCCAAAATGAAAACTGGGTCACAGAGCTATCAACAGATGAATTAAAAGATTTAGTTTCATTATCTTAAATAAGAATGAAAACTGCCGCCAAAGGTTCTGTACTATAAGTTTGGCGGCAGTTTTTTATAAATTTGGTTTTTGATTTTCATCCATAAGCTCCCCCTCCTCTTTTTCTCTTTTTATTGTTGCCAGAAGGACATCCTATTATAAACCAAACGATTTTTTCCTAAAGTTTCTCCTTCCTTTTTATTTCGGTATAATGAAAGGAACGGTCAACAGTATGCTGGGAGGCAAATTCATGAAAACATTTAAATTAATTTCTATACAAGTGCTTATTGATGATAAAATTATTCCCATTGAATTAGTGGACGGGCTCATTATAAATAAAGAAGATGACCATAATCATTGGCTGATTGATATCTATTCCAATCACTCTTCTGTTGATTTATTTCAAAAAATAAACGAGGAAAAAAAAGATATGCTGGTTCATGCAGTAATAACAAAAAAAGAGAATGACCCAGCTCCTTTTGAAGTAGAAGTTCGGTCAATTCAAATTTTTGAACATACTGTGAGTATTCTTTTAGAGGGCACCTTAAAGCGCAACCGGAAAGATTATGCAGAAATGCTCCTTGATTATTTGTTGGAAGAAGGCTACACGGGAGAAGAATTGTCTAGTGAGTTTAAAAAGCTAATGCAGAGCAACCCTCAGGCATTTTTGGATAAAAACGCCTAATTAGGCTATTGGCTGTCCCCATAAAATAAGAAACATTCCAGCAATGTCCAAGAAGACACTGATAGAATATTTCTTATTTCCTTTTTACGAGCAAGGCAAACTGTCTTTTTCGTGTCAATGAGGGAGCTTTTGCTTATTAGAGCACCCGTCATCTCCTACTTATTATTCGTCTCGATTATCTTTATCTTTTACATCCTTATTATCTTCAATTATATCTTCACCTGGATCATTATTGTCTATTGTTGCATCGCCATCGGTATCTGTGTTTTGATCTGGTACATCTGGTTCATTATCATTATCATTATCTAAATCGGCATCTGGCACTACATCGTTGTTATCATCTACATTATCTTCAATGTTATTATCATCTTCTGGAGCAGGCTTTTGATCATTATCATTATTCAAACACCCTGTAAGAAACATTGCAGACAATAAAGAACATCCTAATATTTTCAACCATTTATTACTCATCGTTTTACCCCTTTTCTTTTAATAATTTTCAACCTATTGCAATTGGTCAATAATTATCATGTCCAAAGAAAAAGAACTAGTTGCATACAAAATATATTTACCAGTAAACTCCTAAAAACCCCTCAACAAAAAAAGAATGTCATCCAGAGAGTCGAAAAAGTAAGGTTGCAAAATTTCAGGCTGATTGAAAACGTTTGTCTATCAAGAAACGACTTTTTTCGAAGAGCGGAGTTACCGTTTTTGGGTAATGAGCACCGCAGAAAACGGGAAGTGACGAAGAGAGCGAACGTTTTTCAACAGCCTGAATGACAACTGTCATCCTTCCTTTTTATCACCCAAAGCAAAAATAATCTCTGCTTCACACGCAATTTCACCGTCTACTGTCGCTACACATTTCCCTTTTCCAAAACTCCCGCGAACACGAGTCATTTCAACTTCTAAACGAAGTTGGTCACCTGGATATACTTGTTTTTTAAAACGGCAGTTATCTACACCAGCAAAAAAAGCAAGTCTTCCTTTATTTTCTTCTTTTATCAGCATTGCTACTGCGCCTACTTGGGCTAATGCTTCCACAATAAGAACACCAGGCATGACTGGAAAATCTGGAAAATGCCCATTAAAATATTCTTCATTGGCAGATACATTTTTAATTCCAACTGCTCGTTTTCCTTCTTCTACTTCCAAGATTCTATCTACTAATAAAAATGGATAGCGATGTGGAATAATTTCTTTTATTTGATTTATATCTAACATTTTATGACCTCCTACTAATATGTGGTTATATCTTATTGTATAGAAAGTGGTATAAAAAAGGAAGGGAAATCCCTTCCTTCTATTTCAGATTGCAGACATTTGTTTTTGCTTTCAACCTGATTTATTTATTCTTTATACTATTCAAAAAGCATTCATATAATGGCTGTTTTTATTTTTTATTAATTAAATCACCAATATGCGTCCAAGTTTCTTTTTTAAATGCATCACTTGCTTTTCCATTTCCCATTACACTATATCCTATTACAGTGCCTGCACTAGCGCTTAATGCCACTAATACTAGAACCAACAGGATCCGGAGCCAAATGGGAATAAGACGGACCCTTATTTTTTTTCTTGCGGCAGTGTTGTTACCTTCTTCTTGCTGTTGACGTTCCGCTTTTATCTGCTCCCTTGTTTTAATTACTTCTTGGCTACTGCTATTTACTGACATTATCTTTTCTCCTTTTAGAGGTTCTTCCAAAGGTCTGGGATTCTGTTCTGTCGAATCTCTTTCATCCAAACGCTGCTTTTCCCAGTGTGTAGGGCTTTTTCTACACCTCAACTAGACCTTTTTGGTCTGATTATGTTCCTATTCTTATCGCCATTTAACGAATTCCATTTACTAATCCCATCATTTGATCGGCGATTGTGATGGATCTTGTTTGAAACTGATAAGATCGTTGTGTTGTTATAAGATTGATCATTTCTTTACTTATATCGACATTTGAATTCTCTAATGCTTTTTGCTGTAAAGCAATCTGTCCTCTTAGCTGCCCATCTAATCGTGTCAAAGCATTATCATTTGCCATATTCGCTGAAAGTCCGAATAAATTATCGCCTTTTTTTTCTAAAAGCTGGGGATAATTTGCATAGGATACACCAAGATCTACATTTTGTTCTGTTCCATCAGGCAAAACTGCAGTAAGTGTTCCAGTTCCTGATAGCTTAAATTCTTTTGTATTGCTATTAAGAATGATTGGATTATCATTTTCATCCAAAACTGGATATCCTTGTTTTGTTACAAGCATATTTTCATTATTTGAAGCAGGTGATAAATAAAAAGCTCCATCTCTTGTATATTGTACTTCAGAAGCATCCCCATTATTTACAAGGATACGGTACAATTGCCCTTCTTTCGTAAAGGCAGTATCCAATGAACGCTCGGTAGTTTTAAGCGCTCCTTGCGACATTACTGTTTGAGACTGTGCTACTTTTGCCCCAACACCTTGCCGAATGCCATTAGGAGTAAGACGGTTCAATTCCATATCGGCATTTTTTTGATTGTTAAACTGTTGAAAAAGCAAATCAGTAAATGTTGTATTATTTTTCTTATATCCATTGGTATCTACATTTGCTATGTTGCTACTTATCGTATCCATTTGCTGCTGCATTTGTGTTAGTGTATTTGCTGCTGTAACCATTGTTCTATTCATGTGCATTCCCCCTAAGTGGGTGTATTCGCTACTGCCTTATTTAGACTTTGCCAATCTCATTTGCGGCTTTGTCCATACTTTTATCATAAGCTTGAAGAATTTTCTGATTTGCTTCAAACGACCGATACGCTGCCATCATTTCTGTCATTGTTTTTGCCGTATCAACATTTGAATTTTCCAAGAATCCTTGTTTCAACTGAAAAGTTACTCCGTTCGCATTATATGCAGATTCGAGGATATCACCGTCTTGTTGCCGATAAAGTCCGTCACCCGCTTTTACAAGTCCTTGTGGATTCTCTGTATATGCAACTCCTAAACGGTATTCCACTCCATTGTTGCCTGTTAAAATCCCGTCATTTGAAACAGTAAAATCATCATTTGAAAGCTGAATGGGATTATTATTGTCATCTAGTACATAATATCCGTTAGACGCTGTTAAAAAACCTTGTCCATCTACTGTAAAATTACCATTTCTTGAATAGCGCATTTCTCCATTTGCATCTTGAATAATAAAGAAGAGAGAGCCGTTCTTATTGTTGTCATCTCCAGGAACCGTATTATTGACAAGTGCCAAATCAGTTTTCAAATCTGTTTGCTGCACATCCCCCTGTACAAAATTCGGAATTGCCTCTTGCATGTAAACACCCGTTGCAAGTGAACCAATAGTTGTTTTTTTTGCCGGATCTGCAAAAGTATTCGCCTCTACACGTTGCTGTAAAAGTTCAGGAAACGTACGGATACTAGAATTGTCTGCTTTAAATCCAGGTGTATTGCTATTTGCCATATTATTCGTCAACATTTCCGTTTTTCTTTGCTGTGTCAACATTCCAGATGCTGCAGTATAAAACCCTTTAAACATAATTGTCTCCATTCTTTTTAATGGTAATTGTTCGTAAGTACCTTCAAAATATGTCGAACTAATCTATATACTTCTTATTATAAAAAAAATAAGAAGAGAAAACAGCAGTAATTTGCCGAAAACTAGCAAAAATCGCTATTAATTTTTACCATTTTCTACAAAATGCTTCCTATTAAGAAAAGCGCAAGCGCCTTGCTCATTGCCGTACGAACTGGAAGGGCTTCGACTGAGATAAAGGAAACACGAAGAACGTAGTGATTCGATGTTGACTTATCGTAGGGAGATGACCTGAAGTTCGATAGGCAATAGGCGCTGGAGCTAGACAGCTTTCTGACTTTAGAAAACTTATACTTTCTTATCTTATTAAAAAATCGACTGACCAGGAATATTTTCCAAAACAGCCGATTTTAATAATAAATGCTTTTTTAAGGATGGCAAGTAATAGTTTTTATAAAAAACTTTAGATTATCCCAATTTCTTTTTCGGTAAGCGATCGATATTATCCAGCATGATGCCTGTTCCGATTGCTACACAATCCATTGGATTTTCTGCGACTAATACAGGTACTTTTAATTCTTCTGCTAATAACAGATCAATTCCATGAAGCAGCGCGCCGCCTCCTGTTAAAATAACCCCTCTGTCAATAATATCTGCTGAAAGTTCAGGCGGAGTTCTTTCAAGGACACTTTTTGCTGCCTGTACAATAACCGCTACAGATTCTTTCAATGCAGCCTCAATTTCATCTGAGTGAACTTTAATCGTTCTTGGAAGTCCTGAAACCATATCACGTCCGCGAATATCCATTTCTTCTTTTCTTGCCCCTGGGAATACGGTTCCGATATTAATTTTAATATTCTCAGCAGTGCGTTCACCAATCAAAAGCTTATACTGTCTTTTAATATACTGTAAAATTTCGTTGTCAAACTTATCTCCAGCCATTTTTATGCTGGAAGATGTAACAATGTCACCCATTGATAATACGGCAATATCTGTAGTTCCTCCACCGATATCGACTACCATATTTCCACTTGGCTGAAAAATATCCATTCCAGCGCCGATTGCTGCAACTTTTGGCTCTTCTTCCAAATAGATTTTTTTTCCGCCGCTTTTTTCTGCCGCTTCTTTAATTGCTTTTTGTTCCACACTTGTAATATTTGTTGGGCAGCAAATAAGAATTCTAGGCTTTGATAAAAAACCCTTCACGTTTAATTTATTAATAAAATGTTTTAACATCGCTTCTGTTACATCAAAATCTGCGATAACACCGTCTTTTAATGGACGAATAGCTACAATATTTCCTGGTGTACGGCCAACCATGCGGCGAGCTTCTTCCCCAACTGCAAGTACTCTTCCTGTATTTTTATCAAGAGCCACTACGGAAGGCTCGTTTAATACAATTCCCCGACCTTTTACATGAATTAATACATTTGCTGTTCCTAAATCAATGCCGATATCTCTAGCAAACATTCTTTTTCCTCCTATCGTTTTTTTCGCATCATTTTTATGATTCGCTACATTCTTTTTGCTATTTTTTCATGCTTAGAACAAAAGCGCTTTTATATGAAATGTCCAACGACACAAATCGACACTTTTTGAATAATATAAATAATTTCCTTGCAATACATGTAAGGGAATAGATAAAGTGTGTATTTTGCTTATGTATTAAACAATAAATTATTCTTATGGATACCACTTCATTCATTTTTCGTTTCTTTTAATCATTGCATTCCATTTATTTCGCATGAAAAAACTTTTTTTTAATGGATAACAATCGTTCTATATAAATAAAACGCATCGTTTTTGTTTTTGTTTCATTATCGAAGTAATATTTCAAATGTATCCATGCACAACTGTTTAATTTGTATGCATATTGTCCCACTCTAATTTTCTATTTTATCATAACCATGCTAAAAGAAATAACTTTTTGTAAAAAATTAGCGGTATTTAAGCATGTTTTTTCCCATTTTATTATTATTGCCTAAACTCTATTCAAAAATGTTCGTATCCAGCATTATTTTATTATCGATCAACTTCCATATTCCACACAAAATAGCTCCATTTTATTCTCTTCTTAACTTTTATCGGAAAAGAATAAAGTGGAACTATCTATTCATTGATATTCATTTTTTTCTCTATCGATGGAGAGAGCCTCCATCGATAGAGGTGTTGAGACAACTTTCTTTCATGTATTTTGCTGATATCCTTAATTATACTGTTTCCCCTTCTAATTCTTCTTCCTTTTTATACTTCATTTTTGTTGCTTCCCCACCACGAAGATGTCTTATGGATTTATGATAGTCAAGAATTTCTTTCACTTCATTTGCAAGATCCGGGTTAATTTCAGGAAGCCTTTCGGTTAAATCCTTATGGACTGTACTTTTGGATACGCCAAACTCCTTCGCAATAACGCGAACTGTTTTTCTCGTCTCCACGATATACTTTCCAATCTTGATAGTTCTCTCTTTGATGTAATCGTGCACACCACTCGCCCTCCTTAAATTGGATGTGAGAAGTGTGAAATGAGACTCGCTTTTCGCTTCATCGAAATTCTTCATCCCGCACGTTTCCTTTCTTACTCTATAAAATGACTTATTCCTCATGCGGCAGAAAGCTTATAGCGCTTCCTGAACTTATTATGATTAAAACACATCCTCGACTGCATATCCATTATCTGTAAACGATTCCTCACTCCAAACTTCCTCTTTGTAAGGTTTGTAACATTTTATTAGCTTGGGTAAGACTTTATGCAGAAAATAATGAATACGGACAAGGTTTTGTCTTATTTTTTTAAAAAAAACTTCAATTTTCCCTCAAAAGTACAGAATTTTCTTTCCTTTTTGTTTTTCATTTACATTATTTAAGCATTTATTAAGGATTCTTTATTTAAAATGATAAACAAGATGGCGGGACCATCATGTAAAGAAATGAGGAATAAACGATGGCTAATCGAAAAAGAACAAAATGGATAATTGGATTATCAAGTGTTGCTGCTTTTACGGGCTTTATTGGTTTTTTGAACAAATCAGATTCAACCGGAAAAAGTGACGATGAGGAATACAATAATCAGCCAGAACAAACAATGCCAAATAGTCAAAACCCTTTTTCAACTGACAACAGCAGTCAAAATAATGGCTCTTCTACTAGCGGGGGTTCTTGGAGTGGAGGTTATGAAGGAGCTGAATCGGAGAATACTACTGATTCCTTCAGCCAGCCGTCTATCACCTTCTGAAAAAATTCTTCTATTAATGATGGATTTAATAGAGTTGACTTGCTTTAACTTTTTACTTATTTCGACTTTATGGTTATCATTATTTCCCGAGAAATTTGTCAATTTTTATCCTTATTTAGGAACACAGACTAAAATCGCCACATCCTGACCTAACGTTTCGTTTATTTACATCCTGTAAAATAAAGCGAACCTTTCCATCAGTGGGGGTTTTCTTCATCCCCCACTTTTGGAGTTTTATTTTTCTTTTTTACCGCCTTACTTGATTATCTTTTTACCAGCTGGCAATGGTTCCATCTGTTCTTGATTCTGTCCCTCCAAATAAGACCCCAGTATTAGGATCTCTTGTAATGACCTGTCCTCTGCCAAAGCTTCCTGCTTCATGGTTCACTTTTATTTCATGCCCTTTTTCAGCAAGCTGTTGAATTAAATGATTAGGAAAATCTTGTTCTACCTCCACTTTTTTTCCTTCTATCCACTGCCATCTTGGCGCATCCAGAGCACTCTGTGGATTTAGGCCAAAGTCAATCATATTCATTGCCACTTGAACATGCCCTTGCGGCTGCATATAGCCTCCCATTACGCCAAATGGACCTACCGCATGTTCTCCTTTCGTAATAAAACCAGGGATAATGGTATGATACGTTTTCTTTGAAGGTCCCAATGCATTTTCATGCTCTGGATTTAATGAAAAATCATATCCTCTATTTTGCAGGCTTATTCCTGTTCCTGGAACTACGATTCCCGAACCAAATCCCATATAGTTGCTTTGAATGAAAGAAACCATATTTCCATCCTTGTCAGCTGCGGCTAAATAAACGGTGCCCCCTTTGGGCAAAGTTCCTGGCTCTGGAATTCTCGCACTACCTGTAATCTTTGCCCTTGCTGCAGCAGCAAATTCGTCTGATAAGAGCTGTTCTACTTTTGTCTTCATTAACGCATGATCTGTAATATAATGTTTGCCGTCCGTAAATGCTTGTTTCATTGCCTCCCATTGTATATGAAGGCCATTAACATCTTCTCTATAAGGAAACTTATATTCTTTCAGTATATTCAAAGCCATTAAGCTGATTAAGCCTTGTCCATTAGGCGGTATTTCCCAAATTTTATGTTCATGATAATCAACAGAAATCGGATCCACCCATTCTGCTTGATAGTCTGCCAAATCCCGTTCTGTTATGTAGCCATTCCCTAATTTAGAAGCTTGTGCGATTTTTTTGGCAATTTCCCCGCGATAAAAACTTTCTCCCTTGCTTTCTGCAATACTCTGCAAGGTATTTGCATGATCTTCAGACTTCCATATTTCTCCTACTTCCGGCGCTTTATCATTTGGAGCAAAAATGCGAAACCATTCTGCAAACTCCATCTGACTGCTAAACCGCTTTTTATACATCTGATACGCCCGATTCCAATATTTCGCTAAAACAGGGGATAACGGATATCCATTACGAGCATATTCAATTGCCGGCTTAAGTACTTCTGTTAATGGCAAACCCCCAAAACGCTTTGATAATTCCGCCCATGCAGACGGAGCACCAGGAACTGTAACAGGTACCCACCCATATGCCGGCATTGTTTTATGTCCTTTTTTCTTTACATCATCCAAGGAGATGGATTGAGGAGACGGTCCGCTTCCATTTAATCCGTATAATTTGTCTTTCATCCATACAAGTGCAAAGGCATCGCCGCCAATACCATTTGATGTTGGTTCAACAACGGTTAAACATGCCGCCGCTGCTATCGCTGCATCGACCGCATTTCCACCTTTTTTTAGCATATCTAAACCAGCTTGTGCTGCTAAAGGCTGGCTTGTTGCCACCATTCCATTTTTTGCTACAGTTGTCATTCTCTGCGATTTGTACGGATAAACTGAATAAGACATAATACAATCTCCTCCATTTACAATAACTTCGTTTTTCGAAATATTATAACATTTAGAGTTATTCAAATACTATTAAAAAATGCTTCTGTTTTGATTTAAAAAAAATAGCCCGGCGTTCTTATTTGCTTGTTTTTTCCTGCAAATAAGAAGCACCAGACTATTGTATCTTTTTTATGCGTTAGGATCTGTTATTTCACTGCTATCAGAATTGGTTTCATCTGTTGTTGATTCAGTTGAATCAGTTGATTTTTTCTCCTGTAAGATAGCATCATCACTAGATTTAGAGTCGTTTTCCTCTAAAGATGCCCCTTCTGAACTTGGTTCTGTACTGCTTTCATCTAGTGTAGAATCTTCGTCACTCGGGTTTTTTTCTACTGAAGCATTTTCCTCTGTAGAAGTGCTTGCACCAATCGAATCGTCTTTTTCTAATGCACTTAATGATTTATCGAAAAAGTCAATCGGATTTACAGCCACATTATTTTTGCGAATTTCAAAATGCACATGAACGCTGGCTTCTTTATTAAAAGAACTTTTACCAGCTGTTGCAAGAGTTTGTCCTTTGTCTACTTGGTCGCCTTTTTCGACTTTAAAATCTTTTATTGATTGATAGACTGTTTTAATGCCATTGCCATGGTCCAATTCAATTGTATTTCCTAACACTGGATCTGTTGTTACATTTGTAACAGTTCCACTTAAAGATGCAACTACATTAAATTCACTGTCATCTTTCATTTTTAAATCGATGCCTGTATTCGGTTGGTACATATTATCATAGAATACTAATGCATCTACTTGTTTGTCTTTGCTTTCTGCATTGTCATAAAATTGTTTTTGTGTAACAACTGCATTTGGGTCAGCTACTGGCCAAGCAAAATTTTCTAAATCCTTACTCACTGGCAGCCCTGGATCATTATACTGTTTCGTTGGAGAATCAGTTGCATCATATTTATAATCATCGCTGTTTGATGCACTGTTTTGATACCAAAGAACACCTGTTAAAATAAGGGCTGCACTTGCAATATAAACGGCTGGGAATGCCCAACGCTTTTTGAAAAAGCGTTTTACTTTTGAATTTGGAGAAGTCCGTTTGTTTTCTTCCTCTCTCATTTTATCATCACCTCAGCAATCATTCTGAACAGATAATGAAGATTATATACATTTTTCTAAAAAAATTTTTTAAAGTTATTTTTCGACAATACTTTGTTTTTTATACATGATTTTTTTAAAAAGTTTATGATATTTTTTAGATAAAGCTCTGCTGACAAGAAGCAAACTTAAATAGTCCGCAGCCGGTATACACGTCGCTTTCCTCGGAGCTTCACTCCTGCGGGGTCTCACCTGTCCCGCTAATCCCGTAGGAGTCTTCATGTATTCCGGCTGCTCTGTGCTATATAAATAGTGGAAACTGCTTCTTTTTATGTGCCATGGTGCGAATTTGATTATACCTGATAAGAAGCGCATATTTCTTTATCGTTTTCTGACTAAAAAGAAAAAGGCTGTTTACAAAAGTAGTTTTATCAACTAATTTTGTAGACAGCCTCTGCTTCATTGCAGGTGCTATTTTTTTGCTGTATATTTGGTTAATATACTGCTGGCATCTGCTACTTGGACCCCTTTATAATAATGCTTGACTATTTCCTTATATGTCTTTCCTTCTGCAGCCATTCCATTTGCTCCATATTGGCTCATGCCAACACCATGGCCATAGCCCTCTGTTGTAATAACAATCTCGTTTCCTTTGCGTACCCATTTAAAATCTGTGGATTTTAAATCGAGTTTTTCTCTTATCTCACTTCCTGTTAATATCTTCCCATTTATATTGACCTTTGCTACACGGTTTCCAGCTGTTCTTTCAGTAATTGATCCGATTTCTTTGCTATTTGATATGTTCACTCCAAGCTTTTGTTCAAATTCTCCGATGGAAAGAACTTTTTTTCCATTGTATTTTGGGGAGTTTTTATCCCAAGGGCTTGCCACACTTGTTAAATACGGGAGAGCATTTGGCCATATAGCGCTTGAATTCTCTGTGTAGCCATTGCTTGTAGAAAAAAAAGTTGCATCAATGGGTTTTCCGTCATATGTCAGAATTTTCCCCGAAGTAGCTGCAACGGCTTCTTCAATTTTTTTGATCTTCCAGTTATATTCAGAAGCTTTCCATAATTTTCTTAATTCATCCTTGCTTTTAAAAACTTGATCATTTATGGTGTCATCCACTACTGCTCCGTCTGGAAGCTTTGATACACCGCCGCTTTCCAGCTTCTTTACAATATACGTTCTTGCAGTTAAGGCTTGAGCCTTTAGTGCTTCTGGTTTAAAATCTGCTGGCATTTCACACGAAACGACGCCAAGAACATATTCATCTAGATCTACCTTTTCTATCGTTTTTGTCGCTTCCCTATAGACAGCTACTTCAACGGAAGGCTCTGACGCTTTTTTTGTATTATCTGTTTTTTGAATATGCTCTCCCAACCTTCCGCTAACCTTTGCCTCCATAAAAGGAAGGACGAGTATAGAAGGAATTAATAATGTGATAGCAAACAGAATTGCTCCTAGTACGATGAATGGTTTGATTTTAATCATGTCTAAGCCTCCATATGAACGAATAAGAAAAGCGGCAAGGTCTTGGATATCACGTACAGAAAATGACCTCTCGACTTAAATTACAATAATCTGGCCCCTAATTTACGAAATAACACGCTTTCTTATTTCTAAATAAAATCGATCTCTTCTTAAACATTCATATGGAATAGGACATGCTTTTATGACTAGAAATTAGGTAGAAAACGACTTCTTCTTGAATTTTAAATGTTGTTCTATGCACCTAACTTTTGCATATTATTTCAGTAATACCCTTTTTCCTTTCTAACAGTATATACATAATTTCCTCATATTATGAAATTAGAAAAGCGCAAGCGTCGATGTTGACTACGCAAGCGAGGTGAGAGAAGCGTTGAAGTCGATAGGGCGCTTGCGCTAGACACTTCTCAGACATCAAAAAACTTGTACTTTCTGATCTTAGAACAAAAACATGATTACTTTGTACGTCGTGCCTGGATATACTGAAAGAAGATAATGAAATACTCCACAATGTGGAGATGTTAATTGTCTTGCATCCTTTGAACCTTTGAAGAATGGATACTTGTGATCCTATATAGCTGTGCAAAACATTGATACATACTCTTCAACGTTATCCCATAAACTAACAGATTTTATTATTAATTTACTGCACATTGAAAAAAGCTGCTCTACACGCAAAACAGCCACTCTGTGACCATTCCTTTTCCTTTCTACATTTTAAGTCATCCCTTTATATAAGTAAGCAGCAAAAGCGTATTTTAACAGTCTAAAGGGCTTTTCTATACAAAAAAAACTGCAAGGTTTATTTATCTCCATTTAGATAAATAAAATTTGCAGTTAAAAATTATTATGCATTTAAATCAGCAACATAAGATGCAGTTAATGTCACTTCTTCTTCTTCCGTTACTCTCTCAATATCCGCACCTAGTCCAGCTAGCTTTTGATGGAAATTAACATAGCCGCGATCTAAATGCTTAAGCTCTGTTACGCGTGTGATGCCTTCTGCAACAAGACCAGAAAGAATCAATGCAGCCGCAGCACGAAGATCAGTTGCTGCAACTTCAGCACCTTGTAAATTTGTTGGTCCATTCATAATAACAGAACGCCCTTCAATTTTTACATCGCCATTCATACGTCTAAATTCTTCTACATGCATAAAACGGTTTTCAAAAACAGTTTCTGTAATCATGCTTGTTCCTTTAGCACGAAGCAGCAATGACATCATTTGTGATTGCATATCTGTTGGAAATCCTGGATGCGGCATTGTTTTGATGTCTACTGCTTTCAAATTTACCGCACTAATTACACGAATGCCGTCATCTTCTTCCTTAAAAACAACACCCATTTCTTCCATTTTTGCAATTAATGAAGATAAATGTTCTGGAACTGCACCTTGTACAAGGACATCTCCACCTGTAATGGCAGCGGCAACTAAAAATGTTCCTGCTTCAATTCTGTCTGGGATAATAGTATGCTCTGCTCCAAATAATACATCTACCCCTTCAATACGAATTGTACCAGTACCTGCTCCTCTAACTTTCGCACCCATCTTATTTAAGAAATTAGCTAAGTCTACAATCTCTGGTTCTTTCGCTACATTCTCAAGGATTGTTGTACCTTTTGCTAAAGTTGCTGCCATCATAATATTTTCTGTAGCCCCAACACTTGGGAAATCTAAATAGATTTTTGCACCTTGTAAACGATCTTCAACAGATGCTTCAATAAAACCGTTACCAACTTGAACTTTTGCTCCCATTGCTTCAAAGCCTTTAAGATGTTGATCAATTGGTCTTGAACCAATTGCACAGCCACCTGGCAATGCAACTCTCGCTCTTCCGTTTCTTGCAAGCAGTGATCCCATTACTAAAACAGAAGCCCGCATTTTACGAACATATTCAAAAGGTGCTTCCACTTTTAACTCTTGTGATGCATCTACAACTACCTCACCGTTATTAAACTGTACTTCTGCATTTAAAAAACGCAGTACTTCGTTAATTGTATAAACATCCGAAAGAGTTGGAACTGATTTAATTATGCTTTTTCCATCACTTGCTAATAATGTAGCGGCGATTACAGGCAAAACGGCATTCTTTGCGCCTTCTACTTTAACCGTTCCATTTAACCTTTTTCCGCCGCGGACGATGATTTTATCCAAAGTGTATTCCCCTCCGCGTCCAATATCTCTATATTAATATTCAATCGTTATGATGGGTGTGCCAACTACAATGGTAGTTTTACCACCCATTCCTTGTGTTCTTATTCCTAATTGTAAATTCATTGCCTCTTTACTATTGTGAATTGTTTCATCAAATATCGGTGTATATGCAGATGTAGAAATAAATTCGTTCTCTTTTAACGCCTCAATTTGTTTTGCTTGAAAAGTACTTAGCAAATGGTTTACATAATAAGGCAAAGCCTCATTAATCTTATCATTGAATTCGCCTTTTATACAAGAGAAAATTGTAGGTTTTCCTCGAAATATGGAAGAAATATTTTTTTGTATTTCCACCTGCAATTTTTTATTTGTTTTGGCCTTTAACTCCTTCCCTTTTGCTTCATAAATAATATATGATTGGGAAGTTTTTGTTGTTAATGAGGTAGAAATGATTATGCTTTCTTCCATGTTTTCATTAGAAGGAAGCAAAGCCTTTACTTGCCAGCTTTGTCGACTCTTCGTTTCTTTCCATTTTGCTGACGGGAATTTTTTGCTAATTGAATCTTGATACTTTTTCGCATCTTCCATTGTTTTGACATTTTCTAATTTTTCTCTTGCATTTAGAGACCATTCATTGACCTTGATATCTTTCTCATTTCTCAGCAAATCATTTATAGTAAACAAATCAAGCTGTTTCTGCGCATTAATGGTGTTATTCCCAAATGTCCAAACAGCCAAACCCATTAAGATAGCCAACGTCATATAAAATATATTATTTTTCATTTATAATTCCTCCCCCTTACTTACCATTCTTTCCATGGAGAAGGATTGCATACGGAGGAATTGTCGTCACTTTTTGACAAGAATATATTTTTCATCATAGGACATACTATCTTTTATGCACACGCAATTTGAATTGTACTGAAAAAATCGCCAATTGAAAACATGTATGAAGACCCATATTTTACTGGTAATTTTTTCTTCGTATGTATTTATTGCATAATTAATGGCAATTGCTGCGACCATGTTAAATAATCTAAAAAGAAATTGCTTACAATTGATCCAATAATAATAGATAGTAATACATACAAAACTCTTGCTTGAAATACTTTGTTTGCACGAAGGAATTTATCAAAATTCAAGGATTGTAATGCCCACCATGCTAATGCAATAAAAATAACATGTGAGATGATGCTAAGCAGCGCTTGCTGTCCAAAATTTGAAATCATCTAAAAAACATCCTCCAATTCCATACTACTCCTTATATACTAACTCTTATTTGACGAGTTGACCTCTTAAAAGGTTTCATCTTTTTTATTTTTCTTTTCTACTATTAAACCTTACTATTATTCCTTATTGAACCTTCTTTATTAATTTGTAAAAAAAAGATAGAAAATTGAAATGAAAGTGTAGAAAAAGTATCATTTGCACAAACCCCTGATAGACTAAAAATCTGTGTACTTCGAGGCGTAAAGCCTTGGAAGAAGCAGAGTTCCGTTGGTTGAGCAATAAGTTTCAAAAGAATGCAGCAAAATAGAAAATCAAACATTTGCCGAAAGCTGATGTAATGCAGTTTTCTTTCTATTAGATATTTTTCCACAAAAAAACACCTCTCTATTATTATGTAAGCTAATAGAGAGGTATAAAACAAATTAATATTTTTTTTCAACAATGGATATACGATTCATTGCACGTTTAAGAGCAAGTTCTGCACGTTTAAAATCTACATGTTCCGTTTTTTGTTCATGTATTCTTTTTTCGGCACGCTCCTTAGCTCGTAAAGCACGATCATAATCAATTTCTTCCGCAGTTTCAGCAGATTGAGCAAGTACGGTTACTTGTTCTGGACGTACTTCTAGTATTCCGCCGTTTACAGCAATATATTCAGAAGACTTTCCGTTTTTCAAGTGGATGGCACCAATTTTTAAAGGCGCTACCATCGGGATATGGCCTGCCAATATCCCTAATTCTCCACTTTCTGCTTTTGCGATAACCATTTCAACGTCTGATTCATGCACCGGGCCATCAGGAGTTACTACATTGACTTTAATCGTCTTCATTTCTACCCCTCCTGATTATGTTTATACTTCAACACCCATTTTTTTTGCATTCTCAACAGCTTCCTCAATACGTCCTACAAGGCGGAATGCATCTTCAGGAAGATTGTCGTACTTTCCATCTAAAATATCTTTAAATCCTTTTACTGTTTCTTTTACAGGTACGTAAGAACCAGGTTGACCTGTAAACTGTTCAGCAACGTGGAAATTTTGTGATAGGAAGAATTGAACTCTTCTTGCACGGTGTACAATAAGTTTGTCTTCATCGCTTAATTCATCCATCCCTAAGATACTGATGATATCCTGTAATTCTTTATAACGTTGTAATGTAGACTGTACTTGACGCGCAACATTATAGTGCTCTTCTCCTACGATTTCAGCAGATAATGCACGAGAAGTGGATGCTAATGGATCAACTGCTGGATAAATACCCATTTCCGTCAATTTACGTTCAAGGTTTGTTGTTGCATCTAAGTGAGCAAATGTAGTAGCAGGCGCTGGATCTGTATAGTCATCAGCGGGTACATAAATTGCTTGAATAGATGTTACTGAACCTACATTTGTTGATGTAATACGTTCTTGTAATTTACCCATTTCCGTAGCAAGTGTCGGCTGGTAACCAACCGCTGAAGGCATACGTCCAAGAAGGGCAGAAACTTCAGAACCTGCTTGTGTGAAGCGGAAGATATTATCGATAAAGAATAAAACGTCCTGACCTTGTTCATCACGGAAATATTCCGCCATTGTTAATCCTGTTAATGCAACGCGCATACGTGCACCAGGAGGCTCGTTCATTTGTCCGAATACCATCGCTGTTTTTTTGATAACGCCGGAATCAGTCATCTCAAAGTAAAGGTCATTTCCTTCACGAGTACGCTCTCCAACACCAGCAAAAACAGAAATACCACCATGCTCTTGTGCGATATTATTAATCAATTCTTGGATCAAGACAGTTTTACCAACTCCCGCTCCTCCGAATAGACCAATTTTTCCACCTTTAATATAAGGAGCAAGCAAGTCAACAACTTTAATACCAGTTTCCAATATCTCAACTTGAGTTGAAAGCTGTTCAAACTTAGGAGCTTCTCTATGAATAGAATCACGTCTTGCGTCAGCAGGAATTTTTGGATCTAAATCAATTGTTTCTCCTAAAACATTAAATACTCGACCTAGTGTAACGTCCCCTACAGGAACGGAAATAGGTTTTCCAGAATCTTCTACTTGTGTTCCTCTCGTAATCCCATCTGTAGAAGACATTGCAATCGTACGAACTGTGTTGTCGCCTAAATGAAGGGCCACTTCAAGTGTTAATTCGACATTCGCATCATTATCAGAAGATTGAACTACTTTTAATGAGTTGTTTATATCCGGTAAATATCCTCCGTCGAACTTAACGTCAACAACTGGTCCCATAACTTGAAGAACTCGTCCTAAGCTCATTATATTCCCTCCTAAACCTTCTCTTAAACATTGGTGTCCAAACAAGCAATTAGCAATCCATTACGCACTTCTTATAGAAATACGCAATGGCCTGAATCCTTGTTGAAAAGACATCCTCTTTCCTAATTCTTAAGAATCTATTCTAATGCAGCAGCTCCACCAACAATTTCTGTAATTTCTTGTGTAATCGCTGCTTGTCGTGCACGGTTATAAACCAAACTTAAGTTGTCAATGATCTCTTTCGCGTTGTCTGTTGAGTTTTTCATTGCCGTCATCCTAGCAGAATGTTCACTTGCTTTACTGTCAAGCAATGCACCATAGATTAAGCTTTCTGTATATTGAGGAAGCAAAACATCTAAGATTTCTTCTGCTGATGGCTCAAACTCATAGGAAGTAAGCTTTGTTTCAGAACGATCCAAATCAGTCAGCGGAAGAAGTTTTTTCTCCACCACGTCTTGTTGTATCGCGCTCACATAATGGCTGTAAAAGATATTCAATTCATCAAATGTTCCATCTGCAAACATTCCAACTGATTTGCTTGCAACATCTTTTATATCTAAAAAATCAGGAAGGTCGGGAATTCCAGCAGCGTCTAAAATAACGTTATATCCTTGTTTCACCAAGAAATCCCTGCCTATTCTCCCAACAACAATGATCGTATATTCATCTTTTGATTGATGACGCTCTCTAATTGTTTGGCCGAGCTTTCTTAAAACATTACTATTATAAGCACCAGCAAGTCCACGTTCTGATGTAATAATAATGTATCCTGTTTTTTTGACTGGACGGCTCTGCAGCATCGGATGTGCCGCAACAGAGCTTCCTAAGGCAACGGAATGTGTTACTTCTTCCACTTTTGTCATATATGGAGCAAATGCTTTCACATTTAAAATAGCTCTATTCATTTTCGCTGAATAAACCATTTGCATGGCTTTTGTTATTTGGCTCGTTTTTTTTGTAGAGTTAATACGAGATTTTATATCACGTAATGATGCCAACGGTTCTCACCACCATTCATAAGTTTGTCTTCTTATTCAGAAACTACAAACGATTTTTTAAACTCGTTAATAGCTGCACTCATATCATCGTCAGATGGAAGTTCCTTTGTTGACACGATGTGATCTAACAAATCTTTGCGGTTGTGATCTAACCAATTTAAAAATTCCTCTTCAAAACGTCTAATATCATGAACCGGAATATCATCAAGGAATCCACGTGTTAATGCATATAAAACAGCGACCTGTTTTTCCACTTTTAATGGTTTATTTAAATCTTGTTTCAGCACTTCTACTGTACGTGCACCACGGTTTAACTTCGCTTGTGTTGCTTTATCCAAGTCAGATCCGAATTGAGCAAACGACTCTAGCTCACGATAAGAAGCAAGATCAAGACGCAAAGTTCCAGCAACTTTTTTCATCGCTTTAATTTGTGCTGATCCCCCAACACGAGATACAGATAAACCTGCATTGATCGCTGGACGTACCCCAGAGAAGAATAAATCAGATTGTAAGAAAATCTGTCCGTCTGTGATAGAAATTACGTTTGTTGGGATGTATGCAGATACGTCGCCAGCTTGTGTTTCGATAAACGGAAGAGCTGTAATCGATCCGCCGCCTTTCGCATCACTTAATTTCGCAGCACGTTCTAATAAACGAGAATGCAAATAGAATACATCCCCTGGATATGCTTCACGGCCTGGAGGACGACGTAATAATAATGAAAGTTCACGATAAGCAGAAGCCTGCTTGGATAAATCATCATATACGATTAATACATGCTTTCCGTTATACATAAATTCTTCACCCATTGCCACACCAGCATATGGAGCTAAATATAATAACGGAGCTGGTTGAGACGCTGATGCTGTTACTACGATTGAATAATCAAGGGCACCATGCTTGCGAAGTGTTTCAACCGCATTACGTACTGTAGATTCTTTTTGACCTATTGCAACGTAAATACAAATCATATCTTGGTCTTTTTGGTTTAAGATTGTATCGATGGCTACAGATGTTTTACCTGTTTGACGGTCCCCGATAACAAGCTCACGCTGTCCACGCCCAATTGGAACAAGCGCGTCAATTGCTTTAATACCTGTTTGAAGCGGTTCACTAACAGATTTACGATCCATAACTCCTGGTGCAAGAAATTCAATTGGTCTTGTTTTACTTGAATTAATTGGACCAAGCCCATCAACAGGCTGTCCAAGCGAGTTCACTACACGACCTACTAATTCCTCCCCTACTGGAACTTCCATAATTCTGCCTGTACGACGAACTTCATCGCCTTCGCGAATATCAGAGAAAGGTCCAAGGATAATGATACCAACATTGCTTTCCTCTAAGTTTTGCGCTAATCCCATTACGCCATTTGAAAATTCAACCAGCTCGCCAGCCATACAATTGTCCAGTCCATGCACACGCGCGATACCATCACCAATACTAATAACCGTACCGACTTCACTAACTTGAACTTCCGATTGATAATTTTCAATTTGCTTTTTTATAAGAGCACTAATTTCTTCCGCTTTGATGCTCATGCGTTTCACCCCTATCTAGAAATACTATCCTAGTAATTTTCGTTGTAGACGGTCTAATTTGCCTTGCAGACTGCCGTCAAAAATTTGATTTCCGATTCGAACTATTATTCCACCTAAAAGGTTGGAATCTACTATATTCTCTATATTAAGCGATGTTTTGCCCACTTTTACTGAAAAAGCAGCAGAAATTGCTCTTTTTTCATCATCTGATAATGGTCGTATAGAGTAGACCTTTGCATCCGCAATCCCTTTTTCTTCATTTATTAAAAATAAAAATTGATCACATATACTTGCAATATAGTCTTCACGATGACGATCTATCAATAACATCAATAAGTTCTGCAAAGAGCTGCTTGTCTGAGCGAAAGCATTCTTTACTAACTCTTTTTTCTTCTCTAATGAAATATTAGGAGATTTAAAAACTAGATGTAAGTCAGATGAAGCAGTAAATAATGTTTTAACAACACGAACTTCCTCTTCCAATTGATCTACGTTACCGTTCTCTTTTGCGATTTGGAAAAGGGCTAAAGCATACCGCTTTGAAACTCCTATATCCATCATCGTTTTTCGCCTACCTCTTGTATGTAATCATTTATCAGCTTCTCTTGATCTTGATCTGTTAATTCTTTCTCAATAACTTTTGAAGCGATTAATACAGATAGTGACGATACTTGATCGCGAATTGCTGCAACAGCCTTTTCTTTTTGCTGATCGATTTCAAGAAGCGCTGCACTTTTTACACGTTCTGCTTCTTTTTTCGCATCAGCAATAATTAATTCTCGTTGTGCATCACCTTGAGCTTTCGCTTTTTCTATTAGGTTTTGTGCTTCTACTCTAGCTTCTTTTAGCAGTGCACGCTGTTCTTCTAGCGTATTTGCAGCCTCTTTGCGGCTTTTTTCTGCTGATGCTATTTCATTAGCAACAAATTCTTCCCTTTGTTTCATGATTCCCATCAATGGGCCCCAAGCAACTTTTTTCAATAAAGCGAGAAGAACGATAAAAATAACCAGCTGAAATAATATATCTCCACCATTTATTCCTTCATGGGATGCAGCTTCTGCAGCTCCCAGAACTAAACTGTTCGTTAACACTTGGTTCACTCCCTTCAAAACTCAACCATTATTACATTTTAAGACATAAAGGAAAGGCGAAGTTCTTATAGAAGATTCTCTTCGCCACATAAGATAACTTTATTAATTAACGGTTTAATACCATAAATGCAATAACTACTCCGATAATAGGTAGTGCTTCTACTAAAGCAACCCCGATGAACATTGTTGTTTGTAGTAAACCGCGTGCTTCTGGCTGACGAGCAATTCCTTCTACTGTACGACCTACGATTAATCCGTTACCAATACCTGCACCTACTGCTGCTAAACCAATTGCGATTGCTGCTGCTATAAGATTCATTATTTTTCCTCCTAAAGTATAAAAATCATATATTTTTTAGTTTCGCCTTTTATGAAAAAAGGTATATATTAATGGTCATGACTAACTTTATGAGACATGTAAACCATTGTTAACATTGTAAAGATGTATGCTTGAATTGTGCCAACAAATATGGAGAAACCTTGCCACACAAGCGTTAAAGGAATAGCTGCGATAAAACCTGCAATCCCAGTAGCTGCCAATGAACCTACTAAAAGGGACAACAGCAATTCACCTGCGTAGATATTACCGTAAAGACGCAAACCAAGAGTTAGAGTATTTGCAAACTCTTCTATAATTTTCAAAGGAAATAAAAACTTCATCGGGCTGAAAAAACCTTTAGAGTATTCTTTAAATCCTTTTTGCTTAATACCATAATAATGGGTCAGGGCAATAATCATTACCGCTAATGTTAATGTAATGGTAGGATCTGCAGTCGGTGATTTCCACCAAAGCTCCCCATGTAGAACAATTGAAAAAGGCAGCCCTAACATATTTGATACAAAGATATAAAATAATATTGTAATTCCTAAAACATGGAATTTTCCGCCATCTTTCCAGTCCATTGTACTGTTGATGATATTTTTCACAAAATCCATTACCCACTCCAAAAAATTCTGGAGACCTGTAGGTTGCAGCGCCAGCTTGCGTGTTGCGAGTACTGCTATAAGAAATACTATTGCACTTGCAATGGTAATCATCAATACATTTGCTAAATTAAACTGCAAAAAATCGATGCCAAACAAATGATATATTGGTTCTTTATGTTCCAATCATGTTCACCTCTCTTTTTTGTTACTACCTATTCGAATAGTATTTAATAAGAAATCTATCATAATGACCACATAAGATGTCATTAATCCAATAACCACACTAATAAGATGAATATGTTCAGGAAATTCCATGGCTATCGCCACACCAAGTATAGCGGTTGCCATCCTTGACAGCATGCCTAAAGAAGCTGTTTTTTTGCCTTCATCGACTGCTTTACTAAATTTCCCCATTCTTCTTACTAGTAAATACATGTTAAAAAAGCTTAAACCAGTTCCAATAATCAGCCCTAAAAAAACCGGCTGGAACGGAGTCAAAGCCCACCCTATTAAATATAAAGACAATAATACGGATATGTATTTAATTTGTCTTGATAGCATCAGCCTAATTTCAAGCATAATTAGCCAATCTCCTGATCACTTTCTTTCTACAATTTCGGTAAAGTAAGATACAGCATTTACAGCCCTATTCCTAGTAAAATGCACAGTAGAAAATAGTAAATCCCAAAAAACAATGCAATCCTTAGAAAATTGCATGAATTCTTTAAGAAAAAAAAGCTGAAAACCCTGTCATTCTCCCCTTTGTAAGCATACAATAAGCTAATGTCAATGTCAATTAGTATTAACAACGTGAAAACGCTACAATCATATATTTCACAATATAATCATGATACTATTATTGTAAACGGATACTCTCAAAAAACATGCAAAACGCTACTAACATAGCTATCGAAAGCTCCGTTTTAATAACATAGTCTATTTTAACATGAATCAGCTATTTTTCTAGGTGATAGAGAATTAATTCACATACTTTTAAGAATTTTAATAAAAGATTCCTTTTTAAAGGAATAAATTCCTTAAATAATAGAAAATATGTCTTCTTCTTTACAGACTGGCGGAAAGTGCTTTTGCCTCAAATTCCCAACTCCTTTCTTCTTTTAGATTATTTTCTACCAGCCTTAAAACATGTCTTGTCTACTACCGATAAACTGTGTTTCTTCTATTATATTTGCGAATTCCTTTTATCCCACTCTTAACGGGCAGTAAGACCCCCATCTCAAGATGCCGAGAAATCGAGGAAGCTAGGTGGGGGATAACTGCCAGTAAAGGTCCGATAAGCGCAACTAACCATCAGTGGGGGATGAGGAAAAACCCCCACTAATGAAAGTTTACTTTATTTTTTTGTTTCTATGAATAAATAGGAATGAATCATATCTTCCTTCCCTGACTTTTTGGCGAATACTTTTACCATATAACTTCCTTCACTCGGAATGTTTTCTTTTTTGATTTTTGCTTTTAACAAACCTCTTCTTACATCTTTTCTCCAATCTAGAAATTGTACAAACCGCAAGCTTTCTTTTTCAAATAAGGCGATGCCAAACTCTTCTGCTCCTCCAGGCAAATAAACTTCATATTCATAACAGTTCTCCTTTTTATTTTTCACTAAGTCGAATCCCATTATCCTTGGATAATCAGGCTCTTCCAACACATATAAATAAGGAATATGCATTTGCTGTTTCCCTGCTCTTAATTTAATTGTCCCATCTTGGAGCTTTCCTTTAAACAACTCACTGTCTATCATCAATGTTAAGGGAAGATTTTTTGCTTCGCCTGGCTGCAAAGACAAAGAAAGTGGCATTTTCCAGCTTAAACCATTCGTTTTCTTCGGTATAGAAAAGGAGATGTATTGCTTTTTGCTCCCGACATTTTTGATTTTTATAAAAGCTGTATGCGCATGAAGGTGGTTAATCAACCGAAACTTTCCAAAACGGATGGAACCGGGGATCATCAGCACATTCGCTTGAATTGCTTCATCCACTTGAATTCTGCCTGCTCCTTGTTCATATACTCTATATAGATGATTCTCCCGATCCAATATGGGCTTGGCAGTATTCATAAGAGCTGCTTTAACTTCTTCTGGCGTCCAATTTGGATGTGCTTCCAATAATAAAGCACATGCCCCTGCTACATGCGGCGCTGCCATACTAGTTCCTTGGAGTGTCATATATCCTCCTGGGACTGTGCTATTTATCACAACCCCAGGAGCAAGTACATCTGGTTTTATCTCCCACGTATTTGTAACAGGACCTCTTGAACTAAAGTCAGCCAGTCTATCCTTTTCCCACATTGTTTTAATATCAACATACAGAGAACCAATTTTTATTTTTTGTTTTAATATTTCCCCTTCTTCTTTCGTTATACCCGCAACCGGAATAGATATTTTCTTTTCTAAACTTCCAATCAGCGGACCATCTATATTATTAGAGATTAATACAGCTTTCGCCCCATTTTTATAAGCATTCATCACCTTTTCTGTAAATGTTAATTCGCCTCTTGCCATTAAAACCAGCTTTCCTTTCACGTCCTGCAGTTCTTTTTTCTTTCCAATACCACCATCAATCATTTCCATCGTGGTGGCTCCATTCCAACTCTCACTATTTTTCATACTATTTAACAGTAGCAGTTTGTTATTTATCTTAATATATGGGATTTTTACATTTGGCGTAGAGGCCCCCACAGATATAGCTTTGCTTGCCGTCCCAGGCGATCCAACAGTCCATTCAGCAGGTCCTGCATTTCCTGCTGCAGCAACTGCAACAATCCCTTTTTCTACTGCTTTATTTAAAGCCAAACTTATCGGAAGATCTGGTCCATTTATATCACTTCCTAATGAAAGGTTCACAATATCCACTCGATCTTTTATCGCCTGTTCCATCGCTGCTAATATTTGTTCCGTTGTTCCAGACCCTCCTGGTCCAAGTGCACGGTAAGCAATAATCTCTGCTTTTGGAGCAACACCCTTTATTTTTCCGTCAGCTGCAATAATCCCTGCAACATGGGTCCCGTGCATTGTATTTTTTTCCCCTTCCCCAACTGTTTCCATCGGTTTTTTATCATGATCAACAAAATCCCACCCTCCTTTATAGTTTCTTTGCAAATCAGGATGTTTATAATCAATGCCTGTATCAATCACTCCTATTTTTATTCCTTTTCCAGTTAAATATGGATAGGAAAGATTTATATTTCCTTTAATTGTTTCTGCACCTATTAGCTGTACCGGATTTTCCATTTCCACTTTATAGGTTTGTACAGGTGATACCATTTCAACCGCATGATTTTCCGATAATTTTTTCAACTCTGCTATAGATCCTTCAACGGAAAACCCATTAAAAACTTCATGAAACACATTTCTTTTTTTTATCATTTTGAACGTAGACAACAAATGATCTATCTCATTATTTGAAAGATTGTCCTCTGTTTTGATAATTGCTATTTTCTGCTCATTTAGATTTTCCTTTGGAATCGTTGGGAGATCTATTGAGGCAGCATATATATTATTGTTCCAAGGGAGAGTGCATAAAGCTATTAGTATAATGTTTTTCCTCATGATGGTGTCTCCTTTAGGCATTCACATTTATCCTATCTATATAAAAATTGGGAAAATTCATTTTTGGGAGGATACTGCTTATCGTTTCACTTATCAAGAAAAATATGTGCGATTTCTAATCAGAGGATAATAGAAGGAAATATCTAGAGGTTTTTTTCTGTTAGAAGCGTCCAGCTTCGTTCGGTCTCCTACTTTTAAATAAGAAAAAGCCGGCCACTCTGTAAGAGTGACAGGCTAAGAAACGTTCATCTATTTATTTTGTACCAAATAAACGGTCTCCTGCGTCGCCTAGACCTGGTACAATGTAACCTTTTTCGTTCAATTTTTCATCTAGTGCCGCAATATAAATGTCGACATCCGGATGTGCTTCTTTAAGGATTTCTACTCCTTCTGGCGCAGCGATTAAGCACATAAATTTAATATTTTTTCCACCGCGTTTTTTCAAGGAATTAATCGCTTCAACAGCTGATCCACCCGTTGCAAGCATTGGATCGACCACGATAAAATCTCTTTCTTCCACATCAGATGGTAACTTTACATAATATTCTATTGGTTTTAGTGTTTTAGGATCACGGTATAAACCGATATGCCCTACTTTTGCAGCTGGAATCAGCTTTAAAATGCCGTCAACCATCCCAATCCCTGCTCGTAAAATAGGGATGATTCCTAATTTTTTCCCAGAAAGTACTTTTGATTTTGTTTTGCTTACAGGTGTTTCAATTTCAATTTCTTCTAAAGGCATATCACGAGTGATTTCAAAAGCCATTAATGTTGCAACTTCATCTACTAATTCTCTAAATTCTTTCGTACCTGTTTGTACTTCTCTGATGTATGTAAGTTTATGCTGAATAAGTGGGTGATCAAATACAAATACTTTTGCCACAACATTCACTCCGTTTCCTTCTTTTTTCAAAAACACACTTCTATCTATTTTACAGAAAAAATAATAGTGAAGCAACAAATATATCATTCATTCTATTCCATTATAAATTCATCTTTTTATGAAATCTCCCTATAAAAAAAGCAAACCCTAAGATTATCCTATCTTAAGGTTTGCTGCTTTTTTCTTATAACTCTTTATATAAAACAAATTTACTTGTTAATGCTTCTACTCGTTTAGCTGCTTCTGCTAATTTTTCTGCGTTATCATGGTTTTTAAGTGTAAAACCGATAATAGAAGCTATTTCATCCATGTCTTCTACACCAAAGCCACGTGACGTAACTGCTGCTGTACCAATACGAATACCACTTGTTACAAATGGACTTGCAGGATCAAACGGAATAGCATTTTTATTAACAGTAATTCCCACTTCGTCCAGCACATGCTCTGCTACTTTGCCTGTTAATCCAAGAGATTGAAGATCTACTAATAATAAATGATTGTCTGTTCCGCCGGATACTAGGTTTAAGCCTTCTTTTTGCAAGCCTTCTGCTAGCCTTTTTGCATTATTGATGATGTTTTGTGCGTATACTTTAAATCCATCTTGCAATGCTTCTCCAAACGCAATTGCTTTTGCAGAAATAACATGCATTAATGGTCCGCCTTGAATTCCTGGGAAAATAGATTTATCGATTTTTTTGCCATATTCTTCTTTGCATAAAATCATTCCGCCGCGAGGTCCACGTAATGTTTTATGTGTTGTAGTTGTTACAAAATCTGCATAAGGAACTGGATTTTGATGCAGCCCCGCAGCAACTAGACCAGCAATATGAGCCATATCCACCATTAATAGTGCACCAACTTCATCTGCTATCTCGCGGAATTTTTTAAAGTCGATTTCACGAGGGTATGCACTAGCACCAGCAACAATTAGTTTTGGTTTATGTGCTAGAGCTTTTTCTCTTACATCTTCATAATTAATATATTGAGTTTCTTTGTCTACACCATATTCAACAAAATTGTATAGAACACCACTGAAATTCACAGGGCTTCCGTGTGTTAAATGACCACCGTGGGATAAGTTCATCCCTAGAACTGTATCACCAGGTTCTAAAATAGTAAAATATACAGCCATGTTTGCTTGTGCCCCTGAATGAGGCTGAACATTTACATATTCTGCACCGAAGATTTCTTTTGCACGGTCTCTAGCGATATCTTCTACGATATCTACATATTCGCAGCCGCCATAGTAGCGTTTCCCAGGATATCCTTCTGCGTATTTATTTGTTAAAACAGAACCTTGCGCTTCCATTACTGCTTCACTGACAAAGTTTTCTGATGCTATTAATTCAATTTTTGATCTTTGACGACCTAATTCTAGTTGAATCGCTTTATATACTTGCTCGTCTTGTTGTGCTAAATGCTTCATTTGTAATCCTCCCTAACATGTTCGTATATTTTTCTCTATCTATATAACCGTAAATCCTATTATATTCTAACATGTAATGTTTTTAAAAAGAAAGATAGAAAAATACGAATTATAAATTTTATTTTTAATACTATCGTTCGTATTTTCTTGTTCACATAAATAAAATAAGAGGGAATTAACTATGTTTTTCAGCAATTCACTAATATCTGTTATTTTCAAAAAATATTTCTTCTCTCTATTTTACCATAAAATATAATTACTATTCATTTCTTTCCTGCAAGAACATTATATAAATATAAGTTAACTTCCATCAGTGGGGGTTTTCCTCATCCCCCACTGATGGTTAGTTGCACTTATCGGACCTTTACGGGCAAGTTTCAACGCCTATCTTCCTTGATTTCTCGGAATCTTGAGGCGGGGGTTTTACTGCCCGTTAAGAGTGGGATAAAGTGTAAGTATTAGGGAATATTTTTGATTGTTAGTTACATAAAGGCAGAGCAAGTGATAATTCCCTTATCATCAATAAAAGGATATTCATAATAGAGAACATAGTCTTTACTACGAATATCCTTTTAATAGTAAGGAAAAAATTTAAATTTGCAGTTAGTAACCGTCTAGCTGCAATGCATGTTGCCAGTCCGTTCGTCGCTTAACGGGCGCTTTCGCTTTTCTTGTTAACAAGATTCGTTTTCTTTTGTTTTTTCATAGACAGCTCTTTGGCCGCCAATTAATTTTGGGCGTGATTTGGCCATTGTCACATGCGCTTCTCCTAGTTGCTGGATAGACGTTCTGATAGGTACAGCCACATGTTTTAAATGCATGCCAATAAAGGTATCTCCAATATCGATCCCGCCATCTGCTTCAATAAACTCGACTATAACCGGATCTTCCATATGATGATAAGCATATGTTGCCATTGCGCCGCCAGCATGGCGGACAGGTATTACAGATACTTCTGTCAGTCCACGCTCTTCCAATAGGTTTCTTTCTACTACCAAGGCTCGGTTTAAATGCTCACAGCATTGAAAAGCTAAGGATACACCTGTTTTCTGTTGATAATCTCGGAATTTTTCAAAGATGATCTCTGCCACATCAATCGTTCCAGATGTTCCTATTTTGCGGCCGACTACTTCACTTGTACTGCAGCCTATAACAAAAAGATGGCGTTTCATTAGATTTGCTTGTTCTTGGTATTCCGAAATAATCGTTTCTAATTGTTGTTCTAAAGCTACTTTTTCATTTTTCATAAAAACACGGCCTTTCGAACGATTTGATTAATTTAAATGACTTTCTTCATATTCAGCTATTTTCTTTAATCTATTCCCATGTCTTTGACCACTAAATTTTGATTGCAGCCAAACTTGGACAATTTCACATGCTAATCCAGGTCCAATTACACGCTCACCCATTGCTATTATATTGCTATCGTTATGCTCACGGGTTAATTTCGCACTGTAAACATCATGAACTAAAGCACAGCGAATTCCCTTTACTTTATTCGCAGCAATACTCATGCCAATCCCTGTTCCGCATATTAATATCCCTCTATCAAACTCACCGTTTGCCACTTTCTCGGCAACTGGCAATGCATAATCCGGATAATCTACAGAAGCCTTACAGTTACAGTCACATCCAAAATCCTTATATTCTATTCCTAATTGTTCTAACAATTTAATTACTTCTTCTCGCATTACAATTCCACCATGGTCTGATGCTATAGCAACTTTCATGTTCTCCATCTCCCCTCTATCACAAAATATATTCTCACATAAAAAAGTTAAAATAAAAAGACTAGGAAAAAGAAAAATATTTTATCTTGTATTAGACTGGGTTTAACTCTTACAAGCAAACCCTCTCTGAAGAATGTATGCCACTTTCTCTTATTCTAAACAACTAATATAATGATGGAAAAGAACTAGAATTTAAAGCGGAAAATAGTTGTTTTTAATTCTTCCGCATGCGTCCGCAGTTCTAATGCCAATTGTTCCACTTTGCCCATTAATTGTGTCTGATTTTCTGTAATACAAGCAACCTGATGAGCACCTGCTGACGTTTCTTCAGCTACTGCCGCCATTTCTTGTGCTTGTTGAGAGGTTTGGTATATTTGCTCCATTTGTCGCCTTACAAGCCCTGTAATGCTTGTCACCCCATCCGCCATATCCTTAATAGTATCATCCATATCTTTGAAGATTGCATTTGCTTGTTCTCCTCTTGAAGCTTCCTCTTCTGCATTAATAACCTGTTTTTGCAATTGTTTTACAACGTTTTTCACTTCTGATTGCATATTTTTTATAAGATCTGCAATTCCTCCAACAGCCTTCCCACTTTGATCAGCCAAGCGCCTTACTTCTTCTGCTACTACCGCAAATCCTGCTCCATGCTCTCCAGCACGTGCTGCTTCGATCGAGGCATTTAATGCCAATAAGTTTGTTTGTGATGCAATGTCCCCAACTAGTTTAATAATTCCTTCTACCTTTTCTGCATTCATCTCCAATTTTTGAACAGATTGCAAAGAGGTATGATTATCTTCTACTATTGATTTCAATCCATTTATTAAGGATAGAACAACCTTATTGGTTTCCTGTAAATGGTTCACCATTTGATTAGATGTTTGCAGCGATGCATTTGCTTTCTCTTGAACAGTTTGTGCTATTTCCATTGCTTCATCCACGGAAATTGCAGTATCTTGTACAGATTTTGCCGATATTTCTGCACCTGCCGTGATTTCTTCCACCGCTTTTGATATTGCAAGCGTTTGCTTTGATGCCTTCTCTGTTTCTCCTGTTATAACTTTTACTGTGGCATTTGTTTCATTGAAATTATTTTCAATTTTTTGCACCATTTCCCTTAAGTTAAAAAGCATATGATTAAATGCATTTCCCAAAGACTTGATTTCATCATCAGACCTCGAAATTTCAGCATCCTCTTTAATATTTCCATGAGCTGCTTGTAAAGCTGTTCTTTCTAACCGCTGAAGAGGGTTAATGACAAAACCGGCAGCTGTGAATGCTAAAAAGCTCGACCAGAAAATCCCCATAAGCAATGTAATAATGGTAAAACTAACAGAACTAATTTCTATTTTATTTCGAAGGAGCGGATACAAAACGTATATAAAAAGAGCACTAGTTGAATAGGTGACTAATGCCAAAATCGTTATAAATAATGCAAGTTTTTTTCTTAAGCTAAATTTATAGTGCATCTTTACTTCCATGCTTTCTCCTCACCAACTATTAATCTAATTTATTTAATATACTTTGTATTAAATAATCTAATTCTTGGAATGTTTTTCGATAATGCTCAACGGAACCGCCAAAAGGATCGATTACATCCCCGCTTTTGTCTTCTATTGCAAATTCTTTTAAAGTAAACGTTTTCTCGATAGTAGATGGAAATTGTGCTACTATAGCATTTTTATGGCCATTTGTCATCGTAAATATATGTGTTGCCCAATCCAATAATTCTTTTGTAAGCATGGAAGATGCATGATCATTCTCTATTCCTTTTTCAGCCAAAACTTCTTGTGCTTGAAAGGATGCTTTTCCGCCATCCATTGCATATACCCCAGCTGATTTTACTTCCACATTTTTAAGCTTTTTATTTTTTAAAATTGCTTCCGCCATTGGACTTCGACAAGTATTTCCTGTGCATACAAATAAAACACGATACATTTTTCCATCCTCCTTCTACTTATCCACCTACCATTATAGAGTAAATTTCCTAAAAATCCTATTTCTTTCTCTGCACCTATCTTTCCTAGTTTTAATTAGCTTTAATCAACGGAAAAAAAGGCCCAGCTTCAGCTAGCCCTCCTATTTTGTGTTTCTTAAGCTGCTTATCCCAAAGGAAATTAATCACCTTTACCCTCTCTGGAAATTGTAGAACTTAAAAGTTAAGCAACAATTTTATTCCGAAGGTTAAAAGGATTCCACCGCCAAGTACTTCTCCGTAGGTTCCCAACCAACCTTGAACTTTTCTGCCGATTATTAGTCCTGCCCATGTTAAAACGGTTGCTCCTATGCCGAAGCATGCTAATACAACAGCAGTTCTCGCCTGATAAATTCCTAAGCTTAAGCCTACAGAAAAGCTATCTAAGCTTACACTAAGGGAAAATAACAGCAGACCAAAACCGACTGGCGTGATTTTATATGCTTCTTCTTCTTTAAAAACAGACCAAATCATTTGGATGCCTAAAATAATAAGCAACCCCCCACCTATGTACATGGCAACTGCACCAAAATTTTCTGATAAGAATCTGCCTGCAACGATGCCAATCAGCGGCATGATTACATGAAAAACACCAATTGTAAGGCCGACTTTAACTATTTGCCTTAATCGGAGCTTATACATTCCCATTCCCAATGCAACAGAAAATGCGTCCATTCCTAATGCAAATGCCATTAAAATTAATGTGTATACTTCTCCCATTAATGCAGACATTCCTCCGCCTCCTTGGACTTGCTAATTAGAGATTATGCACGTCCAAGTTATTTTAGAAGCAATTTCTACAAGAAAAGCGAAAGCGCTTTGCTTATTGCCGTACGAACTGGCCGATTAAATACGCAAAAGAGGAAAATCGACTAAATACGCAACGTCCTGTTGCAACGTCGATTGACTCGCATCCTTCGAGCCTGTTGCAACATCGGCACTTGTACATCCTGTACTTCGGAGGGCTTCGAGCCGATTAAGTTTCAGAAATCAGAGATGGAGAATGATCTAGTTTTCACATGAAAGCTGCTTCTATAAGATCAGACTTATCCACATGTTGATATCTTCTTGTTTACAAGAAGATATCAATTATCGTTATGCTTTGATCTGCTTTAGAATGAACTCAGTCCATTACTTGATGGGAAGCAGCTTTCATTAATCTATTCATAATGGCCTGTCCGACACCTTCAAGCGGAAACATTTCACAAAAGATAATCTCCACATCCTGGTGGTTAAAACTTCTTAACCCCTCATATAAAGAAGCAGCAACTGAATGTAACTCTGCCCTTTTTCCACAAGCAAAAATATAATCTGCATCGTAGTAGCTTTTATTTTCTTCTGTTGTTAATAAACCTACTTTTTTCCCTTTGTTTCTCTCTTCATCCACCAAGCATTGTATTCTCTCTTTTGTTCCATTTACCAAGAACATCGGAGCATTTGGTGCATAATGACTGTATTTCATGCCAGGTGCTTTCGGTTTAGATTCTTTGTTGATAAGTGCAGGATCCAGTCCGACTTCCCCCACTAATTCTTCGATCTGTTCTTTTGTAATTCCACCGGGGCGTAAAATGACAGGGAGAAGATCCGTACAATCGATTACCGTTGATTCCACTCCAACGCCTGTTGGTCCTCCATCTACGATTCCTGCGATGATTTGGTCTAAATCTTCCTTTACATGCAAAGCGGTTGTTGGGCTCGGTTTTCCAGAACGGTTGGCGCTTGGTGCGGCAATCGGCAAATCCACTTCTTCCAATAATTTCAAGGCAACAGGATGATCTGGCATACGCACCGCTACTGTTTGTAAGCCAGCAGTCGCATATTGAGATAATGTTCCCTTTTTCGCACGAAAAATAATGGTCAATGCTCCCGGCCAAAAGGATGCCATTAGTTTTTGGGCAACTTCCGGTATTTCTTCCACTATTTCAGCTAATTGCTCTTGTTTCGCTATATGTATAATAAGAGGGTTATCGGATGGCCGCCCTTTTGCTGCAAAAATTTTTTTTATGGCGTCATCATCTTTTGCATTTCCCCCTAGCCCGTAAACCGTTTCGGTTGGAAAAGCAATTACTTCATTTTTTTTTAAAAGGTCAGCAGCCTGTTGAATTTGTGGATAACTATGTTTTGTATCCACATTTTTATCCACTAACCAGTAACTTGTTTTCATTTTTATCCACCTTCACAAAAATCTTTTTTATTATTTGGCTAAACGGCTTACTTTCCACATTTTTCGACATTTCCTTTTGCTTCAATCTCATCTTATTATGATGAAAAAAGTGGATAAAAGCATGTTTTATCCACAAATTGTGAATAAAATAAGTGAAAAAGTGGATAAGTCACTTTATTTATCCACACTTCTTATAGAATAATACATAAATTCAAGGTTATTAACAGTTGATATCTTGGCTACAGCATTCGACGTTTTTAATACCTTGGGCAGCTCTGTTTTCTCGATTCTATCAAATCCCAAGAGAGAAAATAACTGAGCAGCATTTTGATTATTTATCATACAGTATAATGACTCAAGATTCTTGTCTTTTGCCATTTTTATTGTTTGCTGCAGCAAATAGAGAATTTCTTCTGCATTTGCATTGGATAAAACAAGCGACCGAAGAAGTCCTATTTTATCAAATGGGTGAATGCCAATGGTACCAATCAACTTTCCACTAGCATCCTCAACAAGCAGATAATATTCTAGCCATTTTTTCAATTCATTCATTTCCAATTCTGTTTTCCTTAAAAAGGATTGGATTTGATCAAGGTCTTTTGCTTGTGCTTGTCGAATTGTTTTCTGCATTCATTTTCCTCCTCAAGTAATAGATTAAGCTTTCTAAGTGATATTCTATTACTATGAAAGGAGAGCGAAAAAAATGCTAGAATGTTAAAAACCGTTTTCGTGTCAGCTTATTAACCGCTAATGATGCTTTTTAGCTCTACACGTATTGTTATAATCCGTATTCTTTTATTTTATTATAAAGTGTTCCTCTTGATATTCCTAAAAGGTTTGCTGCAGCACTTTTATTTCCATACGTTTTATGAAGCGCTTCTTCAATTCGTTCTATTTCTTCCTTTTTATTGTTATCTGAAAAATAGGAGGCTATTTCTATTATTTCAGCCGGCAAATTTTCAATAGAGACTTCTTTATTATCTTCTGTTAAAAGAATACAACGTTCCACTACATTTCTTAATTCTTTTACATTTCCTGGCCAATCATACTTCATTAATTTATTTAATGCCATTTCTCCTATTTCTACCTTCTTTTTTTGATGCTTTTCTCCATACTCTTTTATGAATTGATGTATTAAATGCGGAATATCTTCCTTCCTATTGCGAAGCGGCGGGATTTCAATTTGAATAACGCTTAATTGAAAGTAAAGCTTCTCATTAAACTTTTCCTTTTTCGCTAGCTTCATTAAACTTTGCGAAGATGATGTGATGACTCTTGTTTTCGATGTTATCTCTCTTTTTCCACCGACACGGGTAAATCTGCCTTTTGCCATGTAATCCATTAATTTTTGCTGTACAGCTAATGACATTTTTTCGATATCCTCAATAAATAATGACCCATTTTTTGCTTGTTCCAGCTTCCCTGCCATCTCCTCTTCTTTCCCTGACTGGAAAGATACTTTCTGATAGCCAAAAAGCTCCATTTCTAACACATCTGTCGGGATAACGGAGCAGTTTAAGGAAATAAACGGCTGATTGTTTTTAGATCCTCCATAATGAATGGCTTGTGCAAGCAATTCTTTGCCAGTTCCCCTTTCACCTGTTATTAAAACGGGAATATCTGCATGTGTCATTTTTTGAGCTATTTCCACCGCTTTATTTACTTCTTCATTTTCCGTCACAATGGATGAAAATGGTGCATCTTTTTGCACTCGCAGCGGCAGGTTAGAATCTAATTCTTTATTTAGATAAACCATTTTTGTAATGTCATGTTCAGTGGCAACCCCACCGATAATTCGATTATTATCAATAATCGGCGATGCATTCATTAAAACATGTGTATTTTCATTAGGCCGATGATAGATGCCCCGAACAGGATTTCCCTCTTTTAGAATATGATGCAAAAAAATCGAATCTGCATCAAAGTGTTCCCCAATTTTCTTTCCGATAATTGCTTCTTTTCTTATGTTATACGTTGTTTCAGCTACCCCATTCCAATAAACTACATTCCCTTCTTTATCTACTGCTGTAACTGCATCATTAATCGTTTCTGCCAATGTTTTAAAAAATGCAGAAAGTTGATTATTGGCTTGCTGCAAGTAGTGAACTCGTTCAGAAGCAGACAAAACGCACATGACCTTTTGCTTCGCTTCGTCCATAATAAGCACAGGGCGCTCCCATTTTATACATCGATGAATCGTTTCGAATGTGGCAATAGAGGAGGAGGGTATGCGAAGTGTGTTCAGCCACTCTTCTATTGTGTGCTGCTCTTTGCCTATTTCTAAGAGTATTGCTTCCTCCTTCTCCATGCAATACCACTCGCGATCTGCTTTTATTACAATATAATCATATTGAGCGAATAAATCCGGGAGAGATTGTTTATCTTCGTTAATGGCAATCTCTAAAAAGGATTTCTCTAGTTCAAAATGTGAATGAATGAACATAACAATTTCCTTTCATACGATAATAATTAATAATTTAACATATGTTCAGCACTCTTAGCTATACAGTCGAGAAGATGAAGTTTCGCTTGCTTGATATTTAATCCTATAATTAGACTGCCTTTTCTTTTATTTTTATTCATTTTGTGTATAAAACGGCTCCGCTCAAACCACCATTATTATTTGCAACTGCAAACTTCCTTATGGAGCTGTATGGGAAAACTCGCTTTTTAGTAGAAATAAGCCGATACCTTATTTATTTCACAGACTCCAGTTTGTTGACAAATTTACTGCTTTCATTCTCTGGATCTCCCTTGAAAAATAAGTTCCCATTCCAAGAATCAGAAGAACATGCCTGTTTTCGTCTGTACTGAAACTGTTATTAAATAATTATCAGCTTATTCCTTCATTCTTATATTTTTGCTATTTTTTATCTACTATTATACTTTTTTTGAGCTTAGTTTTGCTTGTGTAAATAATAAGAGGTAATCAAATCCACCAGCTTTAGAATCAGTTCCTGACATATTAAAACCGCCAAATGGATGAACACCAACTAATGCGCCTGTGCATTTTTTGTTGATATAAAGATTCCCGCAATGCATATTATCAAGCGCGTAATCAATGCGCTCTTCTCTTCCTGAAAAGAAAGAACCTGTTAATCCATATTCAGTATTATTGTAAACATCTATACCTGTTTTCCAATCAGGAACTTTGGAGAGCGCTAAAACTGGCCCAAAAATTTCCTCTTGCATAATCCTTGCCTGTGGTGCAACATCTGCAAAAATAGTCGGTTCGATATAATAGCCGTTTCCTTCTGCACGAAATCCGCCAATCAGCAATTTCCCTTCTTTTTTTCCAATTTCAATATAAGAAAGAATTTTATCCATTGCTTTTTGATCGATTACAGGACCTACTGAAGTATTTTCTTCTGGTAATCCTACTCGTAATTTTTGGGTTAATGCCACTACTTTTTCCACCACACTATCATATACTGCCTCAACAATTATGGCACGTGAACCTGCCGAACATTTCTGTCCTTGGAATCCAAAAGCTGATGCAACAATTGCCTGTGCAGCCGCATCTATATCTGCTGTTTCATCGACGACAATTCCATCTTTTCCTCCCATTTCAGCAATAACACGTTTTAACCAAATTTGCCCAGGCTGTACTGCCGATGCACGTTCATAAATTCTGCACCCTACTGCTCGAGAGCCAGTAAAGGAAATAAACCTTGTTTTTGGATGCTCAACCAAATATTCTCCCACATCAATTCCATCACCTGGAACAAAGTTAATCACTCCTGGAGGAAGTCCAACTTCTTCCATTAATTCAACAAATTTTGCCGCAATTACCGGTGTTGTATCAGATGGTTTTAATATGACCGTATTCCCAGAAACAACTGCAGCTACTGTTGTTCCTGCCATAATAGCCAGCGGGAAGTTAAATGGAGAAATAACAATTCCTACTCCTAATGGAATATAGGTAATTTTATTATCCGTTTCTCCTGCAGTTGGAAATAGAGGCTGTTTGGCAGATGTTTCACTTAAACGAATCATCTCTCGGGCATAAAACTCCAAGAAATCGATCGCTTCTGCCGTATCTGCATCTGCTTCTACCCAATTTTTCCCTGACTCATAAACTAAATAAGCAGAAAACTCATGTTTGCGTTGACGCATTAAATCTGCTGCTTTCAATAAGTATTCTGCACGTTCTAATGGCTTTACTTTTTTCCAGCTTTCAAATGCATTCAATGCTTCTTGCATTGCTTGTTCTGCATATACTTTCGATCCTTTGCTGACTTCTCCTATTATTTCATCCACATTTCCAGGATTAATGGAAGTTGTTTTTTCCTCTGTTACAATTTTATCTTTTCCAATAACGAGCGGATACGTTTTATCCAATTCTCCTTTCACTTTTGCTAAAGCCTGTTCAAATGCAGCTTTATTTTCCTTCACCGTAAAATCCGTTAATGCTTCATTTTTATAAGCTGGAATAGTTGTTAAATTTATCATTTTCATTCTCCTTTGCTTCTTATTCTAGTAAACTTAAAACCTATATCTTTATAGAAGGGGCTGTTAAACTTGCCTGTTGATTGCAGCGAGAGGCGTTCGCTTTCCGCGGGGGATCCGGGAGCCTTCTCAGCGCTATGCGGAGGCCACTGAATAAGTGAATGCTATAAAATATAGGTAGTAATAATCCAAGCAACGAAATAGGTTTTCACTCGGTTTCCATAGGCTTACCACACGCTTTCCGCAGGGCTGCGCCTGAGCCGATTCGTCGCTATGCGCCTGTGGGGCCTCCCTTTGACTCGCTTTTCCCGCAGGAGTCTCACATATCCGCTCCAATCACCAAAGTGCCAAAATCAACAATTCGCTTTAACACAGCCTTATTTAAAAAAGTTTTTCAGTACAAACCATACATTAGCCGGTCTTTCTGCTAACCTCCGCATAAAATAACCAAACCAATCGACGCCAAATGGGACATAAACCCTTACCTTATATCCTTCACTTATTAGCTTGTTTTGCAATTCGACACATATGCCATATAACATCTGAAATTCAAATCGGCTATTATCAATCCCATATTCGGCAACGATTTTTTTGGTAAAATCAATAATCTGCTGATCGTGGCTTGCTACAGCTGTATAATTGCCATTAAGCAAATGGTTTTTTATGATTTTTTTGAAATTTTCATCCACCTCTTTTTTTTGCGGGAATGCCACTTCTGCGGACTCTTTATATGCCCCCTTTACCAGACGAAGATTTGCTTTTAAATCGTTCAAAAGCTTCATATCCTCTTCAGTTCTATACAAATATGCTTGTATTACTAAACCAACATTATCAAAAATGCTGGATAGTTCTTTATAGATATCAATGGTGATTTGACAGTGTGCATAGTCCTCCATATCAATTCGCACAAAATTCCCATATTGTTTTGCTCGTTCCAAAATTATTTTCATATTTTTTATACATAAGTCTTTATTGATGTCTAATCCAAGTGAGGTCATTTTGAGGGATAAATTGGATTGAACACCAGAAGCATGAATGGCATCCAATGTTTGCAAGCACATTTCAGCTGATTCTCGGGCCTCAGCCTCCGAATAGACAAATTCACCTAGGTGATCAAGCGTTCCTGCTTTTCCAGCATTATTTAAGTCCTTCACACTTTCAATTGCTTGTGAGATGGTTTCTCCTGCAACAAACCTACTAGCTCCGAAACGCAAGCCATATTTTTTTGCTAACTTATTTGCAGACGTGTTTTTTGCCAATGACTGAAACATATTTCTCATCACTACTTCCAACTTCACTCACCCCTTTTTTTGATAACGATTCTCATTAACTATTCAACTGAACACTTTTGTTCATAGATATAAATTTGAACAAAAGTGTATATTTATTAATTGCATTATATACTATTGCCATATAGAAAATATAGTAATTTGTTAAAAATTCTGACATATTTTTTAATAAAGGCTCTGTTAAATTTCAGTGTTGATTTATAACGGTCAGCAAATTCACTCGCTTTCCACGGACGAACTGGCAAGTCTCCTCGGTCGTACCTCCCTGCGGGGTCTTTCCAGCCCGTTTTTCCGCAGGAGTCTCGCAAATTTCCTTCCAAAATCAACATTATCGCTTAACAGAGCCTTAATAAAAAAAGACTGCACGATCATCAGTTTGTACTGATAAAAAGTGCAGACTTTTTTCGATTGTCATCCAAATATCTCGTCCCACATCTCTACTATAAAAAATTTCACTTCTACTTTATCTTCTTTTGTTTCCTCTACATATACAGGATCTTTTTTATTTTTTTGTTTTTCCTCGTTATTTTTATCCACATTTTTGACTTTCTTTACCTGTTGTTCTTTTTTGTTTTCTTGTTTCACTTCTTGTTTCTTTGGTTGTTTTTCTTGTTTTTTTCCGTCTTTTCCATCAAATCCATCACTTACTGCCACTCCATTTGAAAAATCAAGGAAGCATAATGGGGGAAATAATACACACCACCAATTCGCTCCTTCTCCTTTTCCTAAAGTAATAAGGATCGCTTCATATTGTCCTGCAGGATATAGAAATTCGCCATATAATTTTGTAGGAAAATCCACTTTTCCAAAATTTACTTTCACTGTTTGTTTTACATTTTCTTCCATTATAACTTTTTCCGCTATTTTTTGAATTTCCGGCAATTTTGACTGCAATAATTTTTTCGCTTCTTCTTTAGAGGTTAACTCTGATACCCATATGGTAATTTCTTTATTTACAGCATCTCTCACTTTTCTTTTTAAAGCCTGGTCTTCTTCCTTGTCACTGTTCGCTAAGATTCTTAACCGGATTGCATCACTTGGAATAACGACTTCATCATTTGCCGTTACTTCGTTTTTCGGTATATATAAACTTACAACTGTAGATATAATAAGTACAAATAAATACATGGTTGCCATTGGTTTTTTTCTCATATTAAGCACCGCCCCTTCACTATCCATAGTGTGGACAGGTTACAACAATCTTAAACTAGCAAAATAATTTTTTACTAGTTTTTTCATTTGGAAGTATCTGTATAAATAGACATGCAAATAACATACAAAAAAAACCACTGCTAAGTTAGCAGCGGCTAATGTATCGAAAAAGTATGAATGGAAATTTTCCGGCTTTGAAACAACATTCTCTCTCTAAAATCCAACCTCTGCAAAAACCATGCGATCTTTTCCATTAATATCGAATACTACTTCAATTTTCCCTTCAGGAAACGCTGACTGCAGCAGGGCAGATACTGCTTTGCTTTGCCCCGCTCCAACCTCAAAGCCAACTAGTCCTTGTTTCTTTAATACAAAAGGAAGTTCTTTGCATAGTCTTCTGTAAATGGTCAACCCATCTTCCCCTGCAAATAAAGCTCGATGCGGTTCATGCTTCGTCACAACATCCGACATTTCCTTTTCATCACTTATTGGAATATAAGGAGGATTGGATAGGATAATATCATATGTTTGTTTTTTTTCTAGAAAAGGTGCAAGCAAGTCTCCTACTGCAAACCGAATAGATTCCGCACCTAATTCCTCGGCGTTTTCTTTTGCCATTTGCAAGGAGGATGGATACAGGTCAGTAGCAGTTACTTGAAGGGCAGGAACTTCTAATTGCATCGTGATAGCAATTGCACCGCTTCCTGTTCCGATATCAGCCAACTTCAGCTCTTTTTTCTCTTTAAAAAGTTTGTTTATTCTTTTTATCGCGCCTTCCACTAATTCTTCCGTTTCCGGTCTTGGAATAAGAACCTCTTTCGTTACTTTAAATTTTCTTCCATAAAATTCTTCATATCCAATAATGTATTGAACAGGCTGTCCATCCGCATGCAGGGAGACATAATGTTTGAACTTGGACAAATTTTCCCCATTCATTTCCTCTCGAAATTTCATTAACATTTCGGATCGGCTAATTTGAAGCACATGTCTTAAGAGCAGCTCCGCTGCATATTCTTCCCGATTATGTTGATATAAATAAGAAGAAGCCCATTTCAGGGCCTCAAAAACTCTTACTTGGTTATTTTTACACATCAGAAGCACTTTCTAGGCGGCTTGATTGTTCTTCAAAAATTAACGCATCAATGATATCGTCCATTTTACCTTGCAGGATTTGATCCAGCTTTTGAATAGTAAGACCGATGCGATGATCTGTTACACGATTTTGCGGGAAGTTATATGTTCTAATTCGCTCTGAACGATCACCAGTCCCAACTGCCGATTTGCGCTGTTGGTCATATTCTGCCTGTGCTTCCTGTTGAAATTTATCATAAACACGAGCACGGAGTACTTTCATTGCTTTTTCTTTGTTTTTAATCTGCGACTTTTCATCTTGGCATGATACGACAGTACCTGTAGGCAAGTGAGTTAAACGTACTGCAGACATCGTAGTGTTTACACTTTGTCCCCCTGGCCCACTTGAAGCAAAGGTATCAACACGAATGTCTTTTTCATGAATTTCGATCTCTACCTCTTCTGCCTCAGGCAAACAAGCAACAGTCGCTGTTGAAGTATGAATACGTCCTCCTGATTCCGTTTCTGGAACACGCTGCACACGGTGCGCCCCATTTTCAAACTTCATTTTTGAATAGGCGCCTTTTCCATTAATCATAAAGATAATCTCTTTATAGCCGCCAACTCCTGTTGTACTTGCATCAATGATTTCAATTTTCCAGCCTTGCGATTCTGCATATCGGCTGTACATCCGGTATAAATCACCAGCAAACAATGCTGCTTCATCACCGCCGGCAGCTCCACGAACCTCCATAATAACGTTTTTATCATCATTTGGGTCTTTGGGAATCAGCAATATTTTCAAGCGGGCTTCCAACTCTTCAATACGCCCAGAAGTTTCATCTAATTCTTCTTTTACCATTTCGCGCATTTCCGCGTCTAATTTCTCTTCCAGCATAGATTTTGCTTCTTTATGCTGCTCTTTTACTTCTTTATATTCCCGATATGCTTCAACAGTTTCTTGAATATCTGATTGTTCTTTAGAATACTCACGCAATTTTTTTGTATCATTAACAATTTCTGGATCACTTAATAGCTCATTCAGCTTATCGTAGCGGTCCTCTACAGCTTGCAGACGATCAAACACAAATTTTCACCTCATTTTTTTCCATAACGTATTAATTATATTATAGGCGATAACACCCGTCAAAACCAAATTATGCTTGCTTTTTTCGGGATAAAAGGATTATGAATCCCTATTTTAATCTATTGGAAAATACTAACTTCCTTTCAAACCTTTCCTCGTATACCTTTCTTTATAATGAAGCAAGAAATAGGTCATTTTTTATTACTTTTCCGCTAATTCCTTTATAATAGATGTATCAATGGAAAGAGAGGATGCGCAAATGTCTTTAACGGATAAATCTTTATATGATTATATTGTTAAGAACTCTGCCAAAATCACGGAAAAGTGGTTTACTCTTATGAATGGCAAAGATGGATCCATTTACTCCAAAAAATCATCTTCTTCTGTTAAAGGTTTATTGGAGAATCAGCATGCTTCTACTATCAAAACTGCCATGAGCGCTTTTTTAGAAGATCAGCAAGCATTTTCTGACAATCTATCAAACTGGGCAAAAGATGTCGCTCAAAGCAGAGTGGATTTGGGCACTCCAGCACACGAAGTTCTACAGGCATTAAGTATTACTCGCAAAACCATTTGGGACGAAATCGAGTTATGTATTCTAATGTATCGTATACCAACAGAAACGGTATTAAAATGGAGTTCTATTTTCCACTGTGCTTTTGATCAATTAAATAACCAATTCGGCAGTATGTATCATGAATTTACTCAAGATCGTTTTTTTGCACAGCAAAAGCTTATACAAGAACTCAGCATTCCAGTTATTCCTATCATTAATCACATCGGCGTTTTTCCTTTGATTGGCAATATTGATTCCATCCGGGCAAAACTAATTTTAGAACAAGTACCCGAACGCTGTTTACTAGAAAAAATAAGCTATTTACTGATTGACTTATCCGGAATAGCTGTTATTGATACCATTATTTTACATGAACTGCTAAAATTAATAAAAGTCCTTCATTTTATTGGAATTAAGCCTATCCTATCCGGCATCCGTCCTGAAGTGGCAGAAACAATTGAGCAACCAGGGATTAGCTTAGGAGAAGTTGAAACTTACGCAACTTTAAAACAAGCATTTTCTAAATGGGGCATTGAAAGAAATGATTATTCTCTATAGAGAGTTTGCTTATAGTACAAGCCAGGCCCCTCCTCACCATTGGAGTGGCCTTTCTATTATATTATAATGGCGAAGAAGTACTATCCTGCTTTTTTTGGCTCTGTGGAGATTTTGGCACTTCATGATGATGACGACAGCGTGGCTCGTAAGATTCAGAAGCACCAACTAGAATAATTGGATCGTCGTAAGATGCTGGAGAACCATTAATTAAACGTTGTGTACGGCTTGCAGGGGAACCACATACAGCACACACCGCCTGCAGTTTTGTCACCAACTCTGCAATAGCCATTAAATCCGGCATTCTTCCAAAAGGTTCTCCCCGGAAATCTTGATCGAGTCCTGCACAAACTACTCGATAACCGCTATTGGCTAAATGCTGGACTACATTTACTATTTCCTGATCAAAGAACTGAACTTCGTCAATAGCAACTATCTCTATATCCAATGTAACATGTTCAAAAATTTCTGCAGACCGGCTGATTGGAACTGCATTTGTGGCAGTTCCATTATGAGATACAACTGCTTCATCACTATAACGGTTATCTATTTTAGGTTTAAATACTATAATATTTTGTTTTGCGAATTCTGCTCTTCTTACACGACGAATAAGTTCCTCCGATTTACCAGAAAACATACTTCCACATATAACTTCCACCCATCCATGTTGTTTCATCACATACATGAAACCACTCCTTCCTCCAAAACAATTACTTCTTTTATTTCATATAAAAAGCCATTCAAAGAAACAGAAAAATGAACGTCAAAGACAACTCAAACATAGGCCTGTCTTCCAAATAATTCGTCAACCTATAAGCATAAGACGCTTAAGAATAGAAAGTAATGCACGTGTATCAATAATAAATGCCTTGCCGTCTATTCTTAAGCAGCTTAGTTGTAAGCGAAGCGTCAACGTCTGTCTGGTTGGTTATACTAGACCTTGTTTATGCTCCCCATGGATGCCCTGTTTATTTAAGCATAAAAGAAGAACAGGCAAGGAATAATAACTTCTTGCCTGTTCTTGACATTTAATATTACTTAAGACCGTATTTTTTGTTGAAACGATCAACACGTCCGCCAGCTTCAGCGAATTTTTGACGTCCAGTATAGAACGGGTGGCATTCAGAACAAGTTTCAACTTTCATTTCTTTTTTAACAGAACCAGTTGTGAACTCATTTCCACACGCACATTTCACCGTAATTTGATTATAATTAGGATGAATTCCTGCTTTCATTCCTTTTCATCTCCTTCCGCCCTGCAACTTTCGAAACAGAGTTATAAAACAATGAATAGTCATTGTTAATTTTAAAAACACACTGTGTTCATTATAGCAAGGACATTTCTATTTTGCAACTCGAATGGTTGTTTCATAATAAGAATGTTTTATCCTTTTTATAATAACAATAATTAGCTATTATGCCTAGTTTCACTAGATTTAACCTACTACAATTTGGGGACTGCATAAAATCTTAACATATAAACAATTATTATAGTTATTAATTACCAAATTATATTGTCGTAAATTTTATCTCTTTTTTATTAAGAACGTTTTGCGGTTCCTGCTTTCATTTGATCTGCTAATACAGCAAAAAAATCTTCATTCGATTTTGTTTGTTTTAATTTACGCAAAAAGCGCTCTGCAAAATCAGGAGAATCAGACATCGATTTACGAATAGCCCATAATTTATCTAAATGCTCTTTTGGAATAAGAAGTTCTTCTTTTCTTGTTCCTGATCTGCGAATATCGATAGCAGGGAATATTCTTCTTTCTGCAAGCGAACGGTCTAAATGAAGCTCCATGTTGCCTGTTCCTTTAAATTCCTCATAGATAACATCGTCCATTCGAGAACCAGTATCGACTAAAGCTGTCGCCAAAATCGTTAAAGAACCGCCTTCTTCGATATTACGGGCAGCACCAAAGAAACGCTTTGGACGGTGGAAAGCAGCTGGATCAATACCACCTGACAGTGTTCTGCCACTTGGTGGAATAACAAGGTTGTATGCACGTGCAAGCCTTGTAATACTATCCATTAAAATAATTACATCACGTTTATGTTCTACAAGGCGCATCGCTCTTTCTAATACAAGCTCTGCCACTTTTATATGGTTTTCCGGCACCTCATCAAATGTAGAACTTACAACATCTCCTGTAACAGATCTTTCAATATCTGTCACTTCTTCCGGACGTTCATCTATTAACAATACAATTAATTCGGCATCTGGATGGTTTGTTGTAATACTGTTTGCAATTTCTTTAATCAACATGGTTTTCCCTGCTTTTGGCGGTGCAACAATAAGTCCCCTCTGTCCAAATCCAACCGGCGCTAATACATCCATTATTCGAGTGGAAACATTCTTCTGTGTTGTTTCTAACTTCATTTGACGATTTGGATATAAAGGAGTCAATCCTGGAAAATGCACTCTTTCTTTCGCTGCAACTGGATCGTCCCCATTCACTGCTTCTACTTGCAGCAAACCAAAATAACGTTCATTTTCTTTTGGCGGACGCACTTTTCCAGAAACTTTATCCCCATTTCTTAAATCAAATTTTCTTATTTGAGATGCAGAAATATAGATATCTTGAGAACTTGGAGAATAATTGATAGGTCGTAGGAATCCAAAACCTTCCGACTGGATGATTTCCAGTACACCTTCCATAAAGAAATAGCCTTCTTGTTCTGCTCTTGCTTTCAAAATTGAAAAAATCAATTCTTTTTTTGTTAACTTACTATAATATGATACTTTATATTCTCGTGCTAACTCATATAGCTCTTTTAATTTCATATTTTCTAAACTAGATATGTTTAATCCCATTTTGACACCACTCTTTTAAATTTTCAGTTATTCCTACCATTTTTCGAACAAAAAATAACTATCAGGGAAGGAATGTTTTATTCATTTTGAGGCAATTGACTGTGTGAAGAAATACATTATTGATGCGAGAATAAATAAACTGAAGTTATATTGCAAAAAATTTTTCATCTTGCGGATTTCTACATGCATGCATTTAATTACATTGATGTAGAAATCTGTCGACAAACGCTCAATTACTTCGTTGTTCGCCCATACTCGGATGCTCATTACTAGGTTACAAGAGGATGAATGCCTAAGTATGCATTAAAGGAAAATCGACTAACTGCGCCACGTCCTTTCGATTGTTTTGCATCCCGTTTAGCCTGTGACAACATCGTTCCAAATTCTGTTGCCCTTCGCGCCTCGAAATACAATACACACATGTTTCGATTAGTCTGTGGTATGTGCAAATACTTCTTTGTCCACACTCTGAAACAATAAAAAATTGTTTCTCTATCGAAATTTATATGAAAAAGCAATCTACCAAAAGCAATCTCTATTTTAACTCTTACTATAAAAAATGTGCAACAAGTATTTTTTACAGCAAGAGTTAAAAATTCTGGAAGTTATTTTTGAACTATAAATATTTTTACTAATTCAACATTTATATCTTTAGGAAATAATTATTTAAGGAAGGATAAGGGGCATATTTTATTCATTTTGCCCCTTTATTAGATGATTAATCACGATTTTATCTCTTTTTCACTATTTAAATAATCAAATTGTATGAGAAGAAAAATCTAAATGCAGAGTTGCCTTATACAACTGGCTGTAAAAGATCGAATCGAAGGAACGGAGATTATATCACCACGTCTTAATATCCTCGTTTCTGGGGTTTGTACCCAATGATTCTTCCCCTTCAGCAGGGATGTGCCTGCCTCCCTTACTGACAAGTGTTCATTTTATGCGTTTTTTATTTGTTCATATTCTTCCTGAGACATATCTTCTCTCCAAATGGTTGCACCCAGACCATTAAGCTTTTCAACTAAATTACTGTATCCTCTATCTATATGTTCAAGCCCTGTAACTTCAGTAACACCTTCTGCAATAAGACCGGCAATTACTAAGGCTGCTCCAGCACGAAGATCGCTGGCTTTTACTTTTGCTCCCTGTAAATGTACAGGTCCATTAATAATCGCTGAGCGTCCTTCCACTTTGATTGCAGCGTTCATTCGCCGCAGCTCATCAATATGCTTAAATCTAGCACCATATATAGTATCAGTAACCATGCTTGTCCCTTTTGTTTTGGTTAAAAGCGATGTAAAAGGCTGCTGCAAGTCCGTTGGAAATCCTGGATAAACCAATGTCTTTATATCCACTGCTTTTAAATCCGGGTTGGAACTTACAAATATTTGATCATCACTTGATTCAATATGCACATTCATCTCTCTAAGCTTTGCAATTAACGATTCTAAATGCTGAGGTATAACATTATCAACTAATATACCTTCACCAACAGCAGCGCCAATAATAATATACGTTCCAGCTTCGATGCGATCAGGTATAATCGTATGACGGCAGCCATGAAGCTGATCTACTCCTTCAATTCGGATAATATCCGTGCCTGCGCCTTTTATTCTCGCACCCATATTTGTTAGTAATGTAGCAACATCGATAATTTCCGGTTCTTTTGCTGCATTTTCAATAATGGTTCTGCCTTTTGCCTTTACTGCAGCAAGCATGATATTTATCGTTGCTCCAACACTGACAACGTCTAAATAAATTCGCGCGCCCCTTAATTCCTCAGCACGAAGATAGATGGCCCCCTGCTCATTTGTTACTTGTGCTCCAAGTGCTTCAAAGCCTTTAATATGTTGATCGATTGGACGTGGTCCAAGATGGCAGCCGCCCGGCAACCCTATAGCCGCTTTTTTAAACCGGCCAAGCATCGCTCCCATTAAATAATAGGAAGCACGTAATTTTTTAACCTTTCCATTTGGCATAGGCATTGAAATCATAGAGGTTGGATCAACGGTCATATCTGAATCAGAAAGTGATACAGTTCCACCTAGTTCTTCCATAATTTCCTTTAAAATTTGCACATCAGAAATGTCAGGCAATCCCTCAATGGTAACTGGAGAATCTGCTAAAATGGTTGCTGGGATAAGAGCTACAGCGCTGTTTTTTGCTCCGCTTATTCGCACAGTTCCTTTTAATGGAGATCCACCTGCAATCATAAGTTTTTCCATTTCTAACTCCCTTCTAAGCCATGCAAAACAAGTACAAACTATGTACCACTGATAGTCAATCATTTTCATCAATCAGCCTGAATAGAATAAATCATATCGGAGTATTACGAAACAAACAATAAAGCAATTTATACAGAAAAAGAGCTGCGAATTTTGCTCGAAAGATTTATCTACATCTATTCATTATAACAGTACATTTAAAAAGAATTTGTACAAACATAAACATATAAAAATTGAATCAAGGCTTGGACGTAAAATCATTGTTTTATACTAATTCAATTATTATACCAAAAAGTAATCTTGATAGGAAAAGGGCAACTATTATGTAATTGCCAACAAGTGTTAAAGGGGGATTCTTTCACCTTTAACAAAATGACTAGAGACAATAAGCCTGCTATTTATCGCCTAACATGGTAAAGGTTTACTTTTCTAATCTTTGAAAAAGCATAAAAGAACATGAACCGTGACAAAAGTTGAAGATTTTTTATTATTTTTTATTTCTTTGAATCTTTAAAAAAATAATTTTGGAGGAACTATTTCAGAAGTGCATGCTATCGCTAAACAAATGCTTTGTCGTTCCACATTTTCCAGAAAATCACTTACCCCATTCCAGCAAAGGAATTCTTCGATTTCTGCCTGATTTAATAGTCAACTTAAAATTTGCAGAACCTTCATTTAGGCTCTAACTTCCCATTATTATTCCCTTCCTATATCAATATTAGAAGCATTAAAAACTATCTATTTTCCTAACTTGGATATATTGTTTATTATTTCCTGAGACGTCTTCTAAGATACTTCTTTTGGAAAGGAAAATTTAAAATATGAATGCATTTCGACCACTCATTTTAAATTCGACGGATTTTTCTGTCTATTGATAAGTAAGAAAAGCGTAAGCGCCTTGCTCATTGCCGTACGAACTGGCCGATTAAGTTCGCCACGTCCTGTGGCAACATCGGCACTTAAACATCCTGTCCTTCGGAAGGCTTCGACTGAGATAAAGGAAACACGATGAGCGTTAGCGAATCGATGTTGACTTATCGTAGGGAGATGACCTGAAGTTCGATAGGCAATAGGCGCTGAGCTAGACAGCTATCAGACTTCAGAAAACTTATACTTTCTTATCTCTGAACAAAACCGCCCTTACAGGCGGTTTCTATATTATTAAAGAAAAAATTTCTTTCTTTTTATTATGCTTTGTTTGAAGATCCAAACTCTTTAATTTTACCAACAACTGTAGCTTTAATTGCATCACGAGCTGGTCCTAAATATTTACGTGGATCGTACTCTTCTGGTTTTGCAGCTAAAGTTTCGCGAACTGCTTTAGCAGAAGCGATTTGGTTTTCAGTATTAACATTAATTTTAGCAGTTCCTAAAGAAATAGACTTTTGAATGTCTTTTGTAGGAATACCAGTTCCGCCATGTAATACTAATGGCATACCAGTCAAGCTGCCGATTTCTTCCATTTCTGCGAACCCAAGGTTTGGTTCTCCTTTGTAAGGACCATGTACAGAACCTAGAGCTGGAGCTAAGCAATCAATGCCTGTACGTTTCACTAGCTCGTCACATTCTTTTGCATCCGCATAAATAACGCCTTCAGCAACAACATCGTCTTCTTGTCCGCCAACAGTTCCTAATTCAGCTTCAACTGAAACGCCTTTTGAATGAGCGTATTCTACTACTTTAGAAGTAGTTTCAACGTTTTCTTCAAATGGGTGGTGAGAAGCATCAATCATAACAGAAGTGAAACCTGCATCGATTGCTTCTTTACATTTTTCAAAGCTTGAACCGTGGTCTAAATGAATTGCTACTGGTACAGTGATTTTGTAATCTACCAATAATCCTTCTACCATTTTTACAACTGTTGTAAATCCGCCCATATAACGTGCTGCACCTTCAGAAACCCCTAAAATCACTGGAGATTTCTCTTCTTCTGCAGCTTGAAGAATAGCTTGAGTAAACTCAAGGTTATTTAAGTTAAATTGTCCAACAGCATATCCTTCTGCTTTTGCTTTTTGTAACATTTCTGTCATTGAAACTAAAGGCATTTTTCTTCCTCCTTATTGATGATCGTCCTTTTGACAAGGTAATCTTTATTAAATTTCCCAATTCACAGTGGAATATGTATTTATTATTACCCTAAGCAAAATAAAACGAATCATTCCCATTTAAATTCATTTGTATCATACCAAAATAAGAGAAGAAATGCTATTAATCCTTCAACTTTTTCTAAATTGTCACAAATATTTATGTATTTTTTTCTATTTTTTTACTTTTTTATCGGTATATGTATTTAAACAAAACGACTATCTTTCTCGTTTTTACTGTTGAATATATTTTTTTACTGCCTCTCTAAGATCATCAATATCAAAAGGTTTTGCAAAATGGGTTAATGCACCTAAGTCTTTCGATTCTTTTATCATATCCAGCTCACCATAAGCTGTCATAATGATTACTCGGATGTCTTGATTTAATTTCTTCATTCTTTTTAATATTTCAATCCCATCCATTCCAGGTATCTTCATATCTAATAATACTAAATCTGGTGTTTCTTTTGTTACCAGCTCCAATGCCTGTACACCATTTGCAGCTTGGAATGTATGGTATCCTTCTTTCTGAAATACTTCATTTAAAAGTATCCGTATTCCAAACTGATCATCTACAATCAATATTTTACCCTTCATAATGAACCTACCTTTCCTGTCTAGCAATTCCCATTATTTTTCAGCCTTTTTATTTTCATTAAATACCTTTCTAGATATTATCCAGAATTTCCTGCCATATTCTATAAATTTTGCCTTTTCAATCGCTTTCTTTATAATTAAATTAAAATAAAAGGATTATTTTTGGCGGATTTCTCCGTCGAATGCTATGATATTTCTGTCGTTTTTTACGTTTTGACTTTCTACACTGCTTATATAATAAAATTTATGGAGGTTTACACATTGTTAAAAATGTTTTCAACCCAATTGACTGGATTATTTAAAAGAATTCAAGATAAAGAGGAGTCAATCGAAGACAGTGCTCGTCTGCTTGCCCAAGCAATTGTTGGCGATGGGACTATTTATTTATTTGCTACAAATGAAATGGCTGGAGTTATTAATGAAGCGATGGTAAGTGCAGAGCCATTACAAAATACTGCGGTCTGGAATTTGCAAAACTTGGATGATGTCAAACCGAACGACCGTTTCTTGCTCATTTCTAGAAATTCTGATGATCCCGACGCATACCGCCTTGCCAAACAGCTCAATAGTCGCCATATTTCTTTCGTCTCTATTTCCACTATTCTTTCAGCGGACAATGAGGGAATACAAAATATAGCAGATGTTCATATTGATTTAACACTAAAAAAAGGCTTGTTGCCTGATGAGTTTGGAAATCGCTACGGATACCCAGCACTGATGGCTGCTTTATACGCCTACTATGGAATTAAATTCACGATAGATGAAATTTTAAGTGAATTTGATTAAGAAAAGCTGACATTTGATCATTTCCCAAATGATTCAATGTCAGCTTTTTTATGAAAACTAAAAGAACCATCTAACTTAAAAAAAGATAGATGGTTCTCCATTCCAGCCCGTTCGTCCCTAAACTGGTGCTTCCGCTTTTCTTATTGTCCAGCTGCAGCACCCAGCGACTCTCGTACTTCGCTCTCTTCCCTACGATAAGTCAACATCGAATCGCTTCGCTCTTCGTGTTTCCTTTATCTCAGTCAAAGCGCTCCAGTCCGTTCGTCCCTAAACGGGTGCTTCCGCTTTTCTTATTGTCCAGCTGCAACACCCAGCGACTCTCGTACTTCGCTCTCTTCCCTACGATAAGTCAACATCGAATCGTTTCGCTCTTCGTGTTTCCTTTATCTCAGTCAAAGCGCTCCAGTCCGTTCGTCCCTAAACGGGTGCTTCCGCTTTTCTTATTTCTCTGCCATTTTGATGCTGGCTCCAACGAAGTCTCGGAATAGTGGCTGTGGTCTTGTTGGTCTTGAAATAAATTCTGGATGGAACTGTGAAGCCACAAACCATGGATGGTCTTTTAATTCCACTATTTCTACTAAACGGCCATCTGGGCTTGTCCCAGAGAAAATAAATCCAGCCTTCTCCATTTCTTGACGGTATTGGTTGTTAAATTCATAACGATGACGATGTCTTTCATAAATTACTTCATCTTGATATGCTTCATACGCTCTTGTATTTTCTTTTAATTTACATGGATATAGTCCTAAGCGAAGTGTTCCGCCTAAATCTTCGATATCTTTTTGTTCTGGAAGCAAATCAATAATTGGATAAGACGTATCTTCACTAATCTCTGAAGAATGAGCTCCTTCCCACCCTAAAACGTTTCGTGCAAATTCAATAGAAGCAACTTGCATCCCTAAACAAATTCCAAAGAATGGAACCTTGTTCTCGCGAGCATAATGTGCAGCATGGATTTTCCCTTCAATTCCACGATCACCAAATCCACCTGGAACTAAAATACCATCTGCCTCTTTTAGAAGCTCTGCTGCGTTTTCAGCTGTTACTTCTTCTGCGTTGATCCAATCAATCTCAATATCTGCATCAAAAGCATAACCAGCATGTTTTAACGCTTCAACAACAGAAATATAAGCATCCTGCAGCTCTACATATTTTCCAACAAGTGCGATTTTAGCAATCTTAGAAAGATTGCGCACTCTATCAACTAACTGAATCCATTCTGTCATATCTGCTTCTTGGCAGTTTAATTTCAAGTGCTCACATACAATCTGATCTAGATTCTGATCTTGAAGCGCTAATGGAATTGTATATAATGTATCTGCGTCACGGCATTCAATAACTGCTTTTGTATCAATATCACAGAATAAAGCAATCTTATCTTTCATATCTTGTGAAATTTCTTTTTCTGTTCTAACAACTATAACATTTGGCTGAATACCCAAACTGCGAAGCTCTTTTACACTATGCTGTGTTGGTTTTGTTTTCATTTCCCCTGCTGCTTTAATATATGGCACCAAAGTACAATGAATATACATAACATTTTCTCTGCCAATGTCATTTTTAATTTGACGAATCGCTTCTAAAAACGGCAATGATTCAATATCTCCAACCGTTCCGCCGATTTCTGTTATTACTACATCTGCATTTGTTTCGCGGCCAGCTCGAAAAACTCTTTCTTTAATTTCATTTGTAATATGCGGAATAACCTGTACTGTTCCGCCAAGATAATCTCCGCGACGCTCTTTTTTTAATACAGTTGAATAAATTTTACCTGTTGTTACATTATTGTATTTTGTTAAATTAATGTCGATAAAACGCTCATAATGACCTAAGTCAAGATCTGTTTCTGCACCATCATCTGTAACAAAAACCTCTCCATGCTGATATGGACTCATTGTTCCCGGATCCACATTTATATATGGATCAAACTTTTGAATGGTTACACTCACACCACGATTTTTTAATAAACGGCCAAGAGATGCTGCTGTTATCCCTTTTCCAAGTGATGAAACAACACCACCTGTTACAAAAATATATTTTGTCATTATTAAATCCCCCTTATTAATCAGTTTGTACATATTCTTCTTTTTTAAAGACAATTCACCTTATATTTTTCCCCGGTGAGTAAAAAGATTGTAAGAAAATGTATTTACCAAACACTATTATAAAAAACAAAAACGCTCCTCTTACTTTATTAAAGTAAGGGAGCGCTATTAAGCGAATATTAGATCGTTCCTTTTTAAAGGAGCCCAAAAATGATTTTACAAGCATGACCTTGAAAAGTCAAGAGGCTTATTTTTTGCCTTCGTTCTCTTCCTCTTCAAATTCATCATCTTCCTCGTCTTCGTCTTCGTCTTCTTCATCGATTTCATACTCTTCATCGATATCTTCTTCAAAGTCCTCATCATCTTCTACTAGATCATCGTCTAATAAATCGTCTTCCTCTTCATCTTCTTCGTCATCGTCTAACAGCTCATCATCATCGATTTCTTCATCAAAATCATCGAAGTCTTCTTCTTCGAGAATATCAAAATCATCAAAATCTTCTTCTACTTTTTTCGATTTTTTCTTCTTCGGTTTTGTAACAGTTACAATTTCTTCTTCTGATTTCTCAACAGGATACCATGTTCTTAATCCCCAACGATTATCCCCTAAAGAAAGAAATCGGCCATCAATATTTATATCTGTATAAAACTGAGCTATTTTTGTATTTACTTCATCTTCCGTCAACCCTAAAATTTTTGTTAATTCACTCACAATTTCGTGAAAGGAATAAGGCGTTTTTGCACCACTTAATAATTCAAATGCAACTTCTATTAATGACATTTCTTGCAATTCTTCTTTTGTGTACTTTTCTACACTCATTTCTTGCACTTCCTTCCTCTATCTAGACTCCTTCATCTGCCATAAGCAGCCATACCCTCACTCTAGTGTAACAACCTATGTAAAAGCGAGATATAGAAACTTAAACGTATAGAAAGCTAATTCCAACTATCCACATTATATGTCCATAGCTAAAATATCACTCTATACGAGTAGACCTATACAGTAAAGAGCAAAAATACATATTCTCCATTATAAACAAAATCTTGGTGAATATGCTAGTTTCAGTTAAGTATTATTTGTCTTTTCTATTAATAATTTTTATCTTTATTCATTTACACTTCATTTTCTTCTTTTCATTTTTTTTGCAAGAGCTAAAAAATAAAGTAGCATATTTATCTGCTATTTGCAGTTCGCCTGTATCGACAGGCAGTTTTCTTCCACATTGATAGATATTTCTCATTTGGAAATACTAACACACAAGGGAGGAATAACATGAAGTCACTACTTTTTATTATCTTTATATTGCTTATATTAATCCTTTTATTATCTATTGATTTTCATCTCGGAAGAAAACATCATCTCAAAAAAATAAGCCGACATAATCACGCCTTTCGTTATTCAGACTTTCATCTATATAGAGATGGAACAGAACTATTTCCCGATTTATTTTCATCCATTAAAAATGCTAAAAATCATATTCATATTTTATTTTATACAGTTAAAGCGGACAGCATCAGCAATGAGTTTTTATCTTTATTAAAGGATAAAGCAAATGAAGGGGTAGAAGTGCGTCTTATCCTTGATTGGCTGGGTAGTTTTAAGCTTAAAAAAAAGGCTGTAAATAAGCTGAAATCTGCAGGTGTTCAGTTTCGATATTGCCAAATCCCCAAGCTGCCGTTTTTATTTTTTTCGCTTCAAGTAAGAAACCATCGTAAAATCACAATTATTGACGGAAATATCGGGTTTATGGGAGGCTTTAATATAGGTAAAGACTATATACATGCAAATCTTAAATTGAGTCCATGGAGAGATTATCACATGAAAATAGAAGGAGAGGGGATAGAAGATTTGCAAAGAGCATTCTTAATTGATTGGCTGGAAGCCTCTAAAATTAATTTACTGCAAAATGATGTTTATTTCCCAAAGCAGAAAAAAGGACATTCCAGACATCAAACTATTCCTTCAAAAGGAAAATATTTAGAAGAAGAATTAGCTCATATTATACGCAATAGCAATAGCTCTCTTATTATTGGAACTCCCTACTTTATACCAAGCAAACAATTAACGCAAGAGCTGATATTGGCTTTAAAACGGAATGTTTCAGTTACTTTTCTTTTGCCGAATAATGCAGATCATCTCCTTGTAAAAGAAGCTTCCTTTCCTCCTTTAAGAATTTTGCTTTCAAAAGGGGCACAGGTTTTTCAATATACCCACGGCTTTTTTCATGGCAAAGTACTTGTAGCGGATGATGAAATATGCTTGATCGGTTCCTCTAACTTTGATAAACGAAGCATTTTTCTTAACCATGAGATTAACTGCAGTATTTATGATCCAGTCTTTATTCGTCATATGAAAGAAGTAATTGCGGATGATCTGCAGACTTCAAATGAAATATTTTATGAAGATATTGCAAGTCCGTCTCCTTGGCAATTTATAAAAGAACGAACAGCTCTTATTCTATCTCCTTTTTTATAAAGTGAACCTTCCATCAGTGGGGGTTTTGTTCATCCCCTACTGATGGTTAGTTGAACTTATCGGATCTTTACGGGCGAGTTTCAACACCTAGTTTCCTCGATTTCTCTGCATCTTGAGGTGGGGGTTTTACTTCCCGTTAAGAGTGGGATAAAAGGAAAACCCAAAAGCGGGAGTTGTACGCCCTATAATACGGGATTAAAACAAAAATAACATGAAACGGAAGGGAATAAGGCGGTGTATGCGAAGTCAGTTTATTTATTTAAATTGGACCTGTCGAATTTAAATACTTTTCTATCCGTAAAGCTCCGCCCACTTTCCATTAACCAATATATACATATAGAGGAGAGTAAAAATGCTATATCGATTCGGCTTTGTGTCCCATGCATTAAATCTTTGGGATGCATCACCTGCAAAAACATTAACGTTCTCACGCTACAAAGAAATGACCAATGAATTGAGGCTTGAAAAGCTAAAAGAAGTAACAGAAGCGAACCTAAATCATACGATCCGAACACTGCATTATAATATCGGCCACGAAATTGAGCTCTACAGAATGTCTAGCTCGATTGTTCCATTAGCAACCCATCCGGAGGTTATATGGGATTTTATTTCGCCTTTTAAAAAGAAATTTTCAGAGATTGGCCATCTTGTCAAAAAACATCAGCTTAGGGTTAGTTTTCACCCAAATCAATTTACGCTTTTTACTTCTCCTAGAGAGGAAGTAACTAAAAACGCTGTTATTGATATGGAATATCACTATAAAATGCTAGAGGCAATGGGAATAGAAGAAAAAAGTGTCATCAACATTCATATTGGAGGATCATACGGGGATAAAGAACAAACACTGCTTCGTTTTTATGATAATTTATCGATGCTCCCTCAAAAAATAAAAAAGATAATGACATTAGAGAATGATGATAAAACATACAATACAGAAGAAACATTAGCTGTTTGTCAAAATGAACAAATCCCGCTTGTTTTTGACTATCACCACCACATGGCCAATCTTAGCAGCACCCCTCTGGAGGAAATGCTTCCGGCTATTTTTGAAACATGGAAAAACAGAGGCATGAAACCAAAAATCCACTTATCTTCACCAAAATCAGAAAAGGCTTACCGTTCTCATGCTGATATGGTTGAGGCCGAATATGTAAAACCGCTATTTGACATGCTGCGACCATTGCAAACAGATATTGATTTTATGATTGAAGCGAAAAAAAAGGATCAAGCCTGTTTACAGCTGGTAAACGATTTAAGCAAAATCCGCGGCATGAAAAGAGTTGGGGGAGCAGCGCTTGAATGGCAGTAACTCCCTCTTTATTCCTAATATAATCCTTCTTCACTAGATAACAGCTATTTTTGTAATGCACCAGGTGGAAACTCCACCTGCATCCCTTCTTACTTATATCCTCTTGAATTATTAATCTTCAATAAAATAATAAACTATTACTAAAAAAAGAAGCCAATTTCAACTCATCTGAAACTAGCTTCAAAATTCATTTTTACACCTTACCGGTAAAAAATGAAGAGCTTAAAAAAAGCATAATCCCACTAATTTTTAATTGCATGAGAAAATCATAAATTTTAAATGAAAATTTAGATAGTATTTTCTAATCAAAATTTTAACTTTCTCCATGGGAGTTTCTAAAAGCATTGGTACTCTGTTCATATCTGGAAATTAAATTCAGAAGGAATTGTTCCGGATGCTCGATTGATTGCTACTAAATCAGCTGCTGTATTAATTATCATGGTGTTGCTTTTAATGTGTCCGCCAGAATTATTGCAAATTTATTAGATAAGCACTTTACTGGGACTAAAAAAAGAAAAAAAGAGAAAAAAGAAATGAATGCTGCTGCATAGTGTATTCTTCGTAATCACCGGTAGATGTACTGGCTGAATAGGTAGAAGGAAAGGAAAAAGGTGAGTCCACTATCATTTAAGCGGCTCACCTTTTTCTATAGCTAAATAATGGAAAAGTAAAAAATATAAGCTTTTAAAGTTAGATGTGGCCTTGCTCTTTCCGCCAATGAGCTATGGCACTTTCGCTTTTCTTCTTACATTTTTTCTGGTGCGGAAACGCCGATTAAGCGCAGTGCATTTCGCAATGTAATTTGTGTTGATTTAATAAGTGCTAATCTTGCTTTTGTTCTTTCTAAGTTATCTGCATCTAATACTTTTTCCGCATTGTAGAAGCTGTGGAATGTTGATGCTAGATCATAAATATAGTTCGTAATGCGGTGCGGCATTCTTTTCAATGCTGCTTCTCCAACTGCTTGTGGGAATTCTCCTAATTTTTTCAGCAGATCAAATTCTTTTTCTGCGACGATTTGCGCAGCATCCAAACTTTCTGTCAGCTCGATGCCTTGCTCTTTCCCTTGTCTTAAAATGCTGGAAATCCGTGCGTGAGCATATTGTGCATAGTATACAGGGTTTTCATTAGATTGAGATACTGCTAAATCCAAGTCGAAATCTAAATGCGTATCTGCACTTCTCATCGCAAAGAAATAGCGTGTTGCATCAAGACCCACTTCTTCTACTAAGTCTCTCATTGTTACAGCTTTCCCTGTACGTTTGCTCATCTTCATTTTTTCACCATTTTTATATAAGTGAACAAGCTGAATAATCTCTACTTCCAATGCATCTTTATCATAGCCAAGCGCTTGAATCGCTGCCTTCATACGCGGAATATAGCCGTGGTGATCCGCTCCCCAAATATTGATAAGCTTTTCAAATCCTCTTTCCAGCTTATCCTTGTGGTACGCAATATCAGGAGTTAAATACGTATAAGAACCATCGTTTTTAATTAATACGCGATCTTTATCATCGCCAAAATCAGTTGAGCGTAGCCATGTCGCGCCATCCTGCTCAAAAATATAGCCATTTTCTTTTAACCTATTAAGAGCGACATCAATTTTGCCATTATGGTATAAAGACGTTTCGGAATACCATACATCAAATGGTACACGGAAGTCTTCTAAATCTTGTTTTAGTTTTGCCATCTCGTATTTCAAACCATATTCACGGAAAAAGTCAAAACGTTCTTGTTCCGAAACATTTACATACTTATCGCCAAATTCTTCTGCAAGCTTTTTGCCGATGCCAATAATATCTTCTCCGTGATATCCATCCGACGGCATTTCTTTTTCTAAACCTAATGCTTGAAAATAACGTGCTTCTACTGATAATGCTAAATTATTAATCTGATTCCCAGCATCATTAATATAATATTCCCTTGATACTTCATAACCTGCTTTATCTAAAATATTGCATAATGAATCACCAACTGCTGCACCGCGGGCATGCCCTAAATGCAAGTCCCCTGTAGGGTTGGCTGAAACAAATTCAACCTGTACTTTTTCTTTATTTCCAACATTTGTTTGCCCATATTCTTCATCCGCTTTTAAAATAGTTGGAATTAGATCTGTTAAATAGCTGTTATTCATATAAAAATTGATAAATCCAGGACCGGCAATTTCTAATTTTTCTATAGAAGCTTTGCTTGTATCGAAGTTTTCAATAATTGCTTCTGCAATCATACGCGGCGCTTTTTTTGCCACTCTCGCTAATTGCATGGCCATATTTGTTGAATAATCTCCATGTGCTTTCTCTTTTGGAAGCTCTAAAATAACTTCAGGTATTTGCTCTTCCGCTGCTAAACCTGCTTTTAAAACACTAGCTTTAATTTCTAGCTTTAAATTTTCTTTTATTTGATCTACTATATTCATTCTTATTCGTTCTCCTCCTTGAAATTTATCGTCATATGATAGGTTCCATTCTTACTTCCCTGCGTATTTAAATCATATAAAATATCGAGTAGACCTGCTGTTTGGTCTGCTTCTTTTTCCCACTCTAATCTTTTGGTGTCCGTCACTAATTGAAATACGCCGTAAGGACTTTCGTAGCTTCCTATTCGTTGTTTATTTAATTGAAAGGACAGCCTCATCTTAACTGCGCCGCTTCGGAGAATAAGACCTTCATCTCCCGAAAATTTAATAATCGTTTTTATAGTGCCTTCTTCTATTATTTCTTCATATTTTATATATTGGCTATTATCTTTTTCTAAGTATTGACCAAATCCAATCCACTCAATACTTTCCTTGTTCTTTCCATTATAAATATGGGTTTTCACATGTATTTTTACAGGCACCTGTTCCGCTGAACGAGCTGACAACGGCAACACATCCTTTTCTTTTACTGTATAACTTTATAAGTATAAATTTTTTAGTAGGGAAGTGCAAGATGATCGGTGAGAATATACTGAAGTTATAGAAAATGAATTTTTTTCATAATGGTTTATATTACAAGTAATATATTTTTTAAAGGAGAATTTTCTTTTAAAACGATTCCAAAACGTATTTTTATTATTAATATTATTGTTTCTGCCGTCTTTACGGTTGGTGTTCTTTCTGCCATTTATGCCTCTATGTTAGTTCCGGCTGACTATAAATCTGTTGTATCCATGTCGTCAGGAATCATCAACGGAGTTGCCACAATTTTATTAACTTTATTTATCGATCCAAAGGCTTCTGTCCTAGCTGATCGGGTTGTTAAAGATAATAGTCCCTATATTTATTTAAAAAGCTATTCGTTGACAATGGTCAGCTCTAAATTTATCGGTACAGTTATTGCACAATTATTATTTATTCCAGCTGCCTATTATGTGGCCTGGTTTGCTATGTGGATTTAAATGCATGCCAGTCCAATCTCTTTATTTTTTCCTGCACAAAAAGAAAGTGCTCTATAACACTTTCTTTTTGTGTTCTTTTGTCAGCAATAGATTTTTTTCTAAGCTACCCTGAAAAGTGTGATGTTCTTGTGAGTAGTCCGCAGCCGGCATACACTTCGCTTTCCATGGGGCGGGCGCCAAGCCTCCTCGTTGCTAGCGCTTCTGTGGGGTCTCGGCTGTCCCGCTAATCCCATAGGAGTCTTCGTGTATGACGGCTGCTCTGCGATAAAAAATAGGGATACTGCTTCTTTTCATGTGCCATGGTGCAAATTTGGTTGTATGGGTGTCTACCATAACCTATTTTATTATTGAAGTTTATGATAATAGATCTTGTACAAATTTAGGCAATACAAATGCTGCTTTGTGCAATTCTTTTGTATAGTATTTAGTTTCGATCTTATGGAAACGATCTTCTTTTACTTCTAATGGATCATGTTTTTTTGAACCGATCGTAAATGCCCACAAACCGCTTGGATAGGTGGGGATGTTTGCCGTATACAGTCTGGTAATCGGAAATATTTCTTTTACATCTTTCTGCACGGAACGAATTAAGTCTGCCTTAAACCATGGATTATCCGATTGAGCCACAAAAATTCCTTCCTCTTTTAATGCTTTGGCTATTCCATCATAAAAACCTTTTGTAAATAAATTGACGGCGGGGCCTACTGGCTCTGTTGAATCGACCATAATAACATCGTATTCGTTTTCGCTTTCAGCTATATGCATAAAGCCGTCTCCTACTTTTACATCAACTCTTGGATCATCCAGCATGCCAGCAATTTCCGGGAGGTATTTTTTGCTGTATTCAATGACCTTCCCGTCAATATCTACTAATGTAGCTTTTTTAACATTAGGATGCTTCAAAATTTCTCGGATGACTCCACCATCTCCACCGCCAACCACCAAGACATTTTCTGGATTTGGGTGTGTAAATAATGGAATATGAGCGACCATTTCATGGTAGACAAATTCGTCCTTAACAGACGTCATTACCATGTCATCGAGCAGCAACATATTGCCCCATTCTTCTGTTTCCACCATATCAAGCTTTTGGAAGTCTGTTTGTTCCGTATGTAAAGTTTGTTTGATTTTCATCGTAATGCCGAAGTGGTCTGTCTGCTTTTCTGTAAACCATAATCCCATTCTTTTCTCCTCCATTCTTTTCCTTTTTATTAAAAGTGAAGCTAGTGAGCAGTAACTCTAATTGGATTGAGTCGTTAATTGCTGATTAACTCCTTAATACTTATACTTCCCAAACAAAAAAATAACAAACAAGTAAAGGACCCTTAACAATGCAGGTACCAAGAAAAATTTAGCTGCATTGGGATAAAAATGTTTAAAACCCACATCATAATTCCATACTATACCTAACTATCTATTCCATGCTTATGATACGGACTGCGGCGAACGTTTTTATCCCACACTTAACGGGCAGTAAAATCCCCACCTCAAGATGCTGAGAAATTGAGGAAGCTAGGTGTTGAAACTAGCCCGTAAAGATCCGATAAGTTCAACTAACCATCAGTGGGGGATGAACAAAACCCCACTGATGGAAGGTTCACTTTATAGACTGCTTTTAGCAGGAATGATTTTTCACTGTTATTGCGAAAATTTTTTTTGTTCTGGAGGTGAAAGGAAAATGGAGGTCATAGCAAAAAATCGTCTAAAAAACTCTTCTAAATATTTTCGGCTTTTTGCTATTTTAGGATTATTATCCATGATCACTGTCAGCATAATTGTTATAGGGATTCTTATTTATGCAAAAATATTAGGAGCGCCGCCCCTTGCTGTTTCACAATCTACTTTTTATTATTCTGATGATGGCAGCATTATCGGCGAAAGCAATAATGGCCAAAAACGGTATTGGGTTCCGATAGAAGATATCAGCCCCTCGCTTGTAGATGCGACGGTTTCTATTGAAGATAAAAACTTTTTTGATCACCATGGATTTGACTATAAACGAATTGCCGGTGCAGTTCTTGCTGATATAAAAGCAATGGCAAAGGTCCAGGGGGCGAGTACCATTACACAGCAATATGCTAGAAACTTATTTTTAGAACATGATAAAACATGGAAAAGAAAAATATCTGAAGCCTTTTATACGATTCGGCTGGAAATGTTCTACAGCAAAGAAGAGATTTTAGAAGGATATTTAAATACAATTTATTACGGAAATGGAGCATACGGTGCCGAAGCTGCCAGTCAGTATTATTTTGGAAAAAACGCCTCTAAGCTTTCTTTAGGTGAAGCAACGATGCTGGCAGGCATCCCAAAAGGTCCTAGCTCCTATTCTCCATTGGTTTCACAAGAAAATGCGAAAAAGAGACAAGTGATTATTTTATACTCTTTACTGAAGAATGGTTATATAAATAAAATACAAATGGAGCAGGCTTTAAAAGAGAAGCTGACATTTATCGGTCATTTCCCTAATTCAAATGTGAAAATAGCACCCTATTTTCAGGATACGGTAAAAAACATTTTGAAAAACCAGCTCCATATGGATGACAGAACCATTGCACTTGGAGGATTGAGAGTTCATACAACTTTAAATACTAAGCAGCAGGACATTGCCGAAAAAACGATCAGCAACACTATAGATCCAAAAAGCAGCATTCAAATTGGTTTTGTCTCTATAGATCCACAAACCGGTTATGTGAAAGCAATGGTTGGCGGCAGAGATTATAATAAAAGTCCGTTTAACCGGGCAGTACAGTCAAGCAGACAGCCTGGATCAACAATGAAACCTTTGTTATATTATGCTGCTCTCGAACATGGTTTTACGCCAACAACCATGATGAGCAGTGAAGAAACAACCTTTCGCTTTGATGACGGGACCGCCGCCTACACTCCACATAATTTTAATAATAGATATGCAGATGCTGATATTACATTAGCTCAAGCACTCGCTTTATCTGACAATGTATATGCTGTAAAAACTCATTTATTTTTAGGACAGCAAACACTAGTGGAAACCGCAAGAAGATTTGGAATCTCAACGCCATTGCAGCAAGTTCCATCCTTAGCATTAGGCACCTCCAATGTAAAGGTTGTTGAGATGGCAAAGGCTTATAGTATCTTTGCCAATGGCGGCAATAAGGTAGAGCCCGTATTTATTACAAAAATAGAAACAGCGGATGGGAAAGTATTGTATCGTCATAAACAAGAAAGAAAAAGAATATTGGATAAAGACTTGACGTTTGTAATGAATGAATTAATGACAGGCATGTTTGATAAAAACTTAGATGGCTACTCAAGTGTTACAGGCACCACTATTATGAGGGATATTCACAGAATTTATGCAGGAAAATCCGGGTCAACCGAGTCGGACAGCTGGATGATTGGTTATACTCCACAGCTTGTTTCTGCTGTGTGGACTGGATATGATCAAGGAAAGCCGATTACTTTGGCTGCTGATAAAACATATGCAAAAAATGTGTGGATTCACTTTATGGAAGAAAGCTTAAAAGAGGAACCGATAAAAGGATTCCATCCTACAAAAGGAACAGTAGGTGTTTATGTTGATCCCAAAAGCGGAAAACTTGCGGCAAATGGCTGCTCTGGAAAAAGGCTGATGTATTTCACAAAAGAAACAGTGCCAACTCAATATTGTTCTGCCTTGCATAAAAAAGATTCCTCACCTTTCCATAAAAACGATAAAAAGTCAGAAGAAAAAATGCCTTGGTATAAACGAATCTTTCATTGGTAACAAGAAAAGCGGAAGCGCCTTGGTATTGCCGTACGGACTGGAGGGACTTCGACTGAGATATAGGAAACACGAAGAGCGATAGCAATTCGATGTTGACTTATCGTAGGGAGGAGTCCTGAAGTACGTTAGGCAATAGGTGCTGGAGCTAGACAACAAGAAAAGCGGAAGCGCCTTGGTATTACCGTACGGACTGGAGGGACTTCGACTGAGATATAGGAAACACGATGAGCGATAGCGATTCGATGTTGACTTATCGTAGGGAGGAGTCCTGAAGTACGTTAGGCAATAGGTGCTGGAGCTAGACAACAAGAAAAGTGGAAGCGACTTGGTATTGCCGTACGGACTCGACGACTAAATATGCAAAAAAAAGGAACGCTGAGGCAATATGGTCAGCATTCCTTTTTGTTATGCATTTAAATCTTCTTTTAATTTTGCACTGGAGTTTTCCCATAATATTTGATCATGATTTTGTAAAAATTCTACAAGCACTTTTTTCGACTTATCGTCCATATGATCGACCATAATATGCCGTTTCATTGATTTATCCATTTTATTAACATGCTCTGGAAGCGACTTATACCCTCTCCGTATCGAACGGTCCACCGTCATTTCACATGCTGTAACGCCTGCATAGTATGGACCATCCAATTTGCGGTCAATAGTTACCCATATTAGCCAATACGGTTTTCCGTTTGGAACTTCCTCTTTTTCTTTTAAAAATTTAATCCCTTTTTCCACGACACTTCTTGCATGCATAGCGCCCACATCTACTGTCGCTTCTCCTGCTTCCACATCAATAATGACAGGAGATACATTTTCTAAGCTTAAGCTGCCGACACCAAAGCCTCCATGTCCGTCTGTTGGATCATTTTTTATTATATTAAAACCAATTGTCTTTTTCTTTTTTTCTTCCACTGATTAAACACTCCTTTTCTATTATTATAAGTAAGCATAAATTTTAAGAAGTCCGATGGATGTCTAACTCCAGCGCCTAGCCTCTAAAAGATAATCTCGTGTCTCTAGAAGTAAAAGACACTATTGAGCCGAGAGAACATTTTTCTTCAGGCTGATCAAGGAGTCCGCTTTTCTTATACGTTTAAGATACTTCTAAACAGTTGAATAAATACCCTTTGCACCATTCTTATATACGGAAAAATAGTACTATTGGATAATCCTGTCACAACTAATACAATAAATAAGATAGAACCATATACTTCATATTGAGACATTTTTGCTCTTATACGATTGGATACCAAGTCCTCAATGATACGGTAGCCATCCAATGGCGGTAAAGGGATTAAATTAAACGCAAAAAGCAATAAATTCATATATATAAAAATTTCCAAAAAAGGATAAAAATCAATCGGCAATCCATTCGTTATTCCTGTATTAAATAAAATAGAATATAAAACAAAGCCGGTAAATGCCAACACTAGATTGCTGAATGGTCCAGCAAAGGAAACAAGTACTCCTGCCAATTTAGGACGTTTAAAGTAATAACGGTTGACAGGAACTGGACGAGCCCAACCAAAACCGACCAAAATAATAAAGATAGCACCAAGCGGGTCGATATGCGCAAGAGGATTCAACGTTAACCTTCCTTGCTTCTCTGCGGTTGGATCGCCAAACTTATACGCCACATACGCATGTGCATATTCATGAAGCGTAAAACCTATAATAACGGTAATAATAATATACGGCAAATCTGCCCATGATTGTGAAAATAACAAATGATAAACTCCCCTCTTCAATCAATATGTATAATAAAACAATATAATCTCTATGTTTCTTTCCCTTAAAATTATACATGATTATTAAATTGAAAGGAAAAATTTCTAACAGTCCTTCGACAAACAGTAACAATCTGAAAAAAAAAACTATTATCACCATTAGAATTTGTCTATTTTTCGAAATAATCCTATAACAATTTTCATAATAATGATGAAGGAACTTGCACTTTTTCTGAAAATGTGAAAAACTACTTACGAACAGCGAGTTGACAACATAAAATATTGCCGTTTATCAGGCTGTACGAAAGTTGTTTTCAAGCGCTATGTTCTTGGAAGAATTAGCATCCCGAGGATGGAGCGTTTGTCGACAGCCTTCGAATATCTCTAGGAGGGAAAATCCATGCCATATATCACAGTAAAAATGTTAGAAGGCCGCACAGAAGAACAAAAAAAGAATCTTGTAGAAAAAGTAACAGATGCTGTATCTGAAACAACTGGGGCTCCAAAAGAAAAAGTAGTTGTATTTATTGAAGAAATGACAAAAAATCATTACGGTATTGCTGGCAAACGTTTAAGTGATCAGTAAAATATTTGGATTGCATCTGCCTATAAATAAAGCCAGCCGAATAAACGGCTGGCTTTTGTAATATCTCCTGATCTATTACTGAAGCAACTTGCCTTTCAGACTTTCAATGTATAAATAGGCATTCTCTACTTCTTCATCTGTATATTTTTGTTTACTTTTTAATGTAAATACCTTTTCTTTTACTTCCTCTTTCGTTAAATTATCAAAAAAGAGAACGGTGGAAACCAGCTCAAGAAACCTTGAATTTTGTTCATTCATATCGGAGAGACAGGATGGCAAAAAAGGCATATCTACTTCGTTTAATTCCAAAAATTCTTTTCCATTTTCTGTTAAAGAATAGCGATATTGAAAATAGCCGCCCTTTTTTTCTTTTACTTCTTTTAAAAATCCCATATTGCACAATTCTTCAACTCTTAATGTCAACTCTTCTGAATAGGGACCAAAGAAATGAAATTGATATTTCTCTTGAAATGGAAAATCCAGTTTCTTCGCAATATAAATCATCTTTTGCAATTTTTTTCTTCCGATAATCTCACCTGAAGCAGCAATAGCATTTATTATTTTGGCATGATCTTTTAACAAAACTGGTCATCTCCTACTCCGTTTATTCCTAAAAAAGCACCACTTTTTCTTTCAACATCTGCGCTTACGTTATGTCTAGCAATTGACGAATTTGTTTTTTTATTTTTCCTTTTAAGCTGTCATTTTTTAAAATATCTTTAGGGAAATACAGCTTATGGTCGGTTCTTCTTTTCCCTGAGATACTGTCTACAATTTCTGACTCTCTTGAAAGCTCCCTAATCTCATTGTTTTTCATCAATAAATGAATAGGCAAGCGTTCTTCCTCTTCACCAGGCCTGTAAAAGTCATATGGGAGGTCTGACGAAGAATCAACAACAAGATAATAGTCTGGATCTATTCCTGCTTTTTGAAATAGCACAGATAGTTCAGCCAGTTTTTTATATTCCTTCGCTGGATCAAACTCTACATATTTAAATAAGTTCCTATTCATAAATCTGCGGCATAAATCACTTAATACAGCGTCTTCTTCTTCCTGCCACATTTGGAAATAGTAAAGAATAATTGCTTCATCCAATTTTAAGTAGTCTTCTAATGTTGTTTCTTCTTCAAAAAGTGAATAAAAATGAGTAGGATGATGTTTGAAGGAGTAGAATTGCTCATGCAAGTGTTTTGCTCTATGTAATATCTTTGTCAGTATTACTTCCGCACTTCTCGTTACAGGATGGAAATAGACTTGCCAATACATTTGATACCTGCTCATGATATAATCTTCCACTGCATGCATGCCGCTTTGCTTAATGACCGCCTGATCTTCTCTTGGACGCATGACGCGAAGTATCCGCTCCATATCAAAATTCCCGTAGCTGACTCCAGTAAAATAAGCATCGCGCAATAAATAATCCATCCGGTCCGCATCAATTTGACTGGAAATTAAGCTTACTACAAGCTTTTCTTTTGATGTTTTTCCTATGACCTCTGCCACCTTTTTTGGAAAATCCTTGTCAACTTTCCCCAGCACATGATTTACCTCCGTATCTCCTAAAATAATCTCCTGGGTAAAATGTTCATGATCTAAATCAAATACTTTTTCGAAGGAGTGAGAAAATGGGCCATGGCCTAAATCATGAAGCAATGCTGCACATAAGGAAAGTAATCTTTGATCGTTATTCCACTCTTTCCTTTCTTTAAAAACATCATCAATAATGCGCCTGACAATTTCATATACACCAAGAGAATGATTAAATCTGCTATGCTCAGCTCCGTGAAATGTCAAATAGGTTGTTCCAAGCTGCTTGATTCTTCGCAATCGCTGGAATTCTTTTGTTCCAATCAAATCCCAAATCACTCGATCTCGTACATGAATATACCGGTGCACTGGATCTTTAAATACCTTTTCTTCACTTAACACTTCCATAGAATAGGGCATACTTTTAACCTTCTCTCTATCTACATCTCTTAATTCTTCTGCTACTTTCCCTGAAGAAAACAGGGTTCTTCTAATTATGCAAATAATACTTTGCCTATACTCTTGAAATTCTTCTATCATTCTTCAAGAATTTTTTTCTTTACCTCTTTCCTATCCATATAAAAAGAGGTGATTCCATTAGGCAAGAGTTAGCAATCATAAGCATACTCGCAAGTTCGATCTTACGATGCTAACACTTCCTGCGGAAACATCCTCTATTTCATGAGAATTATTTATGCATATAACAAGTTTTCAGCTCTATTCTCACTTTAAGAGAGCATGTTTATTTCTTCAGCTTGTTATTTACTTTATCCATCAGTTCATCTTCTGATAATGCTGCAAGTGGACGATTATTGACAAAGGCAAATGTTTTTTTTCGACCTGGACCGCAATAAGATTGGCAGCCTATCTCAATTTTTGCATCAGGATCAATTTGCTTCAGGCGGGGAATTAATGTTTTTAAATTAACTGCCTGACAATCGTCGCAAACACGGAATTCGTTTGCCATCGAGACAACCCTTTCTATATAAAACATTCTATATTTAATCTAAGAAGATGTTCAAAATTCCGGGAAAATAGCTGCAAAATTTCTGCAATTCGTCTGCATAACGTTAAGTCGCTGTATCCTATAAAAAGCAGGTTGCTCTAAAATGCACTTCCTTGCATTTCTCGGCGCTGTTATTTCTCCCTTTGAACACGTATAATATGGTATTTTACCCCTTCTTACCTTTCAATGCAAGATGCAAACTTTTGTCAAAATCAGTAGAAATGGTGTAAAAAAAGCTAATTTTCCGCCTTTTTTCTTCATAAAAAAAACATATTATTTACTATTTGGACAACTCCTAAATTTTCTGACCTTATTTCCAAGCTTTCTTTCTATCTTAATGACTGTTATTATTGTATAATTTCTTCTGACTTTAAGGAGGATCGAATAAATGAAAAATAGTAGATTATTCGTCATGATTAGCATCGTTCTCGCTATGCTTGTTGCATCCATTGATACGACTATCATGAACACTACCATGCCTATTATTGCAGATCAATTAGGCAGATTAGATTTGTATGCATGGTCCTTTGCATCCTATATGATTATGAGCACCATTCTTTCTCCCATTGCCGGAAGATTGTCCGACTTATTTGGACGAAAAAAGATTTTTGGTTTCGGAATTATCTTGTTTTTATTCGGCAGTTTATTATGCGGGTTTTCTAATACGATGATTCAGCTGATTATTTTCCGAGCTGTTCAAGGTTTGGGTGCAGGATTTATGATGCCATTTCCTGCAATTATTGCAGGTGATCTTTTCCCTATGGAAAAACGCGGAAAAATACAGGCGCTATTTACCGCTATGTGGGGGTTATCTGCTATCATTGCACCGCTGCTCGGTTCTTTCTTTGTAGAACACCTTTCTTGGAGATGGATATTTTTTATTAATTTGCCTGTTTGTCTGTTAGCATTTTTGACCTTATTGCCATATAAAGAAGATTATCAGTCTAAAAAAGCGAATATCGATTATATAGGGGGTATTTTGTTTGCTCTTGGAATTACCTTCGTGCTTCTTGTTACAATAGTGGAAAAAAACACAGTCATCTTTTCTATTATTGGAACAGCCTTATTAATCATATTTTACTTTTTCGAAAGAAAACAAGCTTCGCCAATAGTACCGTTTTCTATTTTTCATAATAAGCAGATTACATGGATTTTTATTAACTCATTTATTGGGACATTGGCACTGTTTGGGACTGCTAGTTTTATTCCCCTTTTTCTTCAGGATATCGCTGGATTATCGCCTTATCTAAGCGGAACTGCTTTATTAGGGGTTGCAGTCGGATGGATGCTTATGTCCGTTCCGGCAGGAAAATGGATAGGAAAATACGGCTATCGTATTCTATTAATAATTGGAAATACACTGCTTGCTATTTCTGGAATTTTATTAGCTTGTTTAAATGAAACACATGGTTTTGTATATACATTCTTTATTATGCTTATTCAAGGGTTGGCTTTTGGATTAATTAGCACAGTTGGCGTCATTGCATCCCAGCAGCTAGTCGGAAAGCATGAAAAAGGCATCTCCACCTCCTTTTTTATGTTCTGCAGAAATATGGGGACTGCCATCGGAGTTACCATAATGGGTGCGCTTTTAACGAGTGGCACCAGTACAATGGACGGTATTCACCATCTCTTTTTATTCGGTTTTATTGCCAGCTTATTTGCCTTTTCCACGGCATTTCTTATCCAAAAAGAACAGGTCTATCGTACAGAAAAAATATAAAACTGTAAATTTCAGCCTGCTGTTTGTGCAAATACTACTTTGTCTGCACTCAAAGCTTTTCCATCTTTAAGGAAAAGCTTTTTTAAAGAAAAAATCTACTATCCTTTCAATTCTTTGTATAAATAAAAAAATAGTTGGAAATGATGTAACTAGAACTATTTATCGTTAGAATTGGGGAGTTGAATACAATGAAACTACGCCAAGATGCTTGGTCAGAAGAAGATGATTTATTATTAGCAGAAACCGTATTGCGTCATGTACGCGAAGGCAGTACACAATTAAATGCATTTGAAGAAGTGGGAGATAAATTAAATCGCACTTCTGCCGCTTGTGGATTTAGATGGAATGCAGTTGTCCGGCACCAATACGAAAAAGCACTGCAATTAGCTAAAAAACAACGCAAACAGCGGCAGCGAATTTTAGGAAAAGATCAGAGTGGAAAGAAGAAGCTATTGTACTCTCCACCTGTGCCAACAGTGGATGACCTAGAAGCTTTATCTGTATCTACCAATATGGAAATGAGTTTATTGGAAGAAGAAACGGTTAGTCCAGATCCGGAAGTCATAGAAAGCTACCAGCCAAGTAATCATGTCGAACAACCGGATGCTTATCAACAGACTGCCAATGCAAGTTCCAAACTTTCCTTCCATACAAATAACTTAGACTTCGATACTGTTATTTCTTATTTGCAAAATTTCAGAAAGTCGCAGATTCAAGTCGATATATTAAAAAACGAGAATGAAAGATTAAAAAGAGAACTTGGTACATTAAGAGGCAAAAATCAAGAATTGGAAGACAAGCTAAACAATTTGGAGAGCAATTCAGAAACCATTCAAGAAGATTATGAAACACTGATGAAAATAATGAACAGAGCAAGAAAGCTCGTTCTATTAGATGAAGACGACCGACCTGCTACTAAATTTAAAATGGATCGAAACGGAAATTTAGAAAAAGTAGCAGAATAAGCAAACTTACATGGATAATGGACTAACTTCACAACAGCCTTATGTCTTGCCTAAATGAGTACAATCCTGTACGTCGAAGCTAGACACTTATCTAACTAAATATATACATTCTAATAATATTAATATAAGAGAAAAAAAGGAAGAGGAATTGGCAGCTATTCTCGATTTAACAAAGAGGATTTTCCCGCAAAAATCATAACCTTGTTATGACTTTGGGCAAAATCCTCTTTTTGATCGTATAGGATATTATTAAACGAAACAGATTTGTGAATAACTAAAACTTAGACAAATTCCTGTAATATTTTTTCATTTCTTTCGGTTACACGCTCGTAGTAGGATTCAAATAAAGGAAGTTCGTCTTCTTGCAGCTGGTCTGCAAATAAAAAACCAGCATAATTCTTTAATGTTATTAATAATCTTGTCATGACTTGATCAACTGTTAGCTCTACTCCGAGCAGCTCTGTCAAGGATGCCATTACTTCTGGTTGAATAACAGGGTAAGCAAACTTGGTCTGTTCACCAGCAACACCTGCAGCATAAAACCTCTGTATCACTTCGCCTCGTTTTTTTCCGCTTCCGTTTACACAGAGGTATATTTGCACTGCCACTCCATTTCGAATTCTTCTTTGTGAGATGCCTGCAAATTTTTTCCCACTAATGCTTAAATCATAGCTGCCTGGGCAGTAAGATCCAATAATTTCTTTCGCTTCTATTGTTTCTTTAAAGTCAGCAAACATATTCTTAATTAATTCCCACATGACATCATATCCGCTGTTTATATCCATTCCTTTTTCCCGCTCTGGCAAAACAATCGAGATATTCAATACATCTTGATCTAATACCACGGCTAGTCCTCCGGAATTTCTTACAATATATCGGTACCCTTGCCTCTCTAAAAATGCCAGCGCCTCCTTTAGATGAGGCAGTCTTGTATCCTGAATGCCCAGCACAATCGTTCGGTCATGCACCCATGTGCGCACAGTCGCAGGAGCACTTCCGCTTCCAACAGAAGCACATAATGTATCATCCATCCCAAAGGAATGAAGTGCTGAAACATGCAACCCCGTGCTGGACTGGTCAATAATTCTCCATTTATCTTGAAACAATAAATTACCATTCTCTTTCATTCTAAAACTCCTTTTGAAGGAACAAATAATACTATATTATATCGGAAAAAATCAGCAAACAAAAGATGAGAACAAAAGAAGATCTATTCTCCGCCTTTATTTACAACATGTAGCGCACATTTACCTTTTTGCTGCTTTATCGGAGGAGGCTTTTCTATATTAGCGGAAATCCAGACTCATTGGATAATCTACCCATTTCCTAAGAAAAGCGCAAGCGCCCTTGCTCATCGACAAAATAAGCTGGACTGAATCGAGTGAGATAAAGGAAACACGAAGAGCGTAGCGATTCGATGTTGACTTATCGTAGACGAGGTGAGGGAAGCGTTGAAGTCGATAGGGGGCTTGCGCTAGACACTTCTCAGACTTCCAAAAACTTATACTTTCTGATCTTACCATAAAACCTTTTTCCAAAAAAACACAAAAAAGGCCTGCAGTTACTACAGACCTTATTATGTAATGCGGATTAGTTGCTTAAGCTTTGTGCTGCTGTAATTAATGCCAATTTATAAACATCTTCTTCGTTGCATCCGCGGGAAAGATCGTTTACCGGGCGGTTTAAGCCTTGTAAAATTGGTCCTACTGCTTCGAAATTCCCAAGTCTTTGTGCAATTTTGTAGCCAATATTACCTGCTTCCAAACTTGGGAATACAAATACATTTGCATCTCCTTGAAGTGGTGAATCTGGTGCTTTTTGTTTGGCAACAGATGGAACAAAGGCTGCATCAAATTGGAACTCTCCATCAATTACTAATAGAGGATCTCTTAGTTTTGCTTCTGCAAGAGCGCCTTCTACTTTTTCTGTTTCAGGTGATTTTGCTGATCCTTTAGTTGAGAAGCTTAATAAAGCAACACGAGGATCTACATCAAACATTTTTGCAGTTTTTGCACTTTCTACAGCAATTTCTGCTAAATCTTGACTGTCTGGTGCAATATTGATTGCACAGTCAGCAAATACGTATTTCTCCTCTTCACGTACCATGATGAATACGCCAGATGTTTTCTTCACACCTTGTTTTGTTTTAATAATCTGCAAAGCTGGACGGACTGTATCTGCTGTAGAGTGAATCGCTCCACTTACTAACCCTTCTGCTTCGTTTGCATATACAAGCATTGTTCCAAAATAGTTTTCATCTAAAAGGATTTTTCTAGCATCCTCTTCCGTTGCTTTGCCTTTTCGTCTTTCTACAAAAGAAGCAACAAGCGCATCAAATTGAGCATATTTTTTTGGATCATAGATTTCAGCTTTTTCTAAAGATACACCTAAATTTTCTGCTTTTCCTTGAATTTCTTCAATATCACCAATTAGAATAGGTGTTAATACATTTTCTTCTGCTAAACGGGCAGCTGCCTTTAAAATTCTTTCATCTAATCCTTCCGGAAAAACAATTCTTAAATTTTGGCCAGTTACTTTTTCTTTTAAGCCTGCAAATAAGTCACTCATACTATTTTTTACTCCTCCTTTTTCTATACATATTATAGGATACTCTACCATGGCAAAATTTCAAAGAATATAATCAAATCTCTTTTCATTTTCATATATCTGACATAATTTTACCGGTATTTGGATTTTTATGTTTCCTATTTCTATTAATTGGCTACCCTGAAAAAAGGGTTCCGCAGCCGGCATATACTTCGCTTTCCATGGGGCGGGCGCCGAGCCTCCTCGGAGCATGGCTTCTGCGGGGTCTCGTCTATCCCGCTAATCCCATAGGAGTCTTCGTATATGCCGGCTGCTCCGTGCTATAAAATAGGGATACTGCTTTTTTCATGTGCCATGGTGCAAATTTCAATTAGCATGGATGTCTTCCCTAAAAAGTTTGGGGTTCTTATAATTAGAAGTTTGTAATATCTTTTTTTGGTGAAGGGTATGATAGATTTTTTGTTGAACCCATACATTCCTTTAACATTGCTTTCTTGAAAGACATGCCATTTACAAGTTTTATGCCTAATGTTTTACGGATACAATATGATATAGTAGGATTGATTAGATGAATATCGTTATAAAAATAGGAGTGATAGAATGAGTGAAGCAGCAAAAACATTGGACGGCTGGTATTGTCTGCATGATTTCCGTACTGTAGATTGGACAACCTGGAAAATGTTATCAAGTGATGACAGACAAGCAGCCATTCATGAATTTCTTGGTTTATTGGAAAAATGGGGTGCTGTTCAATCTGACAATAAAGGCAGCAATGCATTATATACGGTTGTTGGGCAAAAGGCTGACTTTATGATGATGATTTTACGTCCTACAATGGAAGAATTAAATGAATTGGAAACAGAATTTAATAAAACAAAATTGGCAGAGTTTACAATTCCTGCACACTCTTATGTATCGGTAGTTGAATTAAGCAACTATCTGCCAGCTGATTCTGATGAAAATCCATATGAAAATCCTCATATTAAAGCAAGATTATATCCAATTCTTCCAACGGCAAAATATGTTTGCTTCTATCCGATGGACAAGCGCCGTCAAGGGAACGACAACTGGTACATGCTTCCGATGGAAGACCGAAAAAATCTTATGCGCAGCCATGGCATGATCGGGCGCCAATATGCAGGAAAAGTAAAGCAGATTATTACTGGATCCGTTGGCTTTGATGATTATGAATGGGGAGTTACACTTTTTTCAGATGATGTGCTTCAATTTAAGAAGCTAGTATATGAAATGCGATTTGATGAAGTAAGTGCCCGTTATGGTGAATTTGGATCCTTTTTTGTAGGAAATATTCTAAAACTAGAATCAATTCATTCCTTTTTGCACGTAAACTAACAAGTTTTAAAGGATAACGAAAAGTGGAATAACTTCCATTATCGTTATCCTTTTTCTTTTCCTCTTATAAAAATAATCAAATAGTGTATTTTTATTGAAAGGCTCTGTTAAATTTCAGTGTTGATTTTATATGGTCAGGGAATCGGCTTGCTTTCCGCGGACGAACTGGCAAACCTCCTTGCTCGTACCTCTCTTCGGGGTCTTGCCAGCCCGTTTTTTAAGCAGGAGTCTCGCAAATTCCCTTCCCTAAAACAACATTACCGTTTAACAGAACCTATTGAAAAAATTGCCAACATTTAAATAACCTAGGCATAAGCGAAGTAGAGGCTTCATAGGATAAAATAGTGAGTTTACTTTAAAAGAACTAAACGATCACGATTATTTGGAGTATAACCCCTCTATTAAAGGGGTCCTTATTTACACGTTTATGTGCAAAAAAAAGCTTGGTTTTTTTGATTAAATGGAGGGATGAAAATGAGTCAGAATTACAGTCAAAATCCTGAGTTCAGCAACTATACCAATTATGGCTATCCGCAAGGCTACAGAGCAGTTCCGCCTGGTTATGGCGGCGGACAGCAGCAATATGCCACACAGCAGCAAGCACCTGCCCAACCGGGTGCACCTTCTGCCATTACCCCATCTTTACCGGGGCAGCTGCCTATTGAAGCATCTTATATCGAAAATATTTTACGACTAAATAAAGGCAAGCTGGCAACTGTTTATACAACTTTTGAGAATAATACACAATGGAACGCCAAGATCTTTAAAGGAATTATCGAAGCTGCCGGGAGGGACCATCTTATCTTAAGTGATCCACAATCGGGTGTACGCTATTTAATTCCTATGGTTTATTTAGACTATATTACCTTTGACGAGGAAATTGAATATGAATACCCGTATGGAGCAGGAGCACCAAACCTTTCCACTTATCCACCAAGGTAGATTCACAATGGGACTGTCCAAAAAGCGGGTCAGTCCCCTTTTTTTGGAAAAAAGGCGGAGATCCGCCTTTCTTGTGTGAAAGTCTGCAAATATTTTTTCTTCTTCCCAGAAATGCTTGCCTATTAGAAATGCTTAACGGTAGCAATTATTAATAACAGCCAAGCTGTTAAAAAAGCAACGCCGCCAATTGGCGTAATGGCTCCTAAGACACTAATTTGGGTAACAGCCAACACATATAAACTTCCTGCAAATAAAATAATCCCTGCTAGCATCAACCAGCCAGACCAATTTAATAAACCGCTCTGTGGGAATTTCATCATAAGTAGTCCTATAATAAAAATGCCTGTACTGTGAAACATTTGATATGTAACTGCTGTTTTCCAAATCTCCAAATATTTCGCACTTATTTTCCCTTCTAAACCATGTGCGCCAAAAGCCCCTAATGCTACAGCTAAAAACGCATTAATAGCTCCAATTATGATAAATGTTTTCATTGTATCCTCCTATCCTATTTCCTCTTAAAAATCAAACAAAGAGTCGCCGTTTCCTTCTTCCGTATTTAATTTTTGTGTTTGCATCGTTTGTGTAGTTGGGCTAAAGGAGACTTGTGGTATATTTGCAGTTGGCTGCATCACTTGATGAGACAAGCCCTCCCTTTTTTCTTCTTGATCTAAAATCAGTTCGCATAATGATTTAATCGCATGAACACGCTCTCTTATCCGTGAATCTGAATCACTTGCTTTTGCCTCTATTAATTGGTCTTCCATTTTAGCTAATAATTTTTGGACAGATATATTCATTTCCAGCTCCTTTCTTTTCCTTTAGGCTCCCCTGAAAATAGGCGCTCTTTTAAATAGTCCACAGCCTGTATACACTTCGCTTTCCGCGGGGCTGGCGCCGATCCTCCTCGGAGCACGGCTCCTGTGGGGTCTCGCCTGTCCCGCTAATCCCGCAGGAGTCTTCGTGTATTCAGGCTGCTCCATGCTTCAAAAATTGGAATCTGTTTCTTTTCATCCTTTATGGTGCAAATTTGTTTGCATGGATGTCTACCCTGAAAATGGGCGCTCTTTTAAATAGTCCGCAGCCTGTATACACTTCGCTTTCCGTGGGGCGAGCGGTGAGCCTCCTCGGAGCATAGCTCCTGTGGGGTCTCACCTTTCTCGCAAATCCCACAGGAGTCTTCGTGTATTCAGGCTGCTCCATGCTTCAAAAATTGGAATCTGTTTCTTTTCATCCTTCATGGTGCAAATTTGTTTGCATGAATGTCTACCCTGAAAATAAGCCCTGTTAAACAATGAATGTAAATTGGTTTTCCGAAGCCTGCCTCGCTTTCCCGCAGGAGTCGAGAGAACGCTTCTCCAACCAACATTATTCTTCGCTCTAATCCCTTGTGTAATTCTGAAATTAGACTGCTTATTTTCATCCCATCCCTTCCCTAAAACAACATTTCCGTTTAACAGAGCCTTCTTTTTAAAAAAGAAAGACCCTTAGTCTGTCATCAAATGCCTGCTTATAGGTCTGCTATTATTGTTCGTTTTTATTATATTATTCCTAATCGGAAAAATCATCTATACACCATTCAATCTGCTCTTTCCCCCACTGGGATAAAATTTCATTGATTTTGGAAAAAGGCTTGCTTCCGAAAAAACCGCGATAAGCAGATAATGGACTAGGATGGCTGGATACAATAACTTTATGCTTATTTGTATCAATAAAAGCCTCTTTTTCTTGTGCAGGCTTCCCCCATAATAGAAAGATAACTGGATCTTGTCGTCTATTAAGCTCTTTTATCACTTCATTTGTAAAAGTCTCCCATCCTTTTCCCCGATGAGAGTGAGCTCTACCTTCCCTTACTGTCAAAACAGTATTTAACAAAAGTACACCTTGTTGCGCCCAGCTTTTTAAACAGCCATGATTTGGAACAGGACAGCCTACATCATCCTTTAATTCTTTGTATATGTTTTTTAAAGAAGGAGGAATGGCTACAGTCGGTTTAACAGAAAAACTTAATCCATGTGCCTGGTTGGGGCCATGATAGGGATCTTGTCCTATGATCACTACTTTCACATCTGAATAAGAAGTAAATAGTAAACTATTAAAAAGATCTTTTTGAACAGGATAAATAGTATGCTGTTCATATTCTTGCTGCAAAAATGTATCTAGCTTTATAAAATAATCTTTCTTTTTTTCTCTTGTTAGGAAAGGAGCCCACTCATTTTGCACTTGCAAATCTGTCATTTCTTCTAATTCCCCTTTTCATTTTCGCTGAAAGTAACATGTACGGAATATCCCAATTGATCACAAAAACTCTTTAATGTCTTTTTCGCATTTGTTTCTGCAACCGTTAATATCCCCTGGTTGATTGCTTCCTTTTTTATTTCTTCCTTTGCCTCATTCGCTAAAGCATATCCCTCGTTCCAATCTACATCTTCTCTGAAAATACCGGCCAACGAATAGGTTTCTACTTTTTCAAAATCAATAGAAGGATCTTGCAGTATTTGTGCATGAGGCAGCTTTAGTGTTATTTCCTTTTTGTCTTCATTTATTTCTAGTTGATCCGAAGCTATGTTCTCTAAGTTTACACCTGCCGTAACTGAACCAGGAACAACTAGCAATATCTTTCTTTTTGTTCCTGGAATATTAGCTTGTATCTCTTTTCCAAAAATTTCGTTATCCTCTTTTTCGAGAATGATCTTTACAAAAGCTTGCGAAGTTGCAAGCGATGATAAGTCTTTCATTTGTTCCAAATAGCTGCTGGTTCTTACAGAAGCTTTATCTGCGAAAGAAAGTTTCCAAATCCCTGCAATTACTGCCATTAACACAAAGATGATGACAACAAGGAAGAATACTAATTTATATTGCCCCTTTTTGCTGCCTAAGCGAAATGTTGGAAAACGGAACTCCCCTGATCTATTCATGCCTATTGAGGCACTTGCCTGTTCCTGTTTTGCTCTATCTAATTCTTTTTTTATCGTTTCTTTTTCTTTTCTACTAACCAACCACTTTTCTCCTTCCTGCCGATTTAACGGACTATATTTACCAAATCTAGTATTCTCTCTTTTATCCCATTCTTAACGGGCAGTAAGACCCCCACGTCGGGGATGCTAAGAAATCGAGGAAGATAGGTGGGGGATAACTGCCCGTAAAGGTCCGATAAGTGCAACTAACCATCAGTGGGGGATGAGGAAAAACCTCCACTGATGGAAGTTTACTTTATTTTAACGATTCTCTAAGATAGTTAGTTGAACCATAATGCATCCATGTAAATTTGTCAAAAAACTACTTGTTTCGACGCATTTTCTATTCTGCGAGAAATGATTCTCTACGCATGCTGACAACAAACACTCGCTTTTCTAGTTGTTCCCGTTGCTCGGATGCTCAATACCCAAACACGCTAACTTTGTTCCTCCCTCCGTTTCATGCCTCGAAATAAAAACTTTATCCCACTCTTAACGGGCAGTAAGACCCCCGCCTCAGGATTCCGAGAAATCGAGGAAGATAGGCGTTGAAACTTGCCCGTAAAGGTCCGATAAGTGCAACTAACCATCAGTGGGGGATGAGAACCCCACCACTGATGGTTAGTTGCACTTATCGATCAGCCTGAGGTTTGTGCAAATAACACTTTGTCTACACTTGCCTATTTATTTTGTTTCTATCAAAAAAGCAGCTGTTTTACAAGTTGTTTTAAACATATGAAAATATTACCAGAAGAACGGGCGTTTAGGTTTTTTTTAAGCGGTTAAATAAGATATATAAAGAGCAAAGCTTTTTTCTAAGCTTGTGCTAAATTTAAAGGAGGAATAATTGATGTATAAAGTAGAAGTAGTAGAAAACGGTGTTCAAGCGAGCAATGTTATTAGAGCATTAGAAAATCAAGGCTATGAAAAAGACAATATTTATATATTTGCACATGACAAAGATCGTTCTGCCGATCTAACGGAAGCAACAGATACTGCAGAGGTAAATATACAGGAACAAGGAATTATTGATTCGATCACCAATGTTTTCAAAAAGAGAGGGGACGAACTGCGGTCTAAAATGCAATCTGTTGGTTTAACAGAGATGGAAGCCGAACAATATGAAGAAGTTCTAGATACAGGAAAACTAGTCATTGTGGGTTCCCATCACTAAACTCCCATAATCAAATAACTACATCTCAGCTTTTAATATCAGCTTTTTCTTCTCTAACATACTATCTTAAATCAGGCTGCTCTAAGTTTGGAATGGCTCTCATCATTCTTTTCTTAGAGCAGCTTTTTTGAAAAATTAGAATGTATAAGGTTTATTGAACTTAGACGAGTGGAGTTTCTAGCTCCGAAGTACAAGGATGCACCAGTGCCGATGTAGCCACAGGATGTGGCGTATTTAGTCGATTTTCCTTTTCTGCGTTCTATCGTCCAGTCCGTTCGTCAATGTTCAAGGCGCTTCCGCTTTTCCTTTGTCTAGCTACAGCGCCTATCGACTTTCGTACTTCTGGCCTTTTCCCTACGATAAGTCAACATCGTTTCGCTAACGCTCTTCGTGTTTCCTTTATCTCAGTCAAAGTCCTTCCAGTCCGTTCGTCGATGTTCAAGGCGCTTCCGCTTTACTTGTTACCCTAGCAATTTATCGTAGATGGATTTTGCATAAACAGGATCTTTTGTATCATGAACAAGCGCTCTTCCATCTTGGAATAAGACAATTCTTGCTTTTTCCATTTGCACCGATAATAAAAAAGGATTCGCTTTAACGGCATATCCACTGCTCTGCAAACTCTCAGCCAATATGCTCAACGATATCTTTTTTTCTTTTGAAGGTCGAATCTGCACCGTTTCCCTTCCACATAATATTGCTGTTTTTGTTTGGTTTGTTTTATCTAAAAATGGATATGTTGGTTCTGTTCCACAAGAAGTGCAAGACGATTTCTTTATGCGGTTCACTTTAATGGACTGATAATGATTATTCCATAAATCAAAGCTTAAAAAGGTTCCTCTTAATGCTTCCTTATCATCCACCAACAGCTTCATCGCTTCTGTCACTTGATGGGTTACGACCATTTGTACAGCAGGGGCAATGATTCCAGCTGTATCGCAAGTCATCCCTTGAAGAGGGATTTTCTGCAATAAACAATGCAAACACGGCGTGACACCAGGGATAATTGTATAGCTCATGCCGACACTTCCTACACACGCTCCATAAATCCAAGGTTTATCGTACTTTTGTGTTACATCATTTATAAGCATTCTTGTTTCAAAATTATCCGTTGCATCGATAATAACATCAACGCATGAGATGATCTCTTCAATCAAATCAATCGTTGCTTCACCAACAATACCTTGGATATCACATGCTGAATTTACTGCCTGCAGTCTTTTTGCAGCTGCGATTGCTTTTGGCATTTTATTTTGGACATCTTCTTCTGTGTATAATGTCTGCCGCTGCAAATTACTTAATTCAATATAATCTCTATCGATAATGGTTATTTTTCCAATTCCCGCTCTTGTCAGCATTTCTGCTGCACTTGATCCTAATGCGCCTGCACCGATAACCAATACATGCTTTTCTGCCAGTTTTTTTTGCCCTTCTTTACCAACAGGTGGGAAAAGTATTTGGCGGGAATAACGATCATTGTTCATCCTGTATTCCCCTCTTCCTCTCTTTAAAAGATACGAGTAAAACTTTTGAACTTAGACGAATATCTAGCTCTGACGTACAGGACGTAGCGTTCTTAATCGGCCACAGTCCGTTCGTCGATGTTCAAGGCGCTTTCGCTTTTCTTTGTCTAGCTACAGCGCCTATCGACTTTCGTACTTCTGGCCTTTTCCCTACGATAAGTCAACATCGTTTCGCTAACGCTCTTCGTGTTTTCTTTATCTCAGTCAAAGTCCTTCCAGTCCGTTCGTCGATGTTCAAGGCGCTTTCGCTTTTCTTATCCCCCACTTACTGGAGGGATAAATGCTATGACGTCTTCTTTTGCTATTATATCGTCATCCAACGCAAATTCTTCATTTATGGCAGTCATAGCGACATCCAATGGCAATGCAGGAAAATCATTTTGCAACAAAGCTTTTATTTCGCTTACCGTTTTTCCACTTGCCTCCACCTGTAGAGATTCTTTTCCGACAACATCTTTTAATGCAGCAAAAAAAAGCACTTTATTCATTTTTATTCCTCCTCTTTTGGTTTTCCTGATGGATAAGAGATTGTCCCTTGCTGATTTCCTATCCATTCTTCTCCATCTTCCCAATACTCTTTTTTCCAAATAGGCACTATTTCTTTTATTCTTTCAATTGCATACCTGTTTGCTTCATATGCATCTTTTCGATGCGGGGTGGACACAGCAATAACAACTGCAATATCGGTTATTTCCAGCCTGCCAAGTCGATGGATGATTGCCACTTCTGAATTTTTCCACTTTTCAGTTATTTCTGTTCGTATTTGCTGCAGTTTCTTTAAAGCCATCGACTCATATGCTTCATATATTAAGTGTAGCGTTTTTCTACCATGTGTCAATTCCCTAACTGTGCCAATAAAAGTAGTAATAGCACCTACATCTCTCCTGGCTACTTTATCGATTGCATCTTGTATAGAAATGGGGTTATATGTAATTTCAACGTTCATAGTTTACTCCTTTTATTAGACTTTTAAAATGAATTGTATCCTGCTTACTCAGAACTTATATTACTATTCTACTAAAAACTTAAGTTATTTAATAGAACAATCCGATTTATATTCTTATCCATTTTTCTTATGAAGGGGGTTTAAGCATTCTTTATATGATAAAGATGTATGAATGTTTCAAGTGATTACGGATGAAAAAAAGTTTGAATAGTTGTATGATTAATTTAAAATATTTTATCATTATCCAATCTAATATCCCACTGAATACATTTTCCATTATTTATTTTTTGGACAACTATAGGAGGCTTGCAAGATGAAAAAAGTTTTAACATTAGCTGGTTCGGATACAAGCGGCGGTGCTGGTATTCAAGCCGACTTAAAGACATTTCAAGAATTAGGTGTGTATGGAATGACAGCCCTGACGACAATTGTAACGATGGATCCTAATAATGGCTGGCATCATAATGTCTTTCCACAAACGATTGAAACGGTTGAATCACAATTAGACACCGTTCTTTCTGTAGGCATTGATGCAATGAAAACAGGCATGTTAGGTTCTGTTGAAATCATTGAACTTGCCAGCAAATTAATAGAAGAAAAGAAATTAAAAAAGGTTGTTATCGATCCTGTTATGGTGTGCAAAGGAGAAGATGAAGTCCTGCATCCAGAAACAGCGGATGCATTGCGCGAACTGCTAGTCCCAAAAGCTACTGTTGTGACCCCTAATTTATTTGAAGCATGGCAGTTGGCAAAAACGGACAAACCTATTGCCACAATTGATGATTTAAAAGAAGCTGCTGTAAAAATTCACGCTTTAGGTCCTAAATATGTGCTTATTAAAGGCGGCAGCAAATTAAAACATGAAAAAGCTATCGATCTTCTATACGATGGAAAAGACTTTATTATTTATGAAAGTGAACTAGTGGATACTACCTATACACACGGCGCAGGATGTACATACTCTGCTGCCATTACAGCAGAATTAGCAAAAGAAAATACGGTTTTAGAAGCCATTCAAACAGCAAAAGATTTTATTACTGCTGCCATCAGCAATGGTTTTAAACTGAATGAGTATGTTGGACCAACCATGCATGGAGCCTATCGGAATAAACAAAAAGTAAGCAGCAGAAACTAAGAAACCACACTACTGATAATCGAATATACTATTACTAGAAGTGCCTATTTAAAAAGGCGGAAAGTCGAAGCAATCCTGCTGATTATTCTATGAAACATGGATTTAGCCAGCATAAAAGAAAACAGACAGCTGTTTTCTGGGCTTTTTGAATAGCTTCTTCGGAAAAAGAGGAGGGGAAAAATGGAATTCGTACAAACTGAAAGAGTACAACAAGAGATTGACCAAAAAGCAAGGAAAGAAGTATATATTCATCTTGAAACAACAAATGGTGCTTACGCCAACCATAAAGATGAAACTTTCTTTAATTCAGGAGCTTATATACGCAATGCAAAACTCTCCTATGAATATGGAAAAATTACGGGAAATGGTCCGTATCGAGTTGGGTTAAAAACAGAAATAGGGTGGGTATATGCAGAAGGAATTACCCATTATGAAGTGGATGATAACAACCGACTATTACTAGCAGGAATTGATTTTACCGGGAAGTTGGCAGTTGCCCTTGAAATCAGCGAAAATCCCTTTGAATAAACAATTAGAAAGGAGGAACAAACGACCATGGTAAAGGAAAAACATGTTTTAGTAATCTTTCCGCACCCTGATGATGAAGCATTTGGTGTTTCCGGAACAATCTCAAAATATATACATGATGGGACGCCTGTCACGTATGCATGCTTAACCCTTGGTGAAATGGGAAGAAACTTAGGAAATCCCCCATTCGCAACAAGAGAAACCTTGCCGACTGTCCGCAAGGATGAATTGCAGGAAGCAGCGCGTGTGATGGGAATAGATGACCTTCGAATGTTGGGCTATCGAGACAAAACAATTGAGTTTTTAGCGGACGATGTGTTGGTTGATGAATTTACAAACCTAATTGAGGAATTAAATCCATCATTAGTCATCTCTTTTTATCCAGGATACTCTGTACATCCTGACCATGATGCAACAGCAGAAGCTGTTGTAAAAACATTAAAAAACATAGAAGCATCTAAACGTCCAAAGCTATATTGCATAGCCTTCTCACGAAACTGCATCGAAGACCTTGGAGAACCAGATATAACGATCGATGTAGAAAGCTTTGCAGAGAAAAAAATGGCAGCGATTGGAGCACACCGCTCGCAAACACAGGAATTTTTAGCTGCAATGCAAGAAGGGTTGACGAACCAAGTACCAGAAATATTAGAGCGATTGTATACGGAAAAAATGTGGACGTATACGTTTTAAATTCAATGTCCCTGCCCCCAAATTACGGTAACGTATAAAGCGCTGGGGGTCAGGCATTTTTTCTTGTTTTCATCACTTTTTTAATACATTGGATAACTTTTTCACACTTTTTTTTTGTCTGTCTGCGATCAAAAACAAATCGAATAGTTTGATCACCGTGCTGCTCAACAAGTACCCCGTTTTTACTTAACTCAACAATAATGTCTGAAATAGACTTATCGGGATGTATTATTTTGACTAATACAATATTTGTTTGAACCTGGTTAAGATCAATATGGATATTTTCTATTCGCTTAACTTCCAAAGCAAAAAATTTTGCTAAGTCATGATCTTCTTTCAGTCTTTTCCACATTTTCATTAATGCAATATGCCCAGGTGCTGCAATAATTCCTGCTTGTGCCATTCCTCCACCCATTTGCAGTCTAATATCCCTCGCTCTTTTGATAACCTGTTCAGAACCAACAAGTAATCCTCCAACAGGTGCTGATAACCCTTTCGTTAAACAAATTGTTACGGTATCAGCAAATCTAGCATATTCAGATACTTTTTTTCCCGTTTCAATCTGTGCGTGAAAGAGACGCGTACCATCAAGGTGCGTACTGCAATTATTTTGTTTTGCCTTTTGATAGATTATCGCCATATCTTCTATAGCAATAATCTTACCTCCATATATATTATGTGTATTTTCCATACATACGATGGAGGGTTCATTAATCTTTAAAGAGGCATGCACTCCCCATTGATTATATGTATTCAGCTGACAATCAGGCCATACATTTTTCACATAAGCATGTGTTGCAATATGTGATTTCTCCTCTAACCAAATAGAGCGATAGTGTTCCTGTTGTGCAAGTAATGCTAATTGATTTGCCAAAGTAGCACTAGTAGTTAATAACGCTGATTCCTTATTAAATAGTTCTGCAGCATCTTTTTCCAATAGGGCAACTGAAGGGTCTTCTCCATAATAATCATCACCTAGCATTGCATTATACATAGCTTGTCGCATTTCTTCGGTTGGCAACGTTCCTGCATCCGTTCGAAAATCAAATATCATCTTATAAATATCCTTTCTTAGAAACAGAATCTTTTACGAAAGAAGATGACCATCAGATAACAGCCATCTTCACTTCATAAAAACTATATTATGTTATTAAGCAACACTTTGGCCTCTATTCCCTGCTCTTTACTGATTTCTTCGATTATGGTGTTTTGTACTTTCGTAAATTCAGCATATTTAGGACTAATTTTAACCAACGAGTCATGAAAAGGAGACCCTTGTTTAAAATTGGGTAAATTTCCTTGTTCTTTAGAAATGGTTGATTGATCAGTTGCTTTTAAATTCTCAACAAGCATACTGAGCATATCCTTTAATTGTTGCTTCGCACGACTATCATTAGAAATCAACTCCTCGATAAAATTCGGATTAGGTTGTTGTGCCTTTAAGTGCTTATCCAATGTTTGATTGTCCAATGACTGTGTTTTTACCATTTCTGGCACCTCATCCATATCATCCAATAATTGTATCAGACTTAGCCACGCTGTTTTCGTTGTTTCATCTTCTACATAAACATTAAGAAATGGTTCGTAAATTTGAGAAAGAAAATATCCAAATGTGCCTGGGAAAACTCTTTTTAGCTGATCAGATAAATATTCTTTTTTCTCTGACTCACTTAATACAAGCGTTCGATTAAGTTCTTGGGCTATATTCTCAAAATCTTCAAATTGATCTAACCTATTAATAAGCGTTTCGGTTAATAACTTTCTACGATGAATATCACTTAGTTCTAGCTCGATACTATCAAGCTGATCGCTTAAAAGGGTTTTAATATTTTTTTCACCTTGTAAAAATATTTTTATGTCTTCAATTGAAAAATGCAGCAATCTTAATGAAGAAATCAATCTTAAAGTTGTAATATTTTCTTGTGAATATTCTCGGTAATTATTCACTGCATTTTTCTCTACCGTTATAAGACCTACCTCTTCATAATATTTAATCGCTTTTTTAGTTAGTCCAGTTCGTTCAGAAACTACTTTAATGTTCATATTTCGTGCCTCCTCTACAAGTGTATAAAAATTGTAATGTTGTCTGTAAGAGGCAAGTCAATAGTTAGTTGATCTAACTTATAGGTTTTATTAATAAGATCTACCTTTAAATTGCACACATGCCAAGCACATAAACCAGCTGACTTTTCGTATCAGCTGGTTTATAATGAGTCTACTATCCCCTTCCATCCTCTTCTAAACTTTTTTTCACTCTCTCCAAATGGTCTCCATCTTCGGCTCGCAAAATATTAACCAGCATTCTTTTTGTCAACTTCATCATAAATCCTTTTACATGCAATACTGCTTTGAATTGCACTTGTGTGCCTTCGTCTATTTCCGAAAACTCGTATTCGTAATCAACGATTAAACCATTAGAGTTGCTTCTTGTCTTATAAGAGACATTCTCCTCAAAGGAAAGGTATTCAATTTCTGATACTGCCTTTTTCCCACGTACTTTTCTTATTTCTTGATATTTTGTTCCAATTTCTATCGGACCTTCTGTAATTTTATGTGTTTCTTCCACATTTCTCATATATTCTGGAGCATTCCCTAAATTAGCCATATAAGCAAAAACAAGCTCTACTGGTTTTGCAATGATTACATTAGCCTGAAAATCAGCCATTCTTCCACCTCAAAATATCAAAATATGTCCTTTTCTAGACGATAGTTCAAGTATAACTGATTTTTTTAAAATCGTTAAAATTTTAACAGGAGAATATTAATGAGTGATTAATCACTTTACAAATCGCTTGAAGAGGACTATTATAAAAAGTGAGTAATCACTCACTTTGAAAGAAGGAGGAATTGTATGACAACTAATCTCGTTATTTCTGTTGATTCCGTCTACAAATCATTTGGTAATCAGTCTACTCTTCATAATATAAATATGAAGCTTCGTCGTGGCGAAATTTACGGATTATTAGGTCCTTCCGGTTCTGGAAAAACAACACTTGTAAAAGAATTAGTCGGTTTGGATACACCTGATCAAGGAAGCATTATGGTTTTAGACAGCCAAATGCCTGATTTAAAGGTCATGGAGCGAATTGGATATATGGCGCAGGCAGATGCCTTATACCAAGAGTTGACTGCAATGGAAAATTTAGATTTTTTCGCAGCCTTATACGGACTTAAAAGAAAAAAGAAAAAGGAACGGATAGAATGGGCTGCTTCTTTAGTTGACTTGTCGGATCATCTTGACAAGCTTGTTTCTAATTATTCAGGCGGAATGAAGCGGAGATTATCCATTAGCATTGCCTTATTAAATAATCCAGATTTATTAATTTTAGATGAGCCAACAGTCGGGATTGACCCTGTTTTACGAAAAAGTATTTGGACCGCTTTTCAAAGGCTAAAAGAAAAAGGCACCTCTATTATCGTTACGACACATGTGATGGATGAGGCCGAAAAATGCGATACATTAGGAATGATTCGCAATGGTAAAATTATCGCTCACGGATCACCAGCGGCATTAAAAGAGCAATGCCATGCCGAAACAATGGAAGAAGCTTTTCTTTATTATGGAGGTCTTTCATATGAGAATTAAAGCAATCGTGATCCGAATTATGAAACAATTTTACCGAGATAAACGGACAATGGCGATGATGATACTCGCACCTATCTTTATTTTAACCTTACTGCATTTTATTTTTAACAGCGATGCGTATGAACCAAAAATTGGGCTTGTACACGCTCCGACAAATGTAGCAGATGCCTTTCAAAACAGCAGCAGCACCATTCATTTTTATGAGTCTAACAAGGATGCTAAGAAGGCGATCGAGGATAAAAATATAGACGGGTATATATCTTTTGAAAATAAAACGCCTGCGGTCATGATAGAAGGCAGTGATCCAACCATAAATGCCCATACTTTATCTACTATAAAAAATGTATTCCTGCCAACTGCCAGCAATGGAGAAAATCTTCATGTAGAAGCATTATACGGTTCCATGTCTATAAGCCAATTTGATTCATTTGGCCCTGTCCTTCTTGGTTTCTTTTCCTTTTTCTTTGTATTTTTAATAGCCGGGGTTTCTTTTTTACGAGAAAGAACTTCAGGTACGCTAGAAAGACTACTATCCAGTCCTGTTAGAAGATGGGAGCTTGTTTTATCGTATGTCATAGGCTTTGGTTTATTTACCATGATTCAATCCAGCATCATTGTTGTATATTCCGTTTATGTATTAAACATGATAAATGAAGGCTCTATTGTCTATGTGCTTTTAACCAATCTGCTTCTTTCTTTAGCTGCTTTGACACTAGGTATTCTGCTTTCTTCTTTTGCTAAAAACGAATTGCAGATGATGCAGTTTATTCCGTTGATTGTAGTGCCGCAGGTGTTTTTTTCTGGATTATTCAATTTAGAAACTATTTCTTCTTCTATTAGCTGGATTTCCATTATAACGCCATTGTACTATGCAGCAGATGCTTTAAAAAATACCATGATACGCGGCAAAGGCATAGAAGATATATTGGTTCCACTTTCTATTCTTTTTAGTTTTTCCGTCGCTTTTATTATTATTAATATCATCGCATTAAAAAAATACCGAAAAATATAATAAAGTAAACTTCCATCAGTGGGGGTTTTTCCTCATCTCCACTGATGGTTAGTTGCACTTATCGGACCTTTATGGGCAGTAAGAGTGGGATAAAATCCTGACAACATGCCGGCCACTTCTTTTTTCTTTTTCCCTGTCATCTATTATAATAAAAGTATTCAGTTAGCCAGAAGGAGCATCATCATGCCTGATCAAGATTCTATTTTAGAACTAATTCTTAAAGAAGAAAACAAGATAACAGATAAGCAAAAAAAAATATTAACTGCAGCTATAGAAGCGTTTTCTGAAAAAGGATTCGCAGCAACCTCTACTAGCGAAATTGCTAAAAAGGCTGGAGTGGCAGAAGGAACGATATTCCGCCACTATAAAACAAAAAAAGATCTACTCTTGGCTTTGCTGGCGCCAATGATAAGTACTTTTATTGCCCCGTTAGTCATCAAAGATTTTGACAAAGTGCTAAAGGTTCCTCCTAACAGCTTTGAGGATTTGCTTCGTGCCATTGTAAAAAACAGACTGGAGTTTCTGCAAAAAAACTATACGTTATTAAAAATTCTCATTCAAGAGATACCGTTTCATGATGACTTGCGAGAAACCTTTAAAGAACAAATTGCGGTCAAAGTATTCAACCGGCTGCAAGAACTTGTTGATGTATATAAGGAAAAAGGAGAAATTATTGATATTCCTGCTTTTTCTGCTGTTCGATTAGCCATCACCTCTATCTTCGGCTTTTTTATCGCTCGTTATATTATTCTTCCAGAAGCGAAATGGAATGATGAAGAAGAAATAGAAAGAACGATTCAATTTATACTTTATGGATTAAAGCCAAGAAACAATGAATAGAAATTCTTCTTAAAATATAAAAGGAAAACCACTTTCTTAGCGGTTTTCCTTTTAGAGTGTAGACAAAGTATTCTTTGTACAAACTTCAGGCTGATCGAAAACGTTTGTATTTCGAGGCGTGAAGCCTTAGGAGGAGCGCAGTTACCGTGGTTGGGTAATGAGCATCCGAGTAAGGCGAACAACGAAGAAATCGAGCGTTTGTCGACAGCCTGAAAGGAAAACCACTTTCTTAGCGGTTTTCCTTTTTCATTTGCTTAAACTTCAGGATTCTTCCGAAAGCGCTAGATTAATGGCCTGCGCTACTCCGCTCTCTTCATTTGTACCTGTTACAAAATGACATTGTTTTTTTATTTCATCCACTGCATTTCCCATTGCAACAGCTCTGCCAGCCTTTAAAAACATGGAAAGATCATTAAAGTTGTCTCCAATTGCCATCGTATCTTTTAATGAAATCCCTTTGGACTGCACAAACTTTTCTAAAGCTACTCCTTTTTGCGCATTTACTGCAGTTAATTCTAAATTTTCTTGACCAGATGCACTAATAGCCAATCCTTTCACACCACTCAACTTTTTTCTAACTTCCGCAAGCTTTGTTGGTTCTGTATGAAAGACAAGCAACTTATAAATGATGTACGCATCCTCTTCAAATAAAGGCAGATAGCTTTCTACTTCATGGATGACTTCTAAGCGTTCTTCTGCTGCTTTTTGTATATCCTCAAGATTACCTATATGCCCACTTACTGTAAAAATGTCCATAATCAATGATCTTGCCATTTTTTTATCCAATGTATATGTACCTTTATCTGTGTATACTTCATAATAAACTTGGTTTTGATGCAGGATTTCTGCCATTTCTTTTGCCAAACTCTTTTCTAATGGGTTGGTTCCTACTATTTCATGCTTATTTGTACGAATTTCAGCACCATTTGCACAAATCATCGGTGTAATAATTCCAGCGTCCTTTAATAAATCTCCCGCTTCCTCATAAGCACGGCCAGTAGAGATAATGACTTCTACCCCTTTTTCTTGCGCTTTTTTAATAGCATCCCTGTTCGCTTCTGTTATTTCTTGTGCCGAGGTTAATAATGTTCCATCCATATCGATTGCAATACATTTAATCATGATTTAAACACCCTCATACTTAAATTTAATCTACTCTATCCCTTTTTATTGACCGCTCACAAAATCATACAACTTTCTACCTTATTAATCAAAGTATATGCATATATTCCCAGTTTCCCTCCTGGTGGAGAACTCATCAGGGCTGCAGCATTCGTAAGTTTCATTGCTTTTTGTAAAATAACCTATCTCTTAACAATTGAAACAGCAATAAACGCTAAACATGCTGAAAATAACTAGCACATCATGGCGATTAACAAAATGCAACACCCTTTTGTTTCCAATTTTTATTTTATGTGAATTTGTGAACATTTTTCAAACTTTTTGTGATTTTTAACTCAAATCAATATTTTTTCATTATGATATAGCTATCATTTCAAAAAAGGAGACGGTGGAAAAAAACAAAGCCTAATCTTTTATTAAATCCATATTTACCAGTACTTTTCGACTGAATTCAACAAATTTCACTGTGTGCAACTCATCACAAACCAAGCTATTCTAAACTGTTCATTTTTTACTTTTATTTATAAATACATTGCTGACGCAATGGTATTTCTCGCTTTTAATAACTTCACCGTTCACAAAATCTCATTAGATGAAGAGATAAAATTTTAGGAAGAGGAGGAAGAAATACATGGATATGGTATTTCTATCACGATTACAATTTGCTTCAACTACCATTTTCCACTTTATATTTGTGCCCATTTCGATTGGATTGGTGTTTCTAATCGCAATTATGGAATCAATGTATGTAAAAAGTGGCAATGAAGAATATAAAAAAATGGCGAAGTTCTGGGGGAAGCTATTTCTCATTAATTTCGTTATCGGAGTCGTTACAGGGATTCTTCAAGAGTTCCAATTTGGCATGAACTGGTCCAATTATTCTCGTTTTGTCGGCGATGTGTTTGGTGCACCTCTTGCAATTGAAGCATTGCTTGCATTTTTTATGGAATCTACCTTTATTGGTTTATGGATTTTCGGTTGGGAAAGACTTTCCAAAAAGGTTCATTTAGCCTGCATTTGGCTGACAGCTGTAGGTACGATGATTTCTGCTTATTGGATCCTTGTTGCCAACTCTTTTATGCAGCATCCTGTTGGCTTTCAAATAAACAACGGCCGTGCAGAAATGAATGACTTTTTTGCTCTTATAACAAACGGGCAAGTGCTGGTGGAATTCCCGCATACTGTATTAGGAGCTTTAGCTACAGGTGCTTTTCTGGTAACAGGCATCAGTGCTTATAAATTATTAAGAAAACAGGAAGTATCATTCTTTAAAAAATCATTCCAAATTGGCATCACAGTTGCCTTAATATCAACCTTTTTGACAATGGTTGCGGGGCACGCACAAGCACAGTACCTTGTCGAAACCCAGCCAATGAAAATGGCAGCAAGTGAAGGTCTTTGGGATACAAGTGAAGATCCAGCACCATGGACTACTTTCGCTAACATAGATGTAGAAAAAAAACAAAACTCAAATGAAATTAAAATCCCTTATCTTTTAAGTATCCTTTCCTACAATACACTTGATGGAAGCGTAAAAGGAATGAACGAATTACAAAAAGAGTATACGCAAAAGTATGGAGAAGGAAATTACATCCCTCCAGTAAAAACAACTTTCTGGAGCTTTAGAATCATGGTAGTCGCCGGAACAGCTATGTTTCTATTAGGCATTTATGGTGTGTATTTAGGATGGAAGAAAAAATTAACGGCAAAGCCAAATAAATGGTTTTACCGTTTCATGGTTGCAGGTATATCCTTGCCATTTATTGCTAATACTTCAGGATGGATCATGACGGAAATCGGCAGACAGCCTTGGACTGTTTTTGGGTTAATGAGAACAGAAGACAGTATTTCTCCAAGTGTGAGCGCCGGCCAAGTATTATTCTCTGTTATCACTTTCTCTACTATTTATGCAATTTTAGCTGTTATCATGGCCTTCTTATATGTAAAAGTGATTAAAAAAGGACCATACATGCTAGACAAAAAAGAAAATAAAGTAAACGCTGACCCATTTGCAAAGGAGGGTTTCCATGCTTGAGTTAAATGTTCTTTGGTTTATATTAGTTGCTGTTTTATTCATCGGGTTCTTTTTCTTAGAAGGATTTGATTTCGGTGTGGGCATGTCTACCCAAATCATTGCCAAAAACGATACAGAAAGACGCATTTTAATTAATTCGATCGGCCCTTTCTGGGATGCGAATGAAGTATGGCTCATAACAGCTGGGGGAGCATTATTTGCAGCTTTCCCTCATTGGTATGCTACTCTTTTCAGTGGATTTTATACCCCTCTTGTGGTGGTATTATTAGCACTGATTATACGTGCTACTGGATTTGAGTTCCGTGCAAAAGGCGACAGCCCATTATGGAAAAAGTCTTGGGATGTCTGCATCTTCTTAGGTAGCCTTTTGCCGCCGCTTTTATTCGGTGTTGTATTTGCCTGCTTTATGCAGGGTCTGCCGATTGATAAAAACATGGAATTAAAAGCTGGTTTTTTTGATATTGTAAACTACTATACTTTAGTTGGCGGTTTAACTGTATTGGTTCTATGTCTCGTTCACGGTCTTATGTTTACAACCCTTCGTACGGTTGGCGATCTTCAAAACCGCGCTCGAAATACAGCGCAAAAACTATTGCCTTTATTAGGCATACTATTGTTGGCATTTACCGTTTTAACGTATATCAAGTCTGATATCTTTGATGCTCGAGGAGAAATATTATCTGCTATATTTGGATTGGGTGTCATCGTCTTCGTGCTGATCGGCTTCTTTATTTCAAGAAAAAGAGATGGATGGGCATTTGGCATGACAGGCGGCGTCATTATTCTTTCCTTTGCAGCAATATTTATCGGCTTATTCCCTAGAGTAATGATCAGCTCGATCAGCGATGCTTTCAGCTTAACCATTACAAATGCAGCTTCTGGTAACTATTCTTTAAAAGTAATGACAATAGTGGCTCTTACCTTATTGCCTTTTGTTTTAGGGTATCAAATATGGAGCTATATTGTTTTCCGCAAAAGAGTTACTGAGAAGTCTCATCTTGAATACTAATGAAACAAGATTTGCTTAAATTCAAAGGGATCAAGCCGATTCTCGTTTTATTGACATTTTTATCGATTTCACAAGGTGCAGCTATTATTCTGCAGGCGAAATGGCTTGCAGAAGTAATCGTTGCTTTATATAAGGGAGAACCGTTTCAAAAACAATATGAGCAAATCATATTGTTTTTGTGCGCATATATCGCCCGTCATTTTCTTCATTTAGGTCAGCAGAAGATTTCATCACAATTTGCGGAAAAAACAAGCAAAGAATTGCGATTTCTACTTGTAACAAAATTATTCCAGCTTGGGCCTAAGTTTACAAAAAAACAAGGAAGCGGCACCATTGCCACTCTTGTTTTAGAAGGAATCTCCCAATTTAAAAACTATTTGGAGCTGTTTCTTCCAAGGATGACGGCAACAGCCGTTATTCCGCCTATGCTGCTTCTTTATGTTTATTGGATGGACTGGATTTCCGGCATCATTTTAACGATTACCATGCCTATTTTAATTGGTTTTCTAATTTTAGTTGGATTAGCGGCAAAAGGACAAATGAACCGCCAGTGGGCTACCTATCGAATTTTATCCAATCACTTTTTAGATTCATTAAGAGGATTGGAAACACTTAAATTTCTTGGAAAAAGCAGAAAGCACAGTGAAAACATTGAAAAAGTCAGCGAACAGTATCGTTCTGCGACAATGAAGACGTTAAGAGTAGCTTTTCTTTCCTCTTTTTCATTAGATTTTTTCACCTCTTTATCTGTTGCTTCCGTTGCAGTAAATTTAGGTGTCCGGCTGATCAACGGTGATCTAACGCTGCTGCCAGCACTTACTATTTTAATCCTTGCTCCAGAATACTTTCTGCCAGTCAGAATGGTTGGGGCTGATTATCACGCGACATTAAATGGAAAAGAAGCGGGTGAATCGATTCAAGCCATTTTGAATCAACCAATAACGAAGGAAGAATCACCTGCAGTTAATGGAAGCATTCATGAAATGACTTTTCAGGAAGTTGGATATCGTCACAAGGAAGAGGAAGAAGAAACATTGCAGAATCTTTCTTTCCATATTAACGGCTGCAAAAAAATTGGCATAGTCGGCGAAAGCGGTGCAGGGAAATCTACCTTGATTGATCTATTAAGCGGGTTTTCCAAGCATACTGCTGGTTCCATTTCCTTAAATGGAAGCGCAGCTAATTTAACTAATAATAATTGGAGGCAGCAGACAACTTATATTCCTCAGTCTCCTTATATTTTCAGTCTTTCTTTACGGGATAATATCCGGTTTTATTCTCCGGAAGCTACAGATCAGGAAGTAGAAAATGCGTTAAAAGCAACTGGTTTATATGATTTGTATACGACTTTCCCTAAAGGGTTGGATGAATGGCTAGGGGACGGCGGCAGATCATTAAGCGGCGGACAGGAACAGCGGATTGCGTTAGCACGGGCTTATTTAAGCAACCGCCCTGTTATGTTATTGGATGAACCGACTTCCCATTTAGATATTGAAACAGAATTTGAATTGAAAGAAACGATGCTTCCCCTTTTTCAACATAAATTAGTATTCCTCGCTACCCACCGTCTACACTGGATGGAAAAGATGGATTTGCTGTTTGTATTAGAGAAAGGAAAGATTGTCGAAATCGGAACACATCAAGAATTGATTGAAAAAAAAGGTGCCTATTACAGGCTGCTGAAAGCGTAAGGAGTGAATGCACATATGGAACAGGAAAAATGGATTCTTCCTTATATAAAAGGAAATGTCCCGCGAATTATCTTAATCATCGGCATCAGTTTTCTCACCGTTTTGACAGCAGCCATGCTTACTTTTACTTCCGGTTACCTCATTTCAAAAGCAGCCATTCCGGTAGAAAATATACTGCTGGTCTATATCCCAATTGTTGGTGTTAGAACTTTTGGCATAAGCCGTGCTGTTTTTGCTTATTTGGAAAGATTGGCAGGACATGATACCGTCCTCCGGATTTTATCGCGAATGAGAGTGAAGCTTTACCGGATATTAGAGCCGCAGGCCCTCTTTTTAAAAAATCGATTTAAAATTGGAGATATGCTTGGCATATTGGCAGAAGATATCGAACAGCTGCAATATATTTATCTACGGACCATTTTCCCAACTATCTCGGCTGTTTTTTTGTATATGGTTGTGGTGTTTTCGATAGGAATGCTTGATGTTGCATTTGCTCTGCTTATCGGCTGTTATCTTGCGGTATTATTATTGGTTTTGCCTTTGTTTTCCCTGCTGTTTATCCAGAAACAACAAAAAGTATATAAACAGAAACGAAATGGCTTATATCAATCCTTAACAGACAGCATCCTTGGCATTAGCGATTGGGTAATCAGCGGCCGCACAGAAAGATTTATTGCAGATTATGAAAAAAAAGAAGCAGTTGTTGCAGGAATCAGCAATAAATTGCAAAACTTTTCAAGATGGAGAAACCTGGCTGCTCAATGTATAGCTGCTGTTATTATTATTTCGCTTGCTCTTTGGTCCAGCCAGCAATATGCAGCGGGAACCATTTCCGTGACCCTAATTGCAGCAATTATATTAGTGGCATTTCCTGTTCTTGAAGCATTCTTAATTATTTCAGATGCTTTTGAAAAAATCCCAGCTTACCAGGATTCATTGGAAAGATTAAAAAAATTATCAAAGGATGCGGATGCTTCACTATCTAATAATCAAGCTGTTTTAGATGTAAGCACTATTGATATACAAGTAGAATCTGCCAGCTTTTCTTATGAAAAAGACCTATCTGTTTCAGACGTGAGCCTTTCGATTCCTCAAGGAAAAAAAATAGCAATCATCGGAAGAAGCGGTGCGGGAAAATCAACCTTGCTTAAGCTAATCCAAGGTGCATTGATTCCAACAGCTGGAAAAGTCACATTTAATCATAAAGATGCTTTTTCCTTCCATGAAAACAGCTCTTCCATTATTTCTGTGCTGAATCAAAATCCACACTTATTTGATACGACGCTTCGGAATAACTTAACATTAGGAATCGATGAACCATCAGCCGAAGAACTGACAAAAGCGATAAAACTGGCACAGCTGGAAAAACTGGTGGAAAACCTGCCAGATGGCCTGGATACATTTATGCAAGAAACGGGACAGCGCTTTTCTGGAGGAGAAAGACAAAGAGTGGCACTTGCAAGAGTTCTTCTGCAAAATACCCCTATCGTTATTATGGATGAACCAAATGCAAGTTTAGATCCGCGTACAGAAAAGGATCTGTTAAAAACCATTTTCGCAAGTCTGGACGGAAAATCGATTATCTGGATTACCCACCATTTAGTTGGCGTAGAAGAAATGGACGAAATAATCTTTATGGATAGCGGCCGGATTGAGATGCGCGGAACACATGAGGAATTGTTAGCCACAAATCCTCGCTACAAACAATTATATCGTCTGGATCATCCAGACACTTTATTCCACTCTTAACGGGCAGTAAGACCCCCACCTCGGGGATGCCGAGAAATCAAGGAAGCTAGGTGTTGAAACTTGCCCGTAAAGATCAGATAAGTGCAACTAACCATCAGTGGAGGATGAGGAAAAACCCCCACTGATGGAAGTTTACTTTATAATAAAATGCTCCTTTTGTGGACGCTGGCATCTGTATTTTCACACAGGGTTAGCACCACATAAGGAGCGTTTTTTTAATCAACAGAATTTTTTATCACCTTAAAATTTGAGTGGTGCTTAGCTCCTAATTATAGTCCGAGTCCGTACGGCAATGTACACTGTCACTAGTGGCGCAAAAGACGATCCAGCAATTTGGAAAGGTTGATATTTTAGTCAATAACCATGCTGTACAGTATGTGCAGAAAAGCATCCTAAGATATTACAAAAGAACAATTGGAGCACACCTTCCGAACAAATATTTTTTCCTTCACTCCTTTTTAGGCATTTATCCTGTTATCGTATGCAGCAAGAAGCGAAAAGTGCCCTTGTGATTGATAAACGCTTGATAGGGAAGCAGCGGGCTGCCGCAAGGGATGATAAAAGTGTATATCATTCCATATTCTAAGAATTAGGCGTCTGCTTCTTCCGCAGAGAAAGAAACAAACATTCCCTACGAATGCAGAACATCTGCCAGCTGAGCATCTATTGTCTCTGTTAAATCCATTACACTTATCTCAATTTGCATGCCGATTTTCCCTGCGCTTACAATGATGGAGGAAAGACTTGCCGCATGTTCATCAATGATGGTAGGATACTGCTTTTTCATTCCAAAAGGAGAACAGCCGCCGCGAATATAGCCTGTTAATTTTTGAATATCCTTTACCGGAGCCATTTCTACTTTCTTCTCTTGAACGATTTTTGCTACTTTTTTAAAATCAAGCTCTTCTGCTACAGGAATGACACAAACATAAATGTCATTGCTGCTTCCTTTTACAACTAATGTTTTAAATACCATCTGAATATCTTTATTGATTTTATTCGCAACAGATATTCCATCTATTTTTCCATCTTTATTCGTATATGTATAGAGTTCATAAGCAATATGATGACTATCTAAAAAACGCATTGCATTTGTTTTTGCTTGTGCCATTCAACTTCCCTCTTCCAATAATTACTCTTTTCTTCATTATATCAAAAGGAAAAATATGCATCTAGTCACGCTATCGACAAACGCTCGTTTTCGATCAGCCTGCTGTTTCTGCAAAAACGGCTTTGTCTGCACTCTGAAGCTTCTAGAATTGGCAGTTTATCTTTGTTCATGGAGATGAACTTTTTACCCAAACCTCCATATAGTATAAAAAACTTTCTTTTTTAATTTCTATTCAGGAGGACCTATATGAAACCAACATATCAAGATGCTCTTGCATATTACGGGGTTAACGGAGCGCATCCAGGTGGATTAGCTTTAACAAAAACTTTGTTGGAGCAAGAACTTATAACTGCTGCAACGAAGATTCTTGACGCCGGATGCGGAACGGGGCAAACATCTGCCTATATAAAGAAAAATTATCCTTGTCATGTAACAAGCATCGATTACCATCCAACCATGATAAAAAGAGCAATGAGTCGCTTTAAAAAAGAGCAGCTTTCTATCAGCTTGTTTCAAGGAAGCCTTGAAAAGCTTCCTTTTGCAGATAATAGCTTTGATATTATTCTTGTCGAATCAGTTCTGATTTTCACCAACTGGAAAAAGTCTCTATCAGAATTAAAACGTGTGCTCAGGCCAAATGGCGTTCTGCTTGCATCAGAAATGACATCCGAAAGAAAGTTGAGTCCAAATGAACAATATAATATGAGCTCTGTCTATGGAATTGAAAAAGTTCTAACAGAACAAGAATGGATAAACGATATACAAGAAGCTGGCTTCACCTCCGTTGAAGTAAAAGTTTCACATTCTGTATTTTCCCATCTTCTAAACGCTCCTGAAATAGATGAGGAAGGACTGGATCTTAATGTTCCAGGAAATGCGGATATGGAAAATAAACTAATGGAACATTCCCATATTCTGTATGCATATGGGAATATTGTTGGCTATCGTGTTTATCGTGCTATTTGCTGACTAATTCTGAAGCAGTGATTTATGCACCCAAATGGCAGCTTGAGATCCTTCCCCCATTGCAATCGTTACTTGTTCCGAGTGTGCAGCGACATCACCTGCGGCCCAGACATTTTCTATATTTGTCATTTTCGTGCGTCCATCCACTACTATATGCTGATTATCCAAGAGCTTTACACCTAGCTGTGCTGCTAAATCAGATTTCACTTTATTTTTTCCAAATGCAATAAAGCTATGTTCTGCCTTCACTTCCATCTCCCCTTCTAAAACATAGCTTTTCAGTTTTTCTCCCTCTGCATTTACTGTTGTTATTCTTTTATTTATATGAGGAATCTTTTTAGCCTTCATCTTTTGCTCTAATTCCTCGTCTACTTGATCACCGCCATGATTAATATAAAGAACTTCTTTTGTCCAATACGTTAAGGTTAATGCCATATTGGCTCCAACGTTTCCATTGCCAATCACTACTGTTCTTCTATCCTTTACTTCGTATCCATCACAATCTGGACATACATACACACTTATTCCTAAGCAAGGAAATAAGGCAGGAAAAGGAGGGATTGTATCCATTATGCCTGTCGCTAATAACAGTCTCTTTGCTAAAAATTGTACATGAGACACTGTTGATAGGATAAAATCGGCATTCTGTTTTTCCGCTTTTATTACCGTATCCTGTAAAAAAGAAACACCTAAACAACTTGCCTGTTCTCTGCCGATTGTTCGCAATTCTTCCCCGCTTATGCCAATTGGATAGCCTAAAATATTATGATAGCTTCTGCATAATGTGGATCTGCCGTCATTCGAATCAATGACCAGCACTTTATGTTGATACCGGCCTAATTGAATGGCTGCCTGCAAGCCGGCTATGCCCCCGCCTACTATAATACAATCATATGTCTTCATCTTTCTTATGCCTTCCCTCTATGTCAAAAATGATGATGCCCATTTGTTTAGATTTTCAGGAAGAAGCATATTTTATTCTTTTTTGAAAAAGAAAACACAAACCGATCCCGTTAAGAGTGGGATAAATACACTGCAAAGGCTTAGAATTTAATTACATGTAAAGGAATATGTACCTCTAACGGAAAACACTGTCACATCTCGTATAGAAAACATCATTGCTAAAAGAATCAGCTAATTTAAATGGTAGTTGAAACTAAAAGCTTTATATATACGTATTATTAAATAGTCATTCATTATTTAAACTGGGGGAAGTTTAGTGGCGGTATATAACAGCGTTGCAATTATTGGAGGGACTGGAAAAGTAGGACAGCATTTGGCAAAAAAAGCATTAGAAAATGGCTTTAAAGTACGTATGCTTGTTAGAAATCCAAATAAATTTAAAAAATACGATGACAGAATAGAGCTTATTTGTGGAGATGCCCAAGATGAGAAGGCAGTTCATCTTCTATTAAAAGGCTGTGATACTGTCATTAATACTTTGGGTCAACCTGTAAAGGAGGAGAAGCCTATATATAGCAGTGTAACGAGTAGCATCCTTAACAAAATGAGTGATTTGGGAATAAAAAGATATATTGGAGTTACAGGAGGATCTCTTACAATACCTGGAGACAATAAGACATTCATCAATAAAGTAGGTGCTAAAATATTTGAAATCTTATTCTCCAACATGATGACCGATAAAAAAAGGGAATTATCTATTTTACAAAATAGCGATATAGAATGGACACTCGTACGGTTACCTTTCGTAATGGAAGGTTCGGAAACAGGTAAAATTAAAGAGGATTTAAAGGATATGCCAGGCAGAAAGATAATGAATGCAGATATAGCCGAATATCTTATAGATCAGATTAATAAAAAAGAATATATTCGAAAAACGCCATTTATCTCTAATTAACAAATGCAGAATCCGGCCGCTTTTCCATACAAAATAAAAAAGCAAGGATTGGATTGTAGACCATTCTACTTATCGCTTGCTTTTCTTTTATTATTTACTTTATAGATTAATTGGTTTAAAACCTCCGAAAACATTAATCCCATTGCTATCGATCCCGAAATAAGAAACGCTTTTGCAGCTAAGCTTACGGCATGGCTATAATTATTTTCAACAAAATGACGCATTGCATCATAGGCCATTCCTCCCGGGACAAGCGGGATAATGCCGGAAACACTAAATATAATAACAGGTGTTTTATATTTTTTAGCGAAAAAATGGCTGATAACTGCTACTAAAAAGGCGCCTATAATCGTCGCCGGAACCATATCGATATCAGCATATACAGCAAACCAATATGCCAGCCAGCCACACATCCCTACAAATCCGCACGGAAGCAGCAATTTCCTCGGAGTATGAAATATCATTGCAAAGGCATATGTTGCAATAAAGCTTATACATCCTTGTTCTAAAAAAGTAATCATGATAATAAGCTCCTTATAATAATACAAATGAGACTGCAATTCCAGATCCAATTGCAAATGCAGTTAAGAAGGCTTCTGCTCCTTTTGAAATGCCGGACACTAAATGTCCAGCCATCAAATCTCTAACAGCATTCGTAATTAACAACCCCGGAACCAATGGCATAACAGAGCCAATAATAATTTTATCCACTTCTTTTCCCAAGCCAAGATAAACTGCAGCAAATGCGATAAGTCCGACAAGAAAAGCGGCTACAAATTCAGCAAAAAACTTTATTTGTATGACTCGATGAAAATAAATAGAACATAAGAGTCCAGTTCCACCAGCAATAACAGCCGGTAGAAAATCCCCCCAAACACCTTGAAACATAATAAGGAAGCATCCGCTTGCTATTGCCCCTGCTAAAACCTGCATCCAATCCGTGTATGTTTTTTTCTCCTCTTCTATTTTTGTTAATAAGGTATACGCTTCCTCAATAGAAAGTCCACCCGCGCATATTTTCCTCGATACATCATTTACTTTTGTGACTTTTTCTAAGTTTGTCGTTCTTTCAATAATGCGAATTAGTTTTGTTTTTGTCGGTTCTAATCCTTCCAGCGAAAAAATAATCCCAGTTGGCGTAACAAAGCTATCGGAATATTCCACTCCATATGCATTTGCTATTCTTGTCATTGTATCTTCTACACGATAGGTTTCTGCACCATTTCTTAGCATTATTTTTCCAGCAAGCAAACATACCTCAATAATTTCATATGTTTTTTCTTTTGAAATAAATTCCATACATAAATCTCTCCAATAACATCCCACATTTTCCTAAATAGATTTACCTTTTAGCTGTCCATTTTGAAAAGGATGAGCTTTTTATCCCACTCTTAACGGGCAGTAAGACCCCCACTGATGGAAGTTTACTTTATAGTATTTAATAGTTTTCTACAAAAATACATTTACCCATTCCATATTAAAGTTTAAAGGAAATTCCCTTGTTGAATCAATAGCTGATTATTATTTTACAAGTGATGGTGGATGGAAGAAATGAAAGAAGCCAATGAAGGCGCAAAAAAAGCCCTTCGCTTATTTTAAAGGACTTGAATAGTATCGCATTGGAAATTCGTTTTGTTATTTTGAGACTGTTTTTCTTTTTAATCTTTTTGAATGCCAAATCGTGCATTGATTTGACCACGCAGCATTTGTTTTTTTACTTTGCGCTCTTCTTCTTCTCTATTTTTCTTAATGATTTCCTGTCTAATTTCGTGTGTACGAACGCCTTCTTCTCGTTTATTGGCAATCTCAATTAGTCGCTCAACATCTGAAAAAGAATATTTCCGATTTCCTCTTTCCGGCCTTTCTGGAAAGATCAATTTCCGTTGTTCATAATATCTTATTTGTCTTTCTGTTAACCCCGTTAATTCACTGACAACGCCAATCGTAATAACTTTCCTTTTTTTATAGGATGGTTCGTGATCCATTTTATCCTCCCACCTCATGAAGTAGTTATTTATCTCATTATTTGCAATTATAATACTATTAGTCGAAAACAAGACTAATTTTGTTAGTTTTTCTTACACAAAATTAAAAAAATAGGTAAGAATACCTGACAATATAGATGTTTTTTTTGTTATTTTCTTATAAAATGCATACTATATCTGCCACCTAGTCTTCAGATTAGTAAAGCATATATTTTTTTAAAATGGAGAGGAGCAATATTTGAAATGATTAACAAGGAAGCAATTGATTTAGCTAGAAAAATAGTTGAACTGGATCTTCTGCGAGATGAAATTTGGGAAAACCTTGCAGCAGTTGCAGGTGACCATGCATACGATCTACTTCGAATTATTCAAAACAGCTAAATCGCTATCGTTTTTCATTCTTTTAAAATAACTATAGATGTAAAATTATTTTTAAATAATAGTCGGCCATTCCATTGCAATGGTTCGACTTTTTTATTTCAAAAATTTCAAAGAATTTATCGTTTTTCTAGAACAACCTATTTTTCTCCATTTACTTGTGCCTGCAGTCCATATTATTCTTCTCGTATACACAAGAGAATAACTTGTTTGTGCCCAAATGAGTTTACCAGCTCATCCCCCCTTTGAAATCTTCCTCCCCTTGATAGAAAAAACTTTTCTTTTTGCTTAAGAGTCAATATTTAAACATGGCTTCCTATATATCCAAAACATTTAACTTTCTACCACACTACATATCAATAAATTTAAGCCATAAATTACTTCTAATAAATGTTAGGAAATCTAACATTATTTTATAGGAATAGATAAATAACATCAAGTAAATGGCGGAATTTTTTTAATTATCTTTATTTTAGGCTGTTTTTGTATAGATTGTTCTTATGTAACCCGCAGCCTGAATACACTTCACTTTCCGAATATGCTAGACAATAAAAAGAAGGTATCTACTAAAAGAAACCTTCTTTTTTTACACTTATATACTAATATCCCTTTTTTGGAAAAACACAAAAGTGATAACCATAAAGATAATATAATAAACACTTAATATGCCTATTGACATCGGCATTGTAATATTCTCCAATATCTTATCTTGCATAACAAATGCGGTTTGGTCTAAATGAGGGAATATCAACATTTTTGTCCATGCATACTTGTTCGCATACATTAAAATAAGGCCTCCAATTGTCGAAGAGGAAAATAAGACAAAGATACCTACTCCAACTGCGATTGCCTGGTTTTTAAATAAAGTGGATAACATAAAGGCAATAGTAATAATCATTAATAGGCCTGGCAGATAATAAGCAAACAATTTAAAGAAATGACTACCTCCGCTTACAGCAACCATGCCAGCATCAATTTTATCTGCAAAATTACCAGTTCCAAAAAACAGTATTCCTATAATATAGCCAAACACCAGCAAAACAACAGCTAAAAACAAAGCATAAATAAGCATGGCGATATACTTAGACACTAAAATAGCCCAGCGGCGATGCGGCCTTATCAGCAGCTGTTTAATGGTGCCATCCGAAAACTCTGAGGAAATATTTCCTGCACAGACGATGACAACAAATAGAGTAACCAACGATTTTAAGGCGATGACCAGTTCATTCATAAACGACCAATTAGTTGGATACGGATTCACCTTTTCTTTTAAATACCATTGTTTTTGTGCAATTTGATCTGATAGCATAGCCTTTTCTTCTTCCGGCGCTTTTTGCTGCTGGTCTTGAAGATCTTTTATTTCCATCTGTACAGATTCTTGCCAAGTATCTCCTTTTTGTTTATCGGTCACTTTTTGATAAAGAAGTCCCGATCCTATAAGTGCCACAATAAGCAATATAGCAAATACCCAGCTCATTTTCTTTTCAAAAGTTTTAATAAGTTCATTTTGAATTAAACCAATCATATTGTTTGCTTTTCTCCTTTCTGACTAGTAATTTCTAAAAATCTGTCTTCAAGGGTTAATTTTCTTACAGTAATTCCATATACAGAAATTTCATTTTTCACCAATAATTTGTTTATAATAGGAATGGATGGTTTCTTTATTTTTAGCGTTAATTCCTTTTTGTGCTGTGCTGTTACTTCGAAATCAATCGCACTATTATTTAATAGCGGAACCACTTTTTCAAGCTGGTCTACTTCGAAAATAACTTCTCTTAAATCCTCTGCTTCTTCTTGTACCGTTTCATCCATTGTGGAAATATGGATCAATTCTCCCTTTTCAATAATTGCAAACCGATGACACATTAGCTGCATTTCCGCTAGTAAATGGGACGATACTAACACAGATATGCCTTGTGCTGCCAGCTCGTGAAGATAATTGCGAAATTCTTTTATCCCCTGTGGATCAAGCCCATTTGTCGGTTCATCTAAAATAAGAAGGGCTGGATTATGTAATAATGCCTGCGCTACGCCTAAACGCTGACGCATTCCTAAAGAATAAGTTCTTACTTTTTGATGCATGGCATTCTCTAATCCCACTAACTTGGCTACTTCAAGGATACGTTCTTCTGTAATTTGCTTTTTTGCCATTCTTGCGTAATGACGCAAGTTCTTATAACCACTCATATACTTATAAAATTCAGGGTTTTCTACAATTGCGCCAATGCTGCTCATCGCATTAGCAAACGAACTGTCTAAAGAATAGCCATTAATTACAACGTCCCCTTTTGTTCTATTGATCAAGCTGACGATCATCCGGATAATCGTTGTTTTCCCTGCTCCATTTGGTCCAAGCAGTCCAAAAATCTCCCCTTTTTCAACAGAAAAACTGACAGAATCTACAATGGTCTTGTTTCTAATTTTTTTCGTTAAGTTTTTTACTTCTAAAGCATATTGAGACATATTTTGCTCCTTTCTTTTATAATACTTCTCTCAAGCCTATACCACGTAAGCCGAACATCCTACTTCCCTATTCTATACGATAGGAAACAAATGAAAGTTTCATTTTTTTGGAAAATAAAAGAATAATAATCTACTCTTCACGAAGAAAAGACTCTTTTTTAGCGGATTATGAAATTCAAATGTGCTTTTTTCTATTCTTTTTGGTGGTTAACTTATTAAGAAAAGCGCAAGCAGCCTTGCTCATCGACAGAAAAAGCTGAGGTCCAAAGGATGTAGATCACACAAACGCCGCCACAGGACGTGGCGGTTTTAGTTTGTGTACTTTAGAGAGAAAGGAAACACAAAGAGCGCAAGCGTTGATGTTGACTTATCGTAGACGAGGTGAAGGAAGCGGCGAAGTCGATAGGGTGCTTGCGCTAGACACTTCACAGACTTCAGAAAACTTATACTTTCTTATCTTTTAAAAAAGCCGGTTTCCCTCCAAATTAGTAGAAGAAAATCCGGCTTTTATTATTTTAATGTATTTATTATACAGATGTAGTGGATAACCCATTTATTACTTCTTGTACTGGAATATATTCATATCCAAGATCTTTTGCAACTGGAGAATACGTAATTTTACCATCAAATGTATTTACACCTTGTTTGATCGCATAATTGCTTTCAATCGCTGCAACTGCTCCTTGATTGGCAATTTGCAGTGCATAAGGGATGGTTACATTTGTTAATGCAATCGTAGAGGTTCTAGGAACTGCTCCTGGCATATTCGCTACTGCATAATGAACAACCCCATGCTTTTCATATGTTGGATTATCATGTGTTGTAATATGGTCGACTGTTTCAAATATACCACCTTGATCAATTGCCACATCAACAATTACAGAGCCTGGAGACATTTTCCTTACCATTTCTTCTGTTACAAGCTTCGGTGCTTTCGCTCCTGGAATTAATACAGCTCCGATTACTAAATCTGCTCCTACTACCGCTTCCTCAATATTTGCCGGGTTGGAAATAACCGTATTAAGGCTTGAACCAAACTGATTATCCAATTCTCTTAATCTTTCTGGATTTAAATCTAATAATGTTACATTTGCTCCAAGTCCAATGGCAATTTTCGCTGCGTTTGTTCCAACAATACCACCACCGATAATCGTAACATTTCCTCTTTTCACTCCGGGCACACCAGCAAGAAGAATTCCTTTTCCGCCATGTGGCTGTTCTAAGAATTGTGCGCCGATTTGCACTGCCATTCTTCCTGCAACCTCGCTCATTGGGGTTAAGAGCGGCAGTTTGCCATTCACTTCAATCGTTTCGTATGCAATCGACGTTACTCCATTTTCCGTTAGAGCAGCTGCAAGCTCTTTTTCTGCTGCTAAATGTAAATACGTGAATAAAATCAGACCTTTACGGAAATACCCATATTCAGATGCTAAAGGTTCTTTCACTTTAATAATCATGTCAGAAGCATTCCAAAGCTCTGCTGCTGTTGCGATAATTTTTGCTCCCGCTCCCGCATATTCTTCGTTTGTGAACCCACTTCCAATACCTGCATTCGTTTCAACAAGGACCTCATGTCCACCTTTTTTCAAAAGAGATACACCTGAAGGAGTAATCGCTACCCTATTCTCGTTGTTTTTTATTTCTTTCGGAATACCAATAATCATTTTCCATTCCTCCTTGTTATATCTTCTTACGAATAACGTTAGATTTCTTATCATTATCATAAGACGAATGGAAAAATTAATCATTGTTAAAAACAATAAAAGTTGCGCAGGGCATTTGTGAAAATCCACAAAGCTTACTCTTTACGCCAACGCATAAGCTTCAGATCTAAATAAAGCATAAATTTTTGAGTAGGAGCAGATAAATTCACATCCATTATTTCAGCTATTCTTTTTAGACGATAGGTTAATGTATTTATATGAATATGAAGCCTTGCAGCTGTTTTTTGCATGCTTTCATTTTCATCTAGATAAACTTCCAATGTCATTAATAATTCTGTATGATGCCGATCATCATATGCTGTTAATTTTTGAATAGCGATATTTTCAGAACCATCTTGGATTCTCTTCTCTAATAATAAATCCAAAAACTGATAAATCCCTAAATCTTGATACTGATGAAAAGAAGCTGCTTCTGCTGGAAATTTCTCCTGAACCTCTAACACTGTTTTTGCTTCTTTGTAACTTTTTATGACATGTTTAAAGTCTTTGTAGATTCCTCCAAACCCACCTCTAACATGTAAAATATCAAACCTTTCCTTCAAATGAACAGGAAAGCTCTGAATAAACTTTTTATAGGTGGAAGATGGATTTGTCCGCAATTCCTTTGCACTCATCAATATGATTAATTCATTATCATCAATCGTTGAAAAAGGGATTTTTACGTCTTCCGCAGTCTTCAATAAATAGAGAATATGCCTCTCCATCTCTTTGCTTATTATACTTTCAAACCGAAATGCCATGATGGTAAAGTGAGAGAATAAAGGAATTCCGATTTCATTTAATTTCACATCCGCTTCTTGCTCCGTTACATGCCCTGTCAACAGTCTCCAGAAAAACTCTTGGTTATCTAGACTGGATGGTGCTTTATTTTTTCCAAACCGGGACAGCAAGTGCTTTCCAGCAGCTGCTGCAAATTCCAATTGCTTCATTTGCTGTGCTGTTAAATGATTATTTATTTCTACCGCCCAAATATAGCCGATCACCTCTTCGCCTCTCCATATGGAAACAGCGACCCGATTGCCTAATCCTATTTCCTTTTTTTCTTCAATACGAATCGGCCTTTTGCTTTTCAACAATTGTGGAATGACGCCATCCTTCCACAGGCGATTAATCACTTTTTCCGGAACTTTCCGACTAATGATGGTCGAAATTCTCGCCATATCAGTCTCCTCACCGTGGCTGCTGTAAACTAAAACACGATGGTGCGTATCTTCCAGTGTAATAGGGCACCCAAAAAATTCACTTACATGATCAACAAAACTTTCAAGGGAATCGTACATTTCCCGTCGGAACGGATTCAATGGCTCATTAGACATTAATCTGCTCCTTCCTTTTTCATATTAAAATTCGCATTGTTTAATAAATAAGTGCAGAACTTATATTTATTCTTTCTTCTTCTATTTTATCGTGTTTTCTTCCTATTCAACAATACATAATTAGAAGAGGACCAAGTATTCGAAAAAGAGCTTTCCCAAATTTGTTCGAATTGCAGGTGATTTGTTTTTTTCATTATTGATTCTATTTGTTTTATTATCTTTTATATTAAAAAATAGGAGGTTGTTCAAATGAAAATAAAATTATTATTAATTACTCTACTAGTTGTGCCCATGCTTTTTGGTTGCAAAAATAAAGAAGAAAAGACTAAGGAAAAATATGATTCCATAATTAATCAAGTTATCACACTAGAAAATATCAAATTACAGAAAGAAAAAATCCTTAAAAATAATGAAATTCTAAAAAGAGAAGAAACTGGCATTATTGTTTATTCAGATGGTAAATATATCAGTCTTATATATACACTTGATTCAAATAAACAAATAGAATCTATATATCAAGAAAAAAATAAGGAGTACGAACTATTCCCACAAAACTCTAATAACCTTAAAAAATTTACAAATATTTCAAGAAAACAAGTTATACAGAAAATGTAGGATTAAAATAATAATCATTATTATAAATATTGCCCGCAACAAAAACCCCCCATTATTAGATATTCTTTTCTAACAATTGGGGGGGGGCAGTTAAGCCTGCCTTTATAAGATAAGAAGTATAAGTTTTCTGAAACCTGACAAAAGTCTAGCGCAAGCACCCTATTGACTTCAACGCTTCCCTCACCTCGCTTGCGTTCTTCGTGTTTCCTTTATCTCACTTAAGGTACACAAATTAAGAACGCCACATCCTGTGGAACTCACCTTTTTCTGTCGATGAGCAAGGGCGCTTGCGCTTTTCTTATATTTGCTTGATTAACATCGTATTTTTCATTTTTACTAATCGACTAACCAGCAGAAAACCAAGAATGGATCCAGCTAAGCTGCTGACAACAAAGGATGGAAGGAAAAAGAAGGCTCCTGTTTTCGTTCCCATCAAAATGCTTGCATAAGGTACTGCAAATAAAGCTGCTATTACTCCCGTTCCGACAAATTCTCCTAACGAAGCAAGATATGTTTTGGCTGTTTTTTTGTATAAATATCCTGCAAGAAGAGCACCAATCATACTTCCTGGAAATGCTAGCAGAGATCCTGTGCCGGCGAGATTTCTTAATAATGATGTCATAAAAGCAATAATAACAGCGGGAATTGGTCCTAACAGCACGGCTGCTATGACATTTAATGCACTTTGAACCGGATATGCTTTTGCAACGCCTGCTGGAAACCAAAGAACGGTTGAACCAAATGTGCCGATTGCTGTAAATAAAGCCATTACTACAAGTTGATGTGTTTTTTTCATTTTCTATCCCTCACTTACATGATTTAAGCGAAAGCGGCCGCTAAAGGACACCTTAATGGATATTGACTAATGATCCGTCTTGAATAAAAAAAGCCAGATCTAAAAAGACCTGACTTTTCATTAACAAGAAATAGAGAAAAATCCACTACTTCCCTACGCTGGCATAATCCAGATCAGGTTCTTAGAGTTGAAAAACGGGATGTTTTTCTCTCAGCCTGTAAAACGGCACCCCTAGTAGTCAATACTTAGCTTATTATGTTTATCTTATCCTATTTTTCAGGCGCTGAAAAGGGGCTTTACTCTAATCATTTTGATCGTTTATCAACAAATTGCATATCAATTAATTTATCGTAGTCATAGCCCTTTGTATAAACACCTGTTTTTTCCACCACTTCCATTGGCTTTGCAACAGCTTCTTTTGAGATATATCCATCTTTACTCCATAAATGATCGGCATACGCTCTGTCCAAGGATGCTTTTAAGCTGTCATCCGGTGTAGAAGGAAACTCCTCTTTCAATACTTTCATCGCTAATTCTGAATTTTCATCTACTGTTTTTAATCCTTTTAATACGGCTTTCACAAAGCTTTCTACTATCTTTGGATCTTTTTTTATTGTAGATTCTTTCACACTTATCACAGAATAAGGATAATCTCCTAAGCTAGTAAAACTATAAAACGGCTCTTTCCATACTCCTTTTTTGATACCCTCTGTAATTTGCGGCTCTCCTCCATTTGCGATATCCGCTTTTCCGGATTCTACTAATGAAACTACTGCACCAGCATCAGCCGGCTCTTCCAATGTTACATCTTTATCTGGATTTAAGCCTAAATCCATTAACAGCCATCTTGTCAGCAAATTAGGACTGCCCCCAAAACGGCCTGCTGCAATGGTTTTCCCTTTTAAGTATTTTGCCAACTCTTCTTTATTTGAACTATCAATTTTTACATCTTCATTGCCCATTAAGTATACATTTGCCCGATTTACAACATTTACAACCGATGTAATCGGATCAGGACTTCCTGTATTCGCCATTTGATTTGATTCAGGACCACCTATGTTTCCCCATGCATCTCCGCTGACAACCGATGTTACATGAGCACCACCTGTTGCAGTAATTACTTCCACATCAAGTCCTTCTTCTTTAAAATATCCTTCCTGAATCGCTACATACAACGGTAAATAGCCGATTAAGTGAACTGGCTCTGCTATTACTATTTTCTTTAATCCGTCGTTTTTTCCGTCATCAGAATTTTCCTTATCCGATGAACAACCTGCGAGTGTAAGCATCAAACCTAGACATGCAATAAATACGAGCTTCATTTTTTTCAATGTAAATCCCCCTTTTATTTATAAAAAAGAAAGGTGTTTCTGACTGTTAAGAGATAGGAATAATGGTTGGAGGTAAGTGGATATTTAATAGGAGTATTTGGTGTTTTTTCTAAAATGGAGATAGTCTGTTTTGATAATTGATTAAACATTCCTTTCTTCTTGCTACCTGTTTAATTTCCATGTCTTCCTTTCAATAGCAGCTTTTCGATCCAAACCGTTGCAAAATACATGAAGATAGATAGAATAGATAACACAACAACGCCTACCCAAACAAGATTAATATTCATGATTTGTCCGGCATATAAAATCATTCTGCCAATTCCTTGTCTCGAGCTGATAAACTCGCCTACAATCGTTCCTGCTAATGCTAATGCAATGTTAATTTTCAAACTGCTAACAATCCATGGCATGCTTGTCGGAATCACTACTTTTGTAAAAACATGCCTTCTTCTTGCCCCTAAAGAGTATAAAAGCTTTTCTAAATCTGCATCTACGCTTTTTACTCCACTATATGCAGCAAGTGCCGTAACAATAACTGTCATCATAAATGCCAATACTACTTTAGAGCTGAATCCTATACCGAACAGAATGACAAGCACAGGTGCTAACGCAAGCTTCGGAACCGCATTAAACGCAATCAAATATGGTTCTGAAATTCTGGAGTAATAGTACGACCACCAAAAAGACAGTCCAATTAAAGCCCCAAAAAATGTTCCTAATATAAAACCTAAAATAGTTGCCCCTGAAGTGTATAAAAGATCATTAAGCAAGGTTCCATCCGTAAAAGCAACAGAGGCTGTTTTCCATATAATAGACGGACTGCTCCAATAATAAGCATCGATTATTTTCCATTTCGTTAATAATTCCCATAAAACAACAAATAAAATACCAATTGCCCACTGTCCATAAAAAGTAGCCTGTTTTCGTCTTTTTGCTTTTGCTTCTTCATCTTCAATATATGGAAAGGGTTTTTTTTGTTTTGTTGTCACTGATCGTTCTCCTTTCCTTTTTTCTAAAAAACCACTATTCTTTTTCCTTCAAAAGGCTCAACACATATTTTTTAACCTCTACAAATTCCGTATTTAATAAGGTCTTTTCGTTTCTTGGTCTGTCTAAAGGAACCGTTATTTTCTCTTTAATACTTCCAGGTCTTGGCGTCATTACATATATTTCATCCGATAGAAAAATGGCTTCGTCTATATCATGGGTAATAAAAAGCACTGTTTTTCTGAAGTCAGCCCATATTTGCAAAAGCCATTGCTGCATCTTTAATCTCGTCTGGGCATCTAGCGCCCCAAACGGTTCATCCAACAAAATGATATCTTGATCATATAAAAGCGTGCGCAGGAGTGCTGCCCTCTGCCTCATTCCCCCTGATAATTCATCCGGATAATGATTTTCAAATCCTCCCAATCCATACTTCTCTAACAGCGGCATCGCTCGATTTATTGCCTCTTTTTTAGAAACGCCTTTTACTTCAAGACCTAATATTACGTTATGAAGGATGGTTCTCCATGGCAAAAGCAAATCCTTTTGAAGCATATATCCTACAAAGCCTTTTTTTCCGATAATATCTTTTCCATCTAATAGAACGCTTCCTGTTGTTGGTGTAATTAAACCTGCAATGATATTAAACAAAGTGGATTTTCCACAGCCGCTCGGGCCAATGACGCTAATAAACTTCCCCTCTATAACCTGCATGCTTGCATCGTTTAAAGCATAGAATTCTTTGCCGCCTTTTTTAAAAATTTTACTGTTGTTTTTCACTTCTAATTTATACACAGCAGCCCTCCATTCCGAGCTTCTAAAAGAACGGATTATCCTTTCATTATATGTTTTCCTTTTACCAAGTATTCTTTAAGAGAGGTAGTACATATCGATGAAACCGAGTCAGAAAAACATGCAAGGGAAGCTCGTTTAGCGAATTCTTATTCATCATTTTTTCAGGTCGGAAAAAGATAGGTCTTTGTTATACTATATGGAGATTTTGAAAAGGGGTAATGAAAAAGAAGAAAAACCATTTAAAACATACAGGGAAGATACATCCCTCCTCTTCACCAACTAACAAGGAATTGAGGGAAATAAAGGAAGCACGAGAGCGGAGCCAGGCTATACTTGCAAACCAAAAATTTTTGCTGTTTTTTTCAATAAAATTGGCAGAGCCCCGCCCTTTTCTTTACAAAAAATAGTCTGAGAATATCGACAAGTTCTATCAGGCTGATCGAAAACGGTTATCTTCTAGGTGTAATCCCCTTAAAGAAGGGCATAGACGTTTTTTCAACAACCAGTTCCATCTTCGTATTATCCCATCTATTCAATTCAACATTTTATAATCAAAAATTTTTTGTGAGCTTTAGTAATGGTATATATTAATTTGTTAAGATATGTCCATTTATATACTTTCTGCTGATAACACTTTTCAATATAGATACACCCTTTACTTTATTGCATTTTTTTCCTTTCAAGATACTCTATAAATTTGCTTACAAGCACTTCCCCAACGATAAAAAAAGATGCCAAAGATGTATAATCAATTCCGCTGCTTGTTGGTACAGATGTGGTAGTTGCATATAAATTATGCGGTGTCATTTGTGCTAACGAATTATTTTTCATATTCGTAATAGATAAGAATGGAATTCCCTTTGTCACTAGCTTTTGAACTTTAGGAATCAGATTTGGTGTATCGCCTGATAGTGAAATAATAATCATTAGATCCTTCGCTGTTAAATCAGGCAATATCACTTCAAATTTTGTTTGATCATGAATAATAGTAATATATCGGTGCTGCGCAATAAACGCACGCTGTAATTCATGTGCTGCATTTAATTGTCCAGAACCTGTACCATATACAAAAATACGCTCCGATTGATCCATCAATTGACAAATATCTTCAAAGCTCTTTGCCTTCAGATGCTTTAAGGTTGCTTCAATATCTGAGGTTAATGTGCCGATATAGTCTGCAGCCACCTCACCTTCCCCTTCATCTTCCCATTTCAAAAATACGCGAAATTCACTGTAGCCGCTAAAATCCAGCTTTTGTGCAAGACGAAGTACAGAAGATCTTGAGACATTGCATTTTTTAGCCAAATCATTAATATTCAGCTTATAACAAGAACTTTTATTATTTAAAATATACTTTAAAATATGAAAATCATTTTCATGCAATTGATTATAATATCTATTAATCAGCTCTTCTAATTTCATATCGTTCTCCTCCTATACCACTCAGTTATATTTTATCCCATACTTAACGGGCAGTAAAACCCCCACCTCGGGGATGCTGAGAAATCGAGGAAGCTAGGTGGGGGATAACTGCCCGTAAAGATCCGATAAGTTCAACTAGCCATCAGTGGGGGATGAACAAAACCCCCACTGATGGAAGGTTCACTTTATAATAACCATTATGACAAGGAAAATATAAAAGAATGGCAGGAGAATCTATGAAAATACTGCCTCCTTTTCTTTTGAAAAAGGAGGCAGTATTAATAGTACATTTATTTATCCCACGCTTAACGGGCTGTAAGACCCCCACCTCGGGGATGCCGAGAAATCAAGGAAGCTAGGTGGGGGATAACAGCCTGTAAAGGTCCGATAAGTGCAACTAACCATCAGTGGGGGATGAGGAAAAACCCCCACTGATGGAAGTTTACTTTATTGAGAGATTAGCTCTCTTTCATTTTGTTCTTTTCTAAGCACCGGCCAATAATTTTTATTCGCGGCCATTAATTCATCTAATATTTCTTTGGCTACGGATGCACTAGGCACCGTTTTGGATAAAGTGATCGCCTGCCATAATTTTTGATAAGAGCCCTCTTCCCATGCCTCTACCACTAGCTTTTCCACAGAAACCTGCTGCTCCATTAATCCTTTTTGAAATTGCGGAATTTTTCCAATCGATAATGGTTCTGGGCCATTCGATCCTACGATACATGGTATTTCAACCATTCCGGTTGAATCAAAATTCTCAATAGCTCCTTTATTTTCAACAATTAACAGCATTCGTTCATGCGTGTTGTAGGCAATAGCCCTCGCTAAGTCTACGATGTAGGATGCATGCATATCTACATGAAGAGCGCTTCCTGCTGTCGATTGATTTGCTGTTATTTTTTCACATTCTCCAAATACAAACTTCTCTCTTCCATTCATTACTTCATTCGCACGAGTGTATTCTTTGTTGGAATGTCCTACGATGTAATCTGGAAATAGATAATATTGAAGGTAGGTGTTCGGTAATGTAGTCGGATCTAATTGGAAAACATCTCTCGCCTTTGTAAACGTATCATTCCATGTTGCTTCCGTATGTTGTTTATCCCCGCTAGTGACTACATACCCATTTTTCACAACATGCTCTTTAATTTTTGGCATTAAATCATTTCCTTGCTTATCACGAATATCTGTCCACCAGCCAAAATGATTTAATCCATAATAACGAACTACCAACTCTTTACGGGATGCTAATCCTAATGTTTCTGCCATACGTCTTTCAATGCTGACAGGCATATCACAAATATTTAATACTTTAGAATGGGGGCGCAGCTTGCGGCAGGCCTCTGCCACAATGGCTGCAGGATTTGAATAATTTAGCATCCATGCATTCGGCGAGTATTTTTCCATATAATCAATTATTTCAAAGACACCGCCAATAGAACGCATTCCATATGCTATTCCACCAGGCCCACATGTCTCTTGCCCTACTACTCCATATTTAAGTGGTATTTTTTCATCTAATTCCCTCATTGCGTATTTCCCTACTCGAATATGCGCCATCACAAAATCAACATCAGAAAATGCTTCTTCTGGATCATTGGATGCAATAAATTCAATTTCCGGAGCTTTTTCCTTCACAATAATTTCGCAGGCACCTGCTATTTTGTCTTGTCTTTCTTTATCATTGTCATAAAATTTCAGCTTTCGAATTGGAAATCTATCTAGATTATCTAATAACATTAATACAATTCCAGGAGTAAATGTACTCCCTCCGCCTGCTATTACTACTGAAAATTTTTTCACTTTTTTTCCTCCTCTGCCTTGTATAACTCATTTATATCACAGTGATTTTTTGCCCTCAATAGAGTTGGAAACGTTTGCTCCGAATCACAATTATTGTTCTTTTTCCCATTAGTTAAGATTTTTCCCACCCCTTTCTTTCATCTTGCTGATAATAAAGAAAAGCGCAAGCGCCCTTGCTCATCGACAGAATAAGCTGAGGTCCACAGGATGTGGATTACACAAACGAAGACATAAGGACGTGGCGGTTTTAGTTTGTGTTCCTTGAAGAGATAAAGGAAACACGAAGAACGTAGTGATTCGATGTTGACTACGCAAGCGAGGTGAGGGAAGCGTTGAAGTCGATAGGGCGCTTGCGCTAGACACCCGTTAGACTTCAGAAAACTTATACTTTCTTATCTTAGAACAAAAGCGCAAGCACCTTGATCATCGCCGTACAAACTGGCCGATTAACTTCGCCACGTCCTGTGGCGACATCGGCACTTGTACATCCTGTACTTCGGAAGGGCTTCGACTGAGATAAGGCGAGACTTCCCCATGATGGTTAGTCAAGTCGATCAGGTTTTTACGGGCAGTTTTTTCATCCACCATCTTTTTTCAGGTACTCTTACTGCCCGTTAATACGTGATAAAAGAAACACGATGAGCGCAAGCGTAGATGTTGACTTATCGTAGGGAGATGACCTGAAGTTTGATAGGCGCTGGCCGATTAAGTACGCAAAAGAGGAAAATCAACTAAATATGCAACGTCGATTGACTCGCATCCTGCGAGCCTGTTGCAACATCGGCACATGTACATCCTGTACGTCGGAGCTGGACGCGGACCAAACTGCTAAGTTATCCACCACTCTATTTCGTTTATAATTTCCTAGACAATAAAAAAGAGCAGAGAATAATCTCTACTCTCCATTTATCTCACGCTTAACGGGCTGTAAGACCCTACCTCAAAATGATGAGAAATCGAGGAAGATAGGTGGGGGATAACAGCCTGTAAAGGTCCGATAAGTGCAACTAACCATCAGTGGGGGATGAGGAAAAACCCCCACTGATGGAAGTTTACTTTATTTAATTAGCTTCTTTTAGTAATATTTCAAATTGCTCCCTTACTTGTGGAACGGATAAACCGACAATAATTTGAATTGCTTTGCCATTTTTTACAACACCATGTGCACCAGCAGCTTGAAATGCACTATCCGGCATTAGTTTGCTTTCATCTTTTACACTTACTCGGAGGCGAGTAGCACAATTCATCACATCTTCAATATTATCAGAGCCCCCTAATGCCTCTAAAAAGCTTGAAGCTTTATCAACAAACCCACTGCCAGAGGCATCAGACACTTTTTTTGCTTGTTGTTTTTCTTTAAAATCTTTTTTGGTATATAGTTTTGTCTCTGCATTATTATCTACTTCACGCCCAGGGGTTGCAAAATTAAACTTTAAGATCATGGTACGGAATACAAAGAAATAAATTACAGTAAAGACTAGACCAATTGCCCACTGAATAACGTAAATAGAACCATGAGAAGAAAATAACGGTATCCAGTTGGAACTTGCAATCTCAATTAATCCGCCAGTCATTAATCCAACTACGCCAAATGCATACATTGTTGCAGCCATTGTTGCAGCTAATAAAGCATGAACAGCAAACAAAGCCGGTGCTATAAATAAGAACGTGAATTCCAGCGGTTCCGTAATTCCTGCGACAACAGCGGTTAAAGTTGCTGGTATTAATAAAGAAGCAACCAATTTTTTCTTTTCCGGTCTTGCCGTAGAATATAAAGCGTATGCAATTCCAGGCATTGCAAATATTTTTGCATTCCCATATAAAGAGAATCCTCCCTGTGGAAATAAAACTTTTAAAGATTCTTTAGAAGCTGCAAATTCCGTCAAATGCTCAATCCAAAATACTTTAATCCCGCCTTCAACTGCAGCTGGCCCTAATAAAAATGGCGTCCATATAAAATGATGTAGCCCCGTAGGCAGCAAGATACGTTCTAAGAAAGTGTACAACCAAACCCCTGCTACACCTGCCGAACCTAAAAAAGCTTGTAAGGATAAGATTCCATTTTGAACAACAGGCCAAACAAATGAAGTAATAAGAGCTAAGGGAAGCATAATAAAGAAACTTATAATGACAACATAAGACGTACCTTGAAAAATCCCCAGCCAATCTGGCAGTTTTTTATCAAAATAGCGGTTATGAATCGCTACTACAATGGAGGATATAACGATGGCGCCAATAATGCTAGTATCCAATGTTTTAATACCTGCTATCATGGTTAATCCTGTTCCTGATCCAACTTCCGCTGTAAAATCAACACCAAAGGATGCCCCCCACATTGTTAAGATGGCATTTATAAAATAATTAAATGTCAAATAGGTAATAAGCGCTTCCATACAGGCTCGTGCATGTGCTTTTTTTGCTAAAGCAATTGGTATTCCTATTGCAAATAATAGTGGCATTTGTCTCAAAACCATGCACCTTCTCCAACGATAAACCAGCATTGATACCAAAGGCTATCTGGGTTTGCAAAAGACCCCATTATTAATGGATTTTTAAAAAGAATTGCAAGTCCAATGACCACGCCAGCAAAGGGAAACAATAAAACCGGAACATAAAGTGCACCGCCAAAACGTTGAATTTTCTGCATCATATAAAAACCTCCCAATCTATTAAGTTTAATTAATTCCGATTAAAATTATTAGCAAAATCATTATTTTTGCTAACGCTTTCATGGATTAATATTATCCTAACTTGTTTTCTTTGAAAATATGAAGGAAGGAAATTGCTCTCAATCACTTCTTCTGTGCTTTTTCTCATCTCTTAAGAATTTTCCCACACAAAATCCTAGCGTTTTTTATTTTTGAAAAGAATTGTATTGCTTCCATTAATTTTCACATTTATCTTCCTATATCCTCTTTTATTTTTTTATAATTCAGATAAAATTAACATAATAGTATTAAAAGCTTTTTGATTCAAAAAATGATTGGAGTCCTGTTACATGTTGCAAAATTTAAATGCATTTCTCGGAAAGTGGATGCCTCTGCTTACACCCACTAGTGTCATTATTGGGGTGGTCTTGGCCAGCTTCCTTCATCACCTTTCTTTTTTAGTTCCTTGGATCTTTGCTGCTATGACCTTTACTGGCAGCCTCACATCTAATCTCAAATCAGTAAAACACACTATTACTCATCCATTATCATTACTTTTAACGTTAGCTGTTTTACATATCATTACCCCATTATGGGCATTTGCGATTGGGCATTTATTTTTTCAAAATGATCCATTTACTATTACCGGCTTAACTTTAGCAGTTGTTATTCCTACGGGGATTACAAGCGTAATTTGGGTTTCGATGTATAAAGGAAATGTGCCGTTAACATTGGCCATCATTTTATTAGATACATTGCTTTCTCCTTTTCTTGTCCCACTCAGCATGTCGTTCTTTGTGGGAGAAAGTGTTCATTTGGAAATATGGGGGATGATGAAGGGGTTATTGGGAATGATTGTTTTACCTTCTATAGCTGGCATGGCGATTAACCAATATTCCAAGTCTACTGCAGAAAAATGGAATAAAACATTAGCTCCTTTTTCCAAACTTGGCTTAGCTGCAGTTGTCAGCATCAATAGTTCTGTTGTTGCTCCCTACTTACGACATATTGATAAAAAATTTATTCAAATTGCGTTGACAATCTTTTTGATTGCTTTATCTGGTTATTTTTTTGCTTGGATCCTTGGCGTTTTAACAAAAAGAAGCAAAGAGGAAGTTATTGGCATGATTTATACAGGTGGCATGAGAAACATAAGTGCTGGTGCTGTTTTGGCCGTAAGTTTTTTCCCGCCTCCAGTAGCTGTTCCTGTTGTAATTGGGATGTTATTCCAACAGATTTTAGCAGCATTCTATGGTCAAATGATACGGACAGTTTATCTTAAACCAGTTTTGGTCCATACAGTTAACAAAAAGTTATCTTAACCTTTATCAGAGTTATTATAGGAAAAATATTTTTATACGCTTTCCCGGCAGATGACTGTCGGGTTTTTTTTATGCAAAACATTTCTGTTCACCCACTAAAAACGTCAAGGAAAGCACATGACTAATGAACTAGCCAAATTTGTTGAAGCCTTTTTTCCTTTATACCTTTTTTATACAAAATTACTATTGCAAAATAAAATTACAGTACTATTTACCATATTTTATAAAATTTAAAGGATTTTACATCACTGTATCAGAATAATATTTTTGTATAATTCTAAAATTTAAAAAATGGGGGAATCTTACTTGATTAAGAAGAAATTTGCAGCTACTGCCATGGCATCAGTAATAGGATTAAGTGCTTTTTCATTTGGTGCTATTACACCATCACAAAAGGCTGAAGCAGAAACAGCATTAAAAGAGACAACTAGTAGTTCTACGATTGATTTAGGCATTGCCAATGATGAAAAGTTAATCGAAATGTTGAAAAAAGAAGGAAAACTTGCCAAAGATGCACATCCAGCTGAAGCAGAAACAGCATTAAATAAGTATTTAAAAGCAAAATCGGAAGGAAGTAAAAAGGGGACAAAAGACAAGCTGCCTAAAGGGCTAGCCGAAGAGGAGAATACAGCGGATAAATTACCTAATAACAGCTTAATGAATGGAAAAGGAAACAAAATAGGACAAGCTAAGAAAAATACAGTAGATCCAGTTAAAGAAGAAAGCTACGATGGGGATGTTCGCAAAGACAAGGTGCTAGTCCTTGCTATTGATTTCCCTGATTATAAAAAAAGCTCTATTAAGCCAGAAGAAACCGATATGTTTTATGAAGATTATACACATGACCACTTTCAGGATATGATATTTGGCAAAGACGGCTATAAAGGCCCTAATGGAGAGAACTTAATTTCCATGAAGCAATATTATGAACAGCAATCTGGGGGCAGCTACACAGTAGAAGGAACAGTTGCTGGCTGGTATACAGCTGATCATCCTGCTGCGTATTATGGCGGCAATGTTCCTTCTCCAGACGGTAATGACGCACGCCCGCGTCAACTAGTTTATGAAGCGCTAAAAAAGGTGGGACAAGACCCTACTATTGACTTAAGCGAGTATGATGTATGGGATCGCGACGATTATGATGGCGATGGTGTATATCACGAGCCGGACGGAATTATCGACCATTTAATGGTCATTCATGCTGGCGTTGGGGAAGAAGCTGGCGGAGGCTCTCTTGGAGGAGATGCGGTTTGGTCCCACCGTTCCAGCCTAGGATTAGTAGCTGTTCCGGGAGGTTCCTCGAATAGTGACAGATTTGGTGGTTTATTAGGTGCAGATGATTATACGATTGAACCTGAAGATGGAGCTGCAGGTGTTTTTTCTCATGAATTTGGCCATGATTTAGGCCTTCCGGATGAATATGATACTATTTACAGCGGTGCAGGTGAGCCAGTTGGCTATTGGTCCATTATGTCTGCTGGAAGCTGGGCAGGTTCCATTCCTGGAACAGAACCGTCTGGATTTAGCCCTTATGCGAAAGAAATGCTTCAAAACCTGCATGGCGGCAACTGGCTAACAGGTGATACAATCGATGTAAACAATGTAACAAGCAAGGGGACGGAAATCCTATTAGATGAAGGTGCAACAAAAGGAACAAATAATGATGCGGTAAGAATCAATTTGCCGGATAAAGAAAATATTGTGAACACTCCAGCCAGCGGTCAATATGAATACTTCAGCGGCAGCGGAGATGAATTAGACCATTCGATGAAAATGACAGTAGACTTAACGAGCGCATCTAGTGCTAAGTTAACATTTAAAACCTGGTATGATATTGAAACAGATTGGGATTATGCCTCTGTAAAAGTAAACGGAGAGTCTATTGCAGGTAATATTACAACGATAGAAAATCCATATGAACAAAACCCTGGGTATGGAATTACGGGAAGCTCTAATGGCTGGTTGGATGCAGCTTTTGACCTTTCTGCATATGCAGGCCAAAAAGTAGAGCTAGAATTCAACTATTGGACAGATGCAGGGGTAGCGCAGCCAGGATTTTATGTAGATGATATCAGCATTACTGCAGATGGCAAAGAGGTTTATGCGGATAATGCAGAAGGTGACTCCGGCTTTACATTTAATGGATTCACAAAAGATGAAGGTAAATTCTGGTCAGATCGATACTATCTTCTAGAGTGGAGATCTCATAACGGAGTCGATGCAGGTCTTGGTCATATCCGCCGTGGAGCCAGCTTAATGAGTTTCGATCCAGGTTTAGTAGTATGGTATGTTGATAATTCATACGATGACAACTGGACAGGCGCTCACCCTGGCGAAGGATATCTAGGCGTAATGGACGCCGACCAACACACTAATTATTGGAGTGACGGCACTGTTGCATCTACTCGCTATCAAGTACATGATGCTGCATTTAGCCTTAACAAGACAAATAAGATGTTCTTGGATTATTCTGAACTTGCTGGAATTACATTAAAAGACAACTTTACACAACGTTCTTCTCTATATGATGATCATGCTGACTACAGTAATCCTGGCCTGTTGGATGCTGGACGCAATGTGCCTGAGTACGGATTGAAATTCCGTGTCGTTGGACAAAGTGAAGATGGCACTGTTGGAAAAGTATTACTTTTCAAATAAACCCTAAAAATTTTACCACTGCCTTTTTTATCCCACTCTTAACGGGCAGTAAGACCCCCACTCAAGATACCGAGAAATCGAGGAAGCTAGGTGGGGGATAACTGCCCGTAAAGGTCCGATAAGTGCAACTAACCATCAGTGGGGATGAGGAAAAACCCCCACTGATGGAAGTTTACTTTATCTGGGCAGTGGTTAATTAAGTTATATTCGAACTTCTTCTAGATTACTACTATCTGCTGAAGATACTGCAAGAAGTCCTGCCTGATTTAGTATATTCCAAGGTTTATTAAAATGAGGCTGGAAGAAGAAATCCGTAAAAGCGAGCTCGTCTATTGTCATTTTTGTTTGTATACAAATGGATAATGTGTTCATCATCTGTGTCATATCTGCTTTTGAAATAATTTGCGCTCCCATTACTTGTCTTGTTTCTTGATGGTATAAAACCTTGATTCGCACTTCATCATATGTCGGCATAAACTCTGGGCGATTATTTTCTGCTACTTCCACCATTTCATAAGGAATATTATTCGCTTTTGCCGTAATTTCCGTTAACCCAGTTGATGCCATGCTCCATCCAAAAATATGCAGTCCAGACGTACCTTGTGTACCTAAATATTTTAACGGCTTCCCAGCAATGTTATAGCCGACAAGCGTTCCCATTCTTACAGCATTTGTTGCCAATGGAATATACACTTTTTCTCCTGTTGGATTATAATTCACCGCACAGCTGTCTCCTGCTGCATATATATCTGGATTGCTTGATTGCATATACTCATTGATTTTGATTGCACCGTTTGGAAGCAAATCTACTTTCCCTGCTAATAATGCAGTATTAGGGCGGAAACCAACACATAGTATTACAAGATCTGTTTCATATTCTCCTTTTGTAGTAATAACTTTTGTTACTTTTCCTTGTTCATTTCCTTCAAATTTTGTTACCGTTTGGTTAAGCGCTAATTGAATATTTTGATTGCTGAATTCTTCCTCTACTATATCGGTAAATTCTTTATCTAAATATTTATTTAATATTCGATCTTCTCCGTCTATTAATGTTACTTGTTTTCCGTTAAGCTTAAATGCTTCTACAAGCTCTACTCCAATATATCCGGCGCCAATAACGGTTATTTTTTGGACGTCTTTTGCTTTTTCGATTATCTCATTTGCCTGGTTGTAATTTTTAGATAATAAAATATTATCTAATTTAATTCCTTCAATCGGAGGAATTATTGGCCAAGAGCCTGTTGTCATCACTAATTTATCATAGCTATCCACTTTTTGTTCGCCTGTTTTTATATCCTTTACAACAACTTGTTTTTTATCCGTATCTACCTCTAATACCTCATGCTCCATAAACATTTGAGCACCAAGAGATGTTAATTCATCCGGAGAAGAGTAAAACAATTGGCTGACATCTTTTGCTACTCCTCCAACATACAATGCAATGCCACATGATAAAAAGGATACATTATTATTTTTCTCATATACGGTAATCTCTAAATTCTGGTTTAATTTTGCTAATGTCTTAACTGCTGCTGTTCCTGCATGCGTACATCCAATTACAATTACTTTCATTTTTAAAAGCTCCTTTTGTAATGAATTTATTTAGAAAAGCGCTAGACGCCTGGAGCTAGACATTTATCTAGCTTCAGGAATTTGATATTTTCTTATCTCTTAAACCACAGTTTGTGAAAACATTCACTTAAATAGCGAAAAAAATCACATATATTGTGATTATATTCACAAAATGTTCATAATTTAATTATACATATTATTTTATTTTATACAATCTTTTTGTGATAATTTTCACAATAATTTTTTCTTTTTTTAATATTTCCCTAATACAGCGCCATTATTCTTTTTTAATAGACACCACTAACACTTCTCAATATCGAAGTAGTACGTATCCACTTGATTTGTACCTCCTATTTTTTCCTTTTCAGGCTTTCCAGATTTCCATATGTTATGAAATTAAATTCATATATAATTATTTTTACATTAATGTTATTTCATCTTGATTGCATAACTTTATTTTTATCGTTTAATGTAAATTTTGTCTATTTAAGACCAGTAAATCTCCTTCAGACAAAATTATTGACTCTTTTTCATCCACAACAATACTAACATTGCCATTGACACAGTAAAAAACTTCAGATATTTGAAAACATTGTATATTATATCTGTCAGCTAACAATTCAATATGACAAACTTTTTGAATATGAATAGCTTTAAGTTCTCCACCAAATGCATCAGCTATCATCAAGTTAAAGTTCTGTACCTTATCATGTGATATACGATTACTAACACCTCAAACAGAAAATAGTATCAGGCATTTCAGCATTTAAACCTTGTAATTTGTTTTTCTATTTAATACTTTCCACCTCTAAAATTGCTAAGACTATTTGCAATATTAATTCTGTTCCTAAACTTCAATGCAATGGCTTACTCCGTCAATACTTAGAATAAAAATTAATGCATTGTCTCCTTTTATAAAAAAATTGGAATGACCCCTGTTTCAGGTGTCATTCCACATTTTGTAACGCCCATTTTTTCAAATAGTTCTTTCACTTTGGTAACAATAGTTTGTTCAGACACTGTCTTCATTTTGCCATTTTCAAAAATGATTTTCCGTTCACAACGACATCTGATATAACATTGGGCTACATCGAATATACAACATTTGCAAAAAGTTCTGTTTTTGGAGAGAGGGAAAGATCAATTAAGTGTATTGTCTAGAAAGATTGAGAGCTGATTATATTTCTATTAAATCTTACGGTCTATCTGGTTTAAGTTTGTACTATTTTCTGTGTGCACAGGATTATTTTTCTAAAGGGTTACTTGCTTCACTTAAAGAAAGGGACTTTGTCTCGGGTGCCCAAGCAATTGAGACAATAGTACCTATTAACAGAATGGTAGACATGCCAATCATTGATGCACCTAACACCATATTATTTAAGCAAATAGGCAGCAAGAATGTTCCCACAGCAGATCCAATTCGACTGAAAGCTGTCAATACCCCCACTCCTGACCCACGGACTTCAGTTGGAAAAAGCTCAGCTGGATATGTTAATGTAAGGTTTGAAGCTGCTGATATGACAAAAGTAAACACCAAAAACAAAGAAATGATTAAAATTTGAGGATTCTGTAAGATACTAAGAATAAACAAACTTATAGTCATCATTGTAAATGTAATAATGGTGAAACCTCTACGAGAAAATCTTTCCATAAACCAAAGGCCAACTAATGATCCCACGATTAGAAACATATTTAACCACAGGTCTACCGTAAAGTTTTCATCTAACCCCATACTCTTTAATATTGATGGTAGGAAAGTGTAAATAGCAAAATACGGAATTACAATACAAACATAGAATAATCCGCCAAAAGTGGTACGTTTCCAAGTTTGTTTGTTAAAAAGAGCTAAGAAACCTTGAGCATTCTGGCTCTCTTTTACATTTTCATCAATTATCGCATTCTGACCAATATATTTTTTTATTATTTGACGTGCTTCTTCATGATGTCCCATGCTAATAAGCCATCTTGGTGATTCAGGCGTACCAATTCGTAGAAGAAGTACGATGACAGCAGGAATCGCAGTAGTAGCAAGCATCCAACGCCATGATTCGGAACCAGCCGTATCTAAATAGTGTCCAACTATGGTTGCAGCAACATATCCGACTGTCCAAAGTACATTTAAAGAAGCGAGTAGAGATCCGCGATACTTTCTATGAGCAAATTCCGCAAGTAAGGTAGAGCCGACTGCATAGTCACCTCCAAGAGCAAATCCTATCACTAGGCGTAAAATCAATAGTTCGACTGGGTCATTCACAAATAATTGCAAAACAGAGGCAATTGTAACTACTAAGAAGTTAAACAGATAAATTTTCTGTCTACCTACGCGGTCGGATAGCAATCCAAGTACTAGACTTCCTAAAAAGAGGCCATCAAAGCCGCACTTCCAATCAGTCCTTCCCACATCGAATTGAGTTTCATTTCTGGGCTAAGTAAAGTAAGAGCTATGCCAATAATACCAAGAGCATACCCATCAGTAAAATTCGAGCCAAAAGTAAGCGCAGTAATCTTTAAATGAAACTTGTTAAGTGGAGCATCATCTATCTTAAATTTTTATTTTGTCATAAGAATTTACCTCTTTTATAACAGTCATACAACTAAATATTTTGCTACTAAATAAATATCTCACCTTTAATTAATATCAATTTTTCATTGCCCTGGTTATATAAGTCAATATTCAATTCTTCTTTTACTTTTCTGTTTATTAGCAATAAATCTCCTTCTTGTAACATTAATGATTTTGCTTCAGAAATTCTTATTCTAACTTCGCTTTGTATACAATAAACAAAGTCTGTTACTTTATCAAAGGAAGATTTATTTTTAACACTAAAAACTCTGTGTGTACCAGGTTCAAGATTTATGGTTTCAATTTCCGCCTGATAATTATTTCTTAACATTACATTAAAATCCTTTACTTTTCCTTTGCTCCGGGTAGTCCATTCTCCTTCATAAGCATCTTGATCAAAAGGTTTTAAAAATTTCCGATAATGTCCATCATGTTCCAAGTGCATTTCACCATCCATTATCATGGTGATTCTATTGACACCGGGTAAGGAAGTAAATAAAGACTCTTCTTCATCAATTGTTGCAACACTTAGTCTCCATAAGAAATTTTGTTTGTAATAATCTGTATTCTCAGGAAAAATAGCTAACTCTGTTGTTGTTCCGCCTGTCCATAAATTTATAGCTTGATCTTCTTTTTTTATGATTCTTATTGAGTAAGATATCATCCGCACCCCTCATTAATATTCTAGTGTGTTTAAAATCATTTGAAACAAAAATTCTGTTCCTATATATGCATCTTCCCAATGTACATTCTCTTCTGGACAATGACTTAAGCCTTGAATACTTGGGATAAAAAATAATCCAGAGTCTGTAATACTAGTCATAATTTGAGCATCATGACATGCACCACTAGAAAGCAACTTATATGGGTAACTATTCTTTTTACAAATCTCTTCTCCTATATCAAGAAGTTTGCTAGAAAAAAAGACAGGTGATTCGTTTTCAACCTCTTCTAATAAGTAACTTTTTTGTTTGATAACATTTCTAATAGCATTGTTAATGTCTTCTATTCCTTGCTTCATTTTATCTAAAGAGATATCACGTATATCAATAAAGAATTCAACTTCACCAGGTATAGTGTTTATACTATTAGGAAAAACATTTAATCTTCCAACTGTAGCAACAAAATCGTCACCCATTACCAAAGAAATCCGCTGAATTTCTTTGATAATTTTTGAAGCTTCTACTAGAGCATCTTGTCTTTGTGGCATTTTTGTTGCTCCAGCATGATCAGATCTTCCAAATATCGTACATTTCAATACTACCTGCCCAGCTGCAGAATTTACTAAACCTATTCTTTTTTGTTCTTTTTCTAATTCTATTCCTTGCTCAATATGAACTTCAAGAAAAAACTTATATTTGTTTTTCAAAGCTTTAGCTTCGTGAACTTTATCTGGATTTAATCCCATCTCTTGAATGGCCTTATAAAAAGAAACTCCATTACTATCTTGTATTTGCAACTCTTCTGGAGAAAAACTACCACAAATTGCTCTACTCCCTGTCAAACCATTGTTAAATCTAGTTCCTTCTTCATTAGCAAATATGATTACTTCTAAGGGATATTGGGGATTTAATTTATTCTCGATAATAGTTTGTGTTACTTCTAGAGCGCTAATAACACCTAAAGCTCCATCGAACATTCCACCATTTGGTACAGTATCAATATGGGATCCCATAGCGATAACAGGACTAATCGTTGGATTCCTATAACTTCCGATAATATTTCCAGCATTGTCACACGTAATTTCCAGACCAATCTCTCTCATATATCTTTTTACTAGACTTCTAGCCAATTTATCTTCTTTGGTAAAAGCTAACCTTGTCTATCCATCAATTGAATTACCACCAATTTGCGCCAACTCAATTAATCTTTTCTTTCAGCGAACTTTATTAATCATGCTTTAAAACCAATCCTTTTCTTTATCGCTACGCTAAGCTAATACTAAAAGAAAGACTCAATTTGTTGTGCTTTTCCACTTTTCCATTAAACTATCTACTCGATTCACAATACTTTGTTCAGAAATCGTTGTTATTTTTCGGTTCTCTACAATGAGTTTTCCATCCACAACTACATCGACAATAGCATTCGGCTGAAGTGAATATACTACATTAGCAAATAGCTCTGTTTTAGGAGAAAGTGAAAGATCATTCACATCCAATGTTACAAGATCTGCTTTCATTCCCTCTCGAATTTCTCCTGTAGAAAGACGTAATAACTCGGCTCCTACTTTCGTTCCCATATCATAAACTTGCTTGGCATTTATACATGTACCATCTAATCGAGTTACTTTTTGGAGAAGTGAACACATTCTCATTTCTTCAAAAATACTAATTCGATTATTACTACAAGCTCCATCTGATCCTAATGAAACACGAACGCCTGCTTTAAGTAAATCCGGAATACGTGTAACGCCATCTGATAAAAACATATTACTCGAAGGACAATAGGCTAAAGAAGCTTTTTTACGTCCTAATAATTCGATTTCGCTGTCATCCAGCCAGACAAGGTGGATTGCAATCATACTTTCATCAACTACTCCAAGTGAATCTAAATAATGAACGGGTCTTAACCCGTACTTTTCAAGTGTTTCATCTACTTCAAAGGTTTCTTCGGCTACATGAATATGAAACGGTGTACCTAATTCTTTTGCCAAACGATGACCTGCTTTAATCATTTCAGGTGATGCGGCATGGGGGCTATGCGGTGCAGGTTGAATAGACACCATAGGGTCACCCTGATATTTAATAGCCAATTGGCGTGTTCTTTCTACTGCCTCACTAACAGTTTCACGGTAGCTGCCGGGAGCACCGGTCCAATCATACATCGTACGTGCAAACACAAGACGGATTCCTAAATCCTTAGCAGCCTGAATAACTGCTTCATCAGAAGCTACTCCACCGTTATGCACATAAAAGAAATCACTTACGGTTGTAACCCCATACTTCAGCATTTCCCCAAAAGCAAATAAAGCTCCTGTATAAATAGCCTCTTCATCCAAGAATGGTGTATAACGATAAAGAGCTTGGTCGCGCCACTCTAAAAAAGGACGATCAACAGCTATTCCTCTTAATAAGCTTTGAAAGGAATGATTATGGGCATTAATGGTCCCTGGTACAATGGCTTTCCCCTTCCAATCGACCATTTTCATTCCTTTATATTTTTCCAGCAATTTATTTTTTGGACCAATTTCCTTAATGACCCCATCCACAACATAAATCCCTTTGTCTTTTTCAAACTGATCATTTACGTATATATAGTCAGCAATGTATAAAGTGCTCATGGGTTCCTCTCCTTTTAACTATCTAATTCTTTGTCTAATGAAAGAATGGAGTGTAATAAAACATTTGCTACTATTTCTATATCATCCATTCGGCTTTCTTCTTCCGGACAGTGGCTTTTTCCTTCTAGACTTGGAACAAATAACATCCCGCTTTTCGTTAACGATGCCATATGTGTAGCATCATGTCCTGCCATGCTTCCAAGCATGTAAGAAGGATAGTTTAATGATTCTGCACTTTTCTGAATAGTTTGAACAACCGATTCGTCCATAGGCGCAGGAGATTGGTTTAAAATCACTTTTCGCTCAATTCGAATGGGACGACTCTTGTTTATTTTCACCAAACAACGATTTAATTCATGGAGTACTTCATCAATATCTGAAGAAGTGCTACCTCTAATTTCTAATACCATGTTTACTTTATCTGGTATAATGTTTGGTGCATTAGGGAAAACATCTAACTTTCCAATAGTTCCAACTACTTCATTCGAAGGATGATTACGACTAATACTTTCTAATGCTAAAATAATCTCTGAAGACGCTGATAATGCATCTTTTCTATCTTCCATTAAGGTGGTTCCAGCATGGTTTGCTTCTCCATATACTGATATTTCTTCTCGATAAATTCCCGTAATAGCTGTAACCACACCAACTGGAATAGATCGGTTTAACAGTCTTTTTCCCTGTTCAATATGCACTTCCAAAAAAGCACTTAACTCGTTTGGGTTACGAACTGCTTTCTCAAAGTTTTCCGGATCGCCACCAGCATTCTTTAATGCATCCGTTAGCTTTGTCCCTTCTGAGTCGGTTACATTTTCAATATCTTCTTTTTTCAACTTCTTGGTGATTGCACGACTTCCAAAAGTAGATAAGCCAAATGGATTTGGCTCTTCTGCACTAAAAGAAACTAATTCCAACGGATGCCGTGTTGAAATTTGATTTTCTTCTAACACTCTCATTACTTCAAGAGCAATTAAAACCCCCAACGCTCCATCATATTTTCCTCCATTAGGAACCGTATCTATATGTGAGCCAAATGCAATGCATGGAAGATTTCCTTCTTGACCAACGCGCTTCGCCCATATGTTTGCTGCTTGATCTACCCTTATAGCAAGCTTTAAAGCATGCAGTTGTTTTTTTAGCCAATCTCTTGCTTCTAATTCAGAAGGAGTAAAGGTAGTCCTATCAAGGCCACCTTTATCGTTCTTACCAAATTGTCCAAGTTCTTCAATGTTATTTTTCAGTCGGGCAATATTGATGCAAACATTTTTAATTGTCAATAATAGCCCCACCTTCTACAACAACTTTTCCATTTTTCACAACTGTATCAACAAGATTAACAGCATAATTATACTGAAGCGTTTGATAATTGACCGCATCAAATAAAACAAGGTCTGCTTTCTTGCCAATCTCAATACTTCCAATTTCGTTTGCTTTATTAATGGCATGCGCCGCATTAATCGTACAAGCTGTTAAAACTTCTTCTGGAGTCATTTTCATTGTAAGACAAGCTAAATTCATAATAAACGGCAATGACTCCGTAGGTGATGAACCTGGGTTTCGATCCGTTGAAAGAGCTACTGGAACTCCAGCCTCAATCATTTTTCTAGCATTTGCTGGTTCTGCCATCAGGAAAAAAGCAGTACCGGGAAGAAGAACAGCAATAACACCTTTCTCTGCCATTTGACGAATTCCATTATCTGAAGCTTGCAACAAATGATCGGCCGATACAGCTCCTACTTTTGCTGCTAGTTCTGCTCCGCCAAATTGTACAATCTCATCCGCGTGTATTTTCGGCGCCAATCCCAGTTTTTTTCCTTCTTCAAGAATGTATTCAGACTGTTCAACCGTAAATACACCTTCTTCACAAAACACATCACAAAACTCTGCTAGTTTTTCCTGTGCAACTTGTGGAAGCATTTCTTCCACCACAAGTTGCACAAATTTATCAGGATCTTCTTTGTATTCAACTGGTACTGCATGAGCTCCCATAAAAGTGGAAATAAGATCAATAGGATGCTGTTCATTTAGTCTTTTAGCAGCTCTTAATTGTTTTAATTCATCTTCTACTGTCAATCCATATCCGCTTTTTGCTTCAATAGTCGTTACGCCATATTGAAGAAAACGATTCAAACGTTTCTTCGATTCTTCAATTAACTGCTCCTCAGAAGCTTCTCTCGTTTTAGTGGTAGTATGTAAAATACCACCGCCTGCTTTTAAAATATCAATATATTTTGCACCTTTTAGGCGCATTTCTAATTCTTTTTCACGGCTGCCCGCAAAAACAATATGAGTATGAGGATCAATTAATCCAGGAGTTAATACTTTCCCTTCAGCATTTATAATAGTTACTGGCCCGTTTAAAGTACTAACGTATTCCTCAGCTTTAGCATCTGAACCTACAAAGGTGATTTGTTCACCTTCTACTACAACACTCCCATTTTCAATTACACCAATTTCAGACATTTCCTGACCACTTTTGGGCCTAGTACTGCCTTCACTTACTGTAATTACTTGTGAGGCTCGTTTAATATATAAAATTTCAGTCATATTATCTCAACCTTTTTATTTTATAGTTGGAATATTCATATTTTTTTCTTTAGCAGTTTGAATAGCTAAATCGTATCCAGCATCCACATGTCGAACAACGCCCATACCAGGATCTGTTGTTAAAACCCGTTCAAGTCGTGCAGCTGCTTCTTCCGTACCGTCAGCAACGACAACCATTCCAGCATGAAGAGAATAGCCCATTCCTACGCCGCCCCCATGGTGAACAGAAACCCAGCTTGCGCCGGCAGCCGTATTTACTAATGCATTTAAAATAGGCCAATCTGCTACGGCATCACTACCATCTTTCATTGCTTCTGTTTCGCGGTTTGGTGAAGCTACAGAACCTGCATCTAAGTGGTCGCGTCCAATAACAATTGGTGCAGAAAGTTCTCCAGAAGCAACCATCTCGTTAATAATTTTTCCAAAACGTGCTCTTTCTCCATACCCAAGCCAGCAAATGCGTGCAGGCAGCCCTTGAAACTCAATTTTTTCTCTGGCCATCTTAATCCAGTTGCAAAGGTGCTTATTATCAGCAAACTCTCTTAAGATAACTTCATCAGTCTTATAAATATCTTCTGGATCACCTGATAACGCTACCCAGCGAAACGGTCCTTTTCCTTCACAAAACTGAGGTCGAATGTAAGCTGGAACAAATCCCGGAAAATCAAAAGCATTTTCTACTCCTTCATCAAAGGCCACTTGTCGGATATTGTTCCCGTAATCAAATGCAACCGCACCTTGCTTTTGCATCTCAAGCATTGCCTGAACGTGTACAGCCATACTAGCTTTTGATTGTTTAATATATTCTTCTGGATTTTGCACACGAAGTGTTTCGCCTTCTTCCATAGACAATCCAATCGGAAGATAGCCGTTTAATGGATCATGCGCAGAAGTTTGATCTGTTACAATTTCTGGAATAAAACCTCGTTTAATCATTTCAGGTAGCACTTCAGCAGCATTGCCAAGCAATCCGATCGAAAGCGGCTTTCCTGCTTTTTTAGCTTCTTCTGCTAGAGTAATAGCCTCATCAAGTGATTCGGAAAGGACATCACAATAACGGGTTTCTATACGCTTTTCGATGCGGCTTCTATCTACGTCAATTCCAATTACCACTCCGCCTGCCATCGTAACCGCCAAAGGCTGCGCGCCGCCCATTCCGCCTAATCCTGCTGTTACTGTAATCGTTCCTGCTAGATTGCCATTAAAATGCTGCTTTGCACACTCAGCAAATGTTTCATACGTACCTTGTACAATTCCTTGGCTGCCAATATAAATCCAGCTTCCAGCTGTCATTTGCCCATACATCATCAGCCCTTTTTTGTCGAGCTCATGAAAAGTATCCCAATTGGCCCATGCAGGAACAATATTTGAATTCGCCAGAAGAACACGCGGTGCTGCTTCATGTGTTTTAAAGATGGCTACCGGTTTTCCTGATTGAATAAGTAATGTTTCGTTTTTTTCTAGCTCTTTTAATGAAGCCACAATTTGATCAAACGATTCCCAATTTCTTGCTGCTTTTCCGATTCCACCATACACAACCAGCTTTTCTGGATGCTCAGCAACTTCTGGATCTAAGTTGTTCATTAACATTCTAAGAACAGCCTCTTGTTCCCAGCCTTTTGTATTTAAAGTTGTTCCACGATAGCGCACTACTTTCTCTTCAAATTTTATTTTCATATCAATTTACCTCCTGTGTTTTGTTATAGATAGTTTATTCCATATAACTTAATATTCGGATTATAATTTAGTGATTTTTTTATAATTTATTTCAGATTTTATTTAATTTTTTGTTTATTTTATAATTTATTTCACACTCTTTATTTTCAGATCACAGTCTTGATCGATATACTAAAGGAGTACATCCTTCCAGTGCTTTAAATTTCGCATTAAAATACGTTTGATGAGAATAACCTGTTAAGTGTGCAATTTCTTCTAATGACAAATCAGTTTCTTGTAATAGCCTTTTCGCCTCTCCAATACGTATTTGGTGCAGTGTAATACGAAACGATTGGATGGACTCTGCTGCAAAGCGGCGGCTAAGAGTGCTTTTATTAACACGAAGTGCATCAGCGCATGCTGCTAAATTCCATTGAGCATCCCAATAATTGTTCTCCATTAACTCTCTTGCTTTTTCCACGAGCGAGCGTGGTCCATCTTGTAATTGTTCATGATCTTGCTGAAGTAGCCGAGTCGTAAATACAAGCAATTCTTTCACAATTTGATAAATGACGGGTTTGTGTACAATTTGCTGAAAAACTTCGTGATAGATTGCTTCCCAGTAAGCACTTTGTAGATTATATGATTTCATGTGACGACGAATTTGTGCCAAAACACTAGTCAGGCGAACACGAATGATTTCCGGATCTGGATACGGAGGCTGAAAGGTTAGAAATTCATTCTCTATCCAACTCCGAATTGTTTTGATGTCTCTTTTTTCAAGCATTTCAATCCATTGACGCTGTTCTAAAGGAGTAAGGAATGGATCCATTTCCCGATAGGAAAGCTGTTCTTCCGCTATAATAATGTCATACCCTTCAAAAAAAATTCTCCTTGTTAATTGGCGTGTTTGCTCGTATATATTCTTTAATGAATCACCTACTGTTGCAACCTTAATGACAATTGCAAGCGGCTCATCCATAAAATCTTTCCAGCGGGTAAGAAAAGTATAGTACTCTTCTTTCATTACATCCGCCTCTTCACTTTCCTGTACGCATAAAATAAAATCAGAAAAAACAAATATACGATTCTTCCCAGTAAAAGAGTACCGTTGTAATGCGTCGTATACTAAAGAAAGCGTCTCGGAAGAAGGTGTCAAAAGTGCGACCATTGCTATTGAATTTGTATGCTTCCTATCTTTTAAGAAAAGATCCGGGTAGTCAATATCAAACAAGTCTGCTCCTCCTGCTGCATAATTTAAACTGGAAATATTTTCATTTTTCAGTTGATATCGCAGCTGCTGAATACGTTTAATTAAATCTGTTGGCGAAAAAGGACGAAATAAAACGTCCTCTGCACGAAAACGAAGCGCGCGATAAGCGGTTTGAAATATTCTTTCAGATGAAACTCCTATCCATCTCATGCCAAACCTTTTTCTTATTTTGTTAAACTTTTCACTTTCGTCCTCCCATCCATCCATATCTAAAATAACTAGGTCTGGCTGCTGTTTCTCGACACCATTTTCAAATGATTCCATCGTATCCCACAAGTTCAATTGAATGCCTGTAAAATGCGACTCTATAACCCATCGAATTCCATTTGCTTCTAATTGATCTTTTGCCACCAAGTGAATTTCCATTTAGTTACCTCCTTCTTATGGCATTTTCTTTCATAACATTAAATTTATTAAAAAAAGGAAATCCTAACTTATTTATTCGATAAGTTAGGATTTTTTAAAAAGGTAAATTGGTAATATGTTTATAAATACTAGCCTTGAATGCCTTACTAGTGTAATTTTCCGATTACTTTTTCCACGCAATCTATGATTTCACCAGAATGAATGAATTCTTTTAATGTTTCAATGTGAGGGTAAAGATATATATCTTCCTTCATTTTTGGCACAGAACGAGAAATGAAATCTAAAACGGCACTAGAGGCGGAACCTGGCAGCAACTCATTGTCTATAAACTGATGGGCAGAATAAATAGACAGCAGTTCAATCGCTAATACATATTCCAGTTTTTTTGCTATTTCTCGTGCTTTTTTGGCTGCATTATATCCCATCGCGACATAATCTTCCTGATCGGCAGAAGTAGGAATAGTGTCCACTGTTGCTGGATGGGATAATATCTTCATATCATTTAAAAGACCTGCTTGCGTGTATTGCGGAATCATCAATCCAGAATTTAATCCTGTCTTTTGAATAAGAAAAGACGGATATTCAGAAAGTTGACCATTAATAAGACGATTATTTCGTCGCTCTGACATTTTACCAATTGCAGTAGCAGCAATACACATGGAATCTAGCTCTATACCAACATAGGATGAATCACAATTGCATCCCGAAATTGCTCCAATACCTTCTTCATCCGGCCACAATATAGGGTTATCCGTACAAGCATTCATTTCTATTTCAAATGTTTTTACGGCATCGTGCAGCGTTTTTTTAGCAGCTCCATGCAATTGGGGAATGGCACGTAATGATAAAGCATCCTGCAAGCGGTAATTCATATATTTCTTGGCAATCATAGAATCATCTAGCATGTTTCTAATATTCTTTGCTGTATCTCTTTGCTCCTGATGCGGACGGACACTCATCAAACGGTCGTCAAAAGCTCGAACGGTTCCTTTCAACACTTCTAACGACATGGTACCGATTATATCCGCTGCTGTTACTGCCTTTAACATATCGTATAATGCTAAAGCTCCAATCCCCGTTGAAGATGTTGTTCCGCTAATAAGTGCTAAACCTTCTTTTGCTGAAAGAACAATAGGTGTTATCCCAACTTTATTTAAAGCCTCGCTCGCCTGCATAAGCTCCCCATTTACATATGCTTTTCCTTCACCAATCAATACAAGAGCCATATGGGCTTCCACACTTAAATAACCGACTGATCCTTCACGTGGAGCCCACGGAGTTAAACACAGATTCAAAAATTGGCGATACATTTCCAAAGTTTCCAGTCTAACTCCTGAAAATCCTTGACCTAAATTTTGCAAGACCATAAGCATGGTGGCACGTACGTCTTCTTCTGCTAACGGTTCTCCTACAGAAGTAGCATGGGATAAGAGAATATTTTTTTGTAATTGAGCTGTTTCTTCCGAAGATATAAATTCCTTAGACAGAGCACCGAAGCCAGTATTAACTCCATACATTACTCTGTCTTCTTTTATCCAGTTTTCAACAAGTTGGCGAGATTTTTTTACTCGTTTACAGTAGTCATCAGAAAATTCGATATAAGCTCCAAAACGAGCAACAGCTATAAACTCCTCTATTGTTAAAGGACCACCAAGAGTCACTTTTTTTATTTCTTTTATTAGCACTACTTTCTCCCCTACTCTCCTTTTTCTATTTTATCAATAAAAAACATTTTAATAGCGGATATAACTTGCAGCACAAAGATGAACAAAACAGCCGTTCCGCCAAGAGCTGCTAGATATTTAACCCCATCAACGCCCTGTGCTCCTCCAGCAGAAGCAACCATAACGAATGCAATAATTCCTATTGAAAGTCCCCAAACTAGTTTTTTCCAACTAGAAGGTTCTTTATCATAATTAATATTTGAGGTACATAATATAGAAATTGTCCGAACCATTGAGTCAGCAGCGGTAGAAAAAGAAAGGATTAATGTTAGCATTACAATTGGAATAATAATTACCCCCATAGGCAGATTTCCTAAGAATGCCCACAATCCTGCTACTGCTCCGCTATTTGTAATGGTACTTGCTAGGTCGACCACTTTGTTCTGTTGCCAATTTAAAGCCGTTCCTCCCCAAACACTAAACCAAATAATACTGAATACAGAAGGCATAATCCAGTTAACAATCATAAATTGACGAAGCGTACGGCCATATGAGATTGCTGCTAGAAAAATACCCATTAATGGCGCGAAAGCAATCCAAATCGCCCAGTCATACAGTGTCCACCACATTACTAGAGCTTCTCCGCCCATATCAATTGGATCAAGACCCCATTGCCAGAAATTTTGTAACCAATAGCCTAGACCTGCAGTAGCTGTTCGTGCAATATACAAGAATGGTCCGATAATTAAAAGGATAGCAAGCAGAATATAAAAGACTTTTGCATTGGCATCTGCCATAAAGCGAATCCCTTTATCCAATCCTTTTAAAGACGAAATAGTAAAAACGAGTGTGATGATGAATGTTAAAGCAAGCCACACAAGAGGTCCTTGTTGAATACCGTATGTTGTTTCAATTCCAGATCCAACCAACGCCAGTCCTGCTCCAAGAGAAGATGCCAATCCAAGAGCAATTGCCAATACAGATAAAGTATCGATTACATTTGACCAAAAGCCTTTAGTAATTCTATCTCCAAACAATGGAATTAACGTTGCTGTTACCGACAACGATTTTTTTCGATTAAAATACATATAAGCAACGATTAAACCACTTAAAGAATACATTGCATAAGGAATAAATGACCAGTTATAAAAAGTGCGTCCCAAAGCAAAGATTGCTGCAAGAGAAGTGCCAGGTTCCACTCCCGTCTTTTCCATTTCCCCATAAATATCATTAAAGTAAATAATTGGTTCATTAACTCCGTATGTGATGACACCTGTGGCAATTCCGCCAGTTAATGCCATGGCAAACCAAGTTCCAAATGAATATTTGGCTTTGGCTTTTTCTCCACCTAAACGTATATTCCCTAACTTTGAAAACGTTACAACAGCTACAATGATTAATGCCACTATGGATATAATTTGATAGAGCCATCCAAGCCCCCTCAATGAACCTAAAAATCCATTCATAGAAATATCTGTTAATAGCTTGTTATTAACGATTCCAAGAGCTGCGCCACCTCCTACAATCAAAAAGGCAGGCCAGAATACCCCTTTGCGTGTTTTCTGTTTCGTGTCTGTTGTTTTTATACTTTTGTCTTTCTTTGTAACTAATGCCATCAATATCCCTCCCTTTTTCACTTTAAGAAAATCTCATCTTTCAAACTTCTTTTGAAAGAAGCATAGTGAAACGAATTGAAAATGCAGTCTTTATCATGCATTTGTTAGATTTTATCGTTCCCTATTTATACTTTTCTTTAATTAATGAAAAGTATAAGATATTGAAATAGCTAAAAATAGACACATTCTTTCCGGAAATTAATAAATATTTTTGAATTATGTAATATTTTCTGACAATAAAAAATTGAATAAATGATATTTTATTTAGATTTCTATACATTTTTTAGATTTCTAAATAATTTTCAAGTTTTAGTTCTGATTATTATACCGATAGTCACGAGGTGCCATTCCAGTGGATTTTTTAAAAATTCGTGTAAAGTAGTTTGGATTATAGAAGCCTACTTGGTATGAAATTTCCTTAATGGATAATTCTGTTTTAGTTAAAAGTCTTTTTGCCTCTTTTATTCTTGTATTTGTTACTAATTGACTAAAAGATATGCCATACTTTTTCATCAATAAATGGCTATAATAGGCTGGATTTCTCTTTACGACTTTTGCGACTTTCTCAAGTGTTAAATTATGATCATTATAATAAGTTTCGATATAGCTAACTCCCTTTTCAATAACATCTTTTTTTAATAATTGATCTGCCTGTTTTGCACAATCAATCAGTTCGTAAAGAAACAGCAGCATTTCTTGTACAATTCTGTACAACACTCGATTGTGCAATATATTAGTAAAAATTTTTGTGTAATATTCTTCTGTTTCTTGCTGATCTAATTGATTCGTTTTCATGAACCTTCTGATTTGAGCTAAAATACTCGTCAGCCTAGTTCTAAGTTTTTCTGGATTTGGAAATGGTGTTTTAACATATAAAAATTCATTGTACATCCATTCTTTCAATTTTTGCTTATCGAATTGTTCTAACATTTCAATCCATTCCTGCTGCTCCTTTGGAGTCAGAAATGGATCTATTTCCTGCCAGCATTCGTAAGTGGGTTCAGGTAGAATGACTTGTCTATAACCAATAAAAAACGTTACCTCCAATAATCTTTGAGCAGTTTGATACATCTCATGTATTGTTTTGTGACCAGCATCGGAAGGAACAATCACTGCCGCTACCGGCTCAATACTGTCAACTTCCCATTCTCGTAATATTTTTGATGCCTCTTCCTTAATATCCTGAATCGGAGATTGAAACAGACAAACAACCATATCTATTAACGGTAGAATGACCGGTTGTTTTCTGAAAGGATAGTAATTCAAAAATTTGATTAACTCTGGAAGTTTCTGCACGTCCTCTGTCTGAAGCAACACTAATACAACATTCACAGCAGATTGCTCTTCTTGTAAGAATAAAGAATGATAGGAATAAGTCTCATTAGCATGAGCTAATGGTTTATTGTTAGTTTTTTGATTATTAGCAACTGAAAGGGCTGTTTGTAAACAGTGTTTAATTTTTACAGGCTCTAACGGCTTTACTAACAATTCTACACTTCTCCATTCAATCGCTTGTTTGGCTCGTTCGAATGTTGCCTCTGCTGTGACAGCTATCACATTGGGATTGAAATATTTTACGTATTTTGTAATTGAAGTCCACTCTTCGTTTGGAATCATATCTAATTCTATATACAGAATATCCGGCACTTCTTTTTCTAATATGGTCATTGTTTCCCTTAAAGTACTTACAGTGAATACCTTATTTATCGGAAGTGAGTAGACAGAAATAAGCCACTCAATTGCCGTTCTCTCATTGCTGTCACGTTCAGCTATTAACAATTTCAAATGATTCACCAACCCTATTATCTAAAATGGTATGAATGTTATTTTAAAGGTACTTTGATGCAAAAATATCTCACGCGTGGTATATACCACTAATTTGTAATTTGTACAAAAAAGCAATTTTTCATTCTTTTTATCTTGATATATGGTAATTACGTTCTAATAAACAATATCACGATTGTCAATATATCTAATCTAGTATTTGATTTTTTAAACTGCTGAACTTCACTATCGAGAGACTATGAAGAAAACTCTTCCTTCATACTAAATACACTTTCTTCTTTATATAAAATCCACTTTTGAAAGAGTTTTTATTCAGTATGAACATTCACAAAGGATTGAAACTGCAAGCTATTCTTGAGAGTGTCACAAGAAAGAATACAGACCAACCCCTTGGAAATCTCTTTTGATATTCGGTCAGCACCCAGTTTGTTTCGTGTGAGGAGTTTGTGCTTTTTTTAAAGATAAGCTTATTTTTCTAAAACAGTATAGACACAGAAAAACATCAAAAAAGCTTAAGATCATATAAATGACCCTAAGCCTTCATAAAATATTTATTGAACTTTCATTGCTAAATCGCCATTTTTTGCCCAGCCGATTCTTAAGATGAAATAATATAAAGGTAATGTGATAACAATTGGCAATACTACTCCGAATGCCATATACACTAAAAATCCGTCGATTCCTTGTAAAGCTAAGATGCTGATAGGTGCAATTAATGAATTTAAGCCTAATCCTGCCAATTCATATGTTGCAGTAAAGTGAAATCCTAATGTTGCAATTGGAGCACAAATGACTGCTGCTACAAATGGTGGAATAATCAACAATGGATTTTTAACTAAGTTTGGAAATTGAACTTTTGGTGTAATAATAGACTGCGCTAAGAATCCGCCTAAATCATTTTGTCTAAGTGACATTGCAGTGAATCCTACGAATTGCACCGTACAGCCAATTAATGCTGCAGCACTTGAAACTGGATCCATTTGCAAAGCAATAGCCAATGCTGCTGAAGATGCTGGTGTCATCAATAAAATACTCCAAGCTAATGAAATAACCATCGGTGCAATTAATGGTGAACCTTCTACAGAGTGAGTAATCTGTGCACTAATCCATGTTAATAATGGCGTTGTTACATATGCTAAACCTACCCCTGCAAATCCTCCAACTAGAATAGATCCAGCTGGAATAGCAATCATATCCAAAATTGTCTTACCATTAATGTATTTCCCAACAATTGTTGCGATAACAGCTGCTAATACAGCACTTATTGGCTGGCCAGGTACAATAGTTAAACCTGCTTCGGTTAAATGAAGTGCATTTCCGCCGATGCTACTACAAATCATCGCACTAAAAATCACCAATGTATTTCCACCTAATTGATAGGCAATTCCTGCTCCAAATGCTGGTGCAAGTAATACTTTCGCAATAGATCCTATATGAATTAGGATATCCCATCCTAAAGCTTTTCCAATTGATTCTAACAGCAAGCCCATTCCTAATGTCACTAATACAGCATTTGACATCCCGGTGGAGGCTTTATATACATAATCCATAAACGTTTTCTTATTCATTGCATCTCTTCTCCTCTATCTATTTTAAATGATAAAATTCCCACTAAAAAAGCCTGTCCGATTGTCGGATAGGCACCATTCCACATTTCTGTTTAGCGCCTTGTTTTTAAGAAGCAAAAACTGGACTAAACAATTCCCTATAAAAAACTGGGGATTTATTTAATCCTAAGAGCATAATATGAGGATAATAATGACTGATAAAATTGTGTTAAGTTTCATGATATGCTCCTCCTAACAGTTATTGTGTAGTTATATTATCATCAATATTCTGAAAATGTAAATATTTTTTTTATTCCAATAAAATTAATCCGCTTTCACAACAAACCATTATGGCAAGCAATATTCTCTCTTTAAATAAAAATTGATAAGTTTCTTATCCTTTCTATTATCTTTCTGTAGGATTTTAAAAAGAATTTCTTCATAGTGTAGAACATTTCATGTCAAGCAATATGCTGTCGTTTTTGTTGTTTTACTATGGGAACAGTGGGTTTATTCCCCATTTTTATGCAGTTATTTAACTTTTTTAAGGCTCTGTTAAATTTCATTGTCGATTTTTGAATAATCAGGGAATCTACTCGCTTTCCACGGACGAACCGGCAAGCCTCCTCGCTCGTATCCGTCATGCTCCGAGGAGGCTCACCGCTCGCCCCGCGGAAAGCGAAGTGTATTCAACCTGCGGACCCACTTTTCAGGGTAGCCTTTTTTAAAAAAGGAATTCCAAAACAATACTTTGAAATTTCCTTTTTTAAGATAACTTTTAAGATAGCTCTACATTTTTTGTTTCTTTTCCTAAAAAGAAAACGGAAGCTGCCCCGATAAGTACAGCGATGCAAAAAAGCATAAAAATAGAGGAAATGGATATATTTTGTTCTACTAGATATGGAACTAACAACGGTCCAAGCACCCCGCCTATTCTTCCAAAGGAAGCCGCCATTCCTGCCCCCGTTCCTCTAACATTTGTTGAATACTGTTCTGGCGTGTATGCATATAAAGCTCCCCATGCACCTAAATTGAAGAAAGAAAGCAGAATACCGGAAGTCATTAATAATGCTGTTGACTCTGCGGTGCCAAACATAAAGGCACTAATGGCCGTTCCAATCAAAAATACAACCAGCACAAATTTTCGGCCAACCTTTTCAATTAAATAGGCTGCCAATGCATAGCCTGGCAACTGAGCAATTGTCATAATCAACACATACTCGAAGCTTTTAATCAAACTAAATCCTTTAATGACCATCACACTAGGCAGCCATAAAAACATTCCATAATAAGAAAATACGACGCAAAACCAGAGTATCCACAACATCGCCGTCTGTTTCGCATTCTCTTTTGACCATACTGCTTTCATACTTGCTGCAATGGACAATTTCTTCTTTTTCTCCACCGTTAAATATCTTGGTGAATCGGGAAGACTAAAGCGTAAATACAGCGCATAAAAAGCTGGGAGTACGCTTATCAAAAGGGCAATTTCCCACCCATACTTAGGGATAATAAAATAAGAGATAACTGCTGCCAATAACCATCCGAATGCCCAAAAACTTTCTAAAAGCACGACTACTCTTCCTCGTTTTTCTTTTGGCACACTTTCTGATACTAAAGTAGAAGCAACAGGTAATTCTCCTCCTAATCCCATGCCGATTAAAAATCGTAAAATTAAAAAGATGGATAAGCTCGTTGTAAAGGCAGATAGCCCACTGCCAACAGAAAATAATAATAATGTGATAATAAAGACATTTTTTCGGCCAACTCTATCTGCCATTAAACCAAATAAAAGCGCCCCAACAGCCATGCCAATGGAGTTGACGCTTCCAATCCATCCCATCTCTTTAACCGATAAGCCCCAGTCCACCTTCAGTGCTGCAATAATAAAAGATAGCATTCCTACATCCATTGCATCGAACATCCATCCTAATCCTGCCACACCTAACAGTTTGCCATTTGAAACTTCTTTTTTCATAAAGTCCTCCTGCTTTTTCCGAATGGCTGTTTTCGTATAGATAGTTGCTTTTAAACTCGAAGCATGCTGCTAAGTACTCTTCTCCCATTTTTTTATGTAAAAAACAAACTTTAAGAAAACAGCCTTTCGAATAGTTTCTTCTATTTTTTTACTTTTATTAAAGTATATCTACTATATTAACATGTGTCATGACAATCATCATTACATTTTTCCATCTAGGAAATTCTGTTATTCTTTCTTCTAAAAATCAGCCGGCATCTTCTTCTCTTAGATCTGAATAAAAGCCGTTCTTTTTTTAAAAATTTTAATTTCAACCGCTTCCCAACCCTGTTTTTAGTCGATTTTTCTCTAAAAAGAACAACTTATTACTCTATGCGAAACAACGTAAAAATTTCCAAAAAAATATAGTATTTTTCTCTTTACTTTCTTCTAAATAAGAATAAAATGTATCTTAGATTTGCAATATATTAATTAAAAAGAAAAGGGGATATTAAAGGTTGAACGTCTCTACAAATAAATTACAAGAACAGTCTCTGTTTCATATATCCTGGCCGCTGTTTATTGAACTAGCTTTACACATGGGAATGGGTGTCGTTGCTACTCTCATGCTAAGCCATTATTCCGATGGAGCTGCCGCTGGAGTTGGTGTTGCGAACCAGTTGCTAGGTATCTTTATTCTTGTATTTAACGTAACTTCGATTGCAGCAATGATTCTTATTGGTCAACGGCTTGGTGCAGGTGAATTTAGCCAAGCAAGACAGTTTGCCCGTTCTGCTGTCGGCCTTAATGTTTGGTTTGGTGTAATTGTTGCCTTTCTCGTTGTCGTATTCGGTGGATTTTTATTACAATTATTTGATATACAAGGCGAGGTTTTAGATTACGGTCTTACATTTATCCGCATATGTGGTGCTTCCCTCTTCTTAGAATCTCTCTCACTTGCTTTAAGCGCTATATTACGCAGCCACGGTTTTACTAAAGAATCCATGATGGTAAGTATACTAATGAATGTATTGAGTGTCTTCGGTTATGCTATCAGCATTTTCGGGGTTTTTGGTCTGCCTATATCTGGAGTTGTCGGCGTTTCCTGGACAATTGTCATTGCTCGTGCGTTTGCTGTTTTTGTTCTTTTATATTTAGTCTATCGTAGAATAGCACTTACTTTTAAAGTTAGTGATATTGTTAAAGTGAATAAACAAGATATTCGGGAAATGCTTTTTATTGGGATCCCATCTGCAGGTGAAAATTTATCCTATCAGTTTTCACAATTAGTGATTACTGCGATCGTTGCTTCCATGGGGGATGCATCGTTAGCTGCCAGAGTGTATATAACAAATATTTCGATGGTTTGTTATTTATTCACATTGGCAATTGCAGAAGGTACACAGCTTTTAATTGCGAGATATATTGGCGGAAAGCAGTATGAACATGCTTTGAAACGAGGAGTAAAAACTTTAAAAATTGCAATGGTTGCTTCATCTGTTGCAGCATTGGCAATGGCTCTTGTTGGTTCTCCTATATTAAAACTATTTACAAGCGACTACCAAATCATTGCGATTGGATTGCCAATTCTATGGGCAGTCGTATTTACAGAGCCAGGAAGAGCAATGAATATTGTATTAATGAGCTCATTAAAATCAGCCGGCGATGTTCGTTTTCCTGTCTTTATCGGCATTGTGTCCATGTGGGGAATAGCAGTTGTTCTCAGCTATGCTTTAGGCATTCATCTTGGCTTAGGCTTATTAGGCGTGTGGATAGCGCAAGGAATTGATGAATGGTTTAGAGGTTCTTTCGCCTTTAGAAGATGGCTATCTAAACCATGGGAAAGAATTCGTGTGAAAAATCCGATTAAAGGGCATATTTAAAGAACAAAAGCGCAAGCGCCTTGATCATCGCCGTACAAACTGGCCGATTAACTACGCCACGTCCTGTGGCAACATCGGCACTTGTACATCCTTATACTTCGGAAAGGCTTCGACTGAGATAAAGGAAACACGATGAGCGATAGCGAATCGATGTTGACTTATCGTAGGGAGATGACCTGAAGTTTGATAGGCGATAGGCGCTGGAGCTGGACGCGGACCAAACTGCTAAGTTATCCACAACTCTATCTCGTTTATAATTTCCTAGACAATAAGAAAAGCGCAAGCGCCCTTGCTTATCGACAGAATAAGGTGAGTTCCACAGGATGTGGATCACACAAATGAAGACATAAGGACGTGGCGTTCTTAATTTGTGTACCTTAAGTGAGATAAGGCGAACCTTCCATCAGGGGATGATCTTTCCCTGATGGTTAGTTGAGTCGATCAGGTTTTTACGGGCAGTTTTTTGTGCGCTATCCATTTTTATTGTACTTTCTTACTGCCCGTTAAAACGTGATAAAGGAAACACGAAGAACGTAGTGATTCGATGTTGACTACGCAAGCGAGGTGAGGGAAGCATTGAAGTCGATAGGGCGCTTGCGCTAGACACCCGTCAGATTTCAGAAAACTTATACTTTCTTATCTCTAGAAAAAGCCATGGAGAAGCATTTCTCCACGGCTTTTTTTGTATCTCCAATCATACATATTCAGTGTTTTTTTTTAAATCATCCTGAAAATAGAATACTTATTCAAAAAATATTGATAAAATTCTTAATTATCATTGACTCCTATCTGTGAAAATGATTATCATTATTAATAAATATATCGATAAAGTGGGGAAATGCAAATGAATTTACCATTAAAAAGAAAATGGTCTTACAGTTTGTTTTTTTGTCTCATCTTGATTCTTTCGGCCTGCGGAAAAAATCAAAATAGTGATGATGATTCTACTACAAAAAAAGAAACCGTAACGATTAACCATGAATTGGGTACAACAAAGGTTCCAGAAAATCCTAAAAGAGTTATTACATTGGAGCTGGGTTTAACAGAAGCAGCAGCAGCTTTAAATGTTATTCCAGTTGGAGTTGCTGATGATGACAAACCGGAACGAATAGCTAAAAATATATATGAAAAAATAAAAGGCTATACATCTGTCGGAACAAGAGCACAGCCAAACTTAGAAATAATCCGCACCTTAAATCCTGACTTGATTATTGCCGATAAAGATAGACATGAAAGCATTTATAAAGAACTATCGGATATTGCTCCAACAGTCGCGTTTAAAGACGATACTGCCGATTACCAGACTGTATTAGAAAACACACAATCTATTGCACAAGCAGTTGGAAAAGAAGACGCAGGAAAAAGCATCATAAACGAACATGAAGAAAATATACAAAAACTAAAAGAAGGCAGCAAGTCAGCCGATCAAAAGGTGCTGATTGCAGGATATGGAGAAGGCAATATATTTGATGTACAGACCAGCTCTTTTTTCACACCAAGCTTTTTAGCAACTATCGGTATTCCTTACGCACTAAATGACTCGAAAGAAACATCAAAAGAAATGACGATTGAACAATTATTAACGATAAATCCTGATATTTTAATTATCTCTTTAAATGAAGAGGAGCCTTCTGTTAAAGAAACGCTAAAAAAGGACAGGCTATGGAATAAGCTCCAAGCAGTACAAGCTGGTCAAGTATACGAAGTAGATCACAATGATTGGTCGAGAAGACGCAGCCTTCCAGCTATTAATGATAGAATACCAGCATTTGAAGAAATTATTCTTCCTAATGAGTAAACTGCATCATGCTAATATGAGGTGTATGGATTGCATAGTTTAAAAAACAATTTAGTTACTGTCACTTTAATCGGTTTGATCCTATTCGTTTTAGCCTCCTATTTTTCCATAAAAATAGGAGCTTATCACTTTACCATTCTTTCGACTATGGATTACCTGTTTTCACCAAACCAATCAGAACTCTCCATTATTTTACATGACATAAGACTACCGCGGTTAGTTATCACGATATTAGCAGGAGCAAATTTGGCTGTTGCTGGAGCTATGATGCAAGGAATAACAAGAAACCCATTAGCTTCCCCCAGTGTTTTAGGCATCAATGCAGGAGCCTCCTTTGTTATTGTTCTCATGACGGTTTTGTTTCCTTCTGTTACTGGCTATTGGCTGATAGGAAGCGGATTTTTGGGCGGTCTAGCTGCTGCATCTCTTATCTTTCTGATGAGTTTTGTTTTTAAAGGCGGCGCAATAGAAGTAAAAATTGCTTTAGTGGGTATCGCTATTCAAGCTCTGTTTTCTTCTGGTACACAATCCTTATTGTTATTCAATGAAGATTCCATTAATAAAATATTGGTTTGGCTTGCAGGTATGCTTGCAGGAACAACCTGGGATGATGTACGCTTGCTGCTCCCCATTAGTATTAGTGCTCTTATTGCCAGTTTATTATTAGCGAAGTCTTTGTCTGTACTAGTATTGGGGGATGATGTAGCAAAGGGTCTTGGGCAGCGGATTATTTTAATAAAAGGCATCGTGATTATTTTAGTGGTGCTTTTAGCTGGATCTACCGTAGCAACAGTTGGACCAATTGGTTTTGTTGGCTTGATAGTTCCACATTTAGTCCGATTTTTGATAGGAACGGATTATCGAAAAATACTACCCTTGAGCGCCTTATTCGGAGCAAACCTGCTGTTGATTGCCGATGTGCTTTCCCGATTTATAGCCTTTCCATCGGAAACACCTGTAGGAATCGTTACTGCTTTAATTGGTACGCCCTATTTCATCTATTTAGCTAGAACGAAGAAAAGTGCAAGCGCCCTTTCTTAAGTGGGGTAGATCTCACGAACGGTGTAGTACCTTATAGTGAGGATAAAGCAAACACGAAGAGCGTATATATAAGCGAGTTCGTTGATCGACTTATCTCTTTAACGGGGTATGGGAAGTTTTGAAGTCGATAGGGGGCAGGAACTGGACATCATTCAACTTCAAAAAGTTTTATTCTTAAGATAAAGGAAAAAATGCCTAATGCAAATCTCTATAAAAACTATTCAACCTGTTGTCGTTATCATTATTTTGTCTATTCTGCTTTTTCTTATTGCGGTCGCCAATATTGGATTAGGTGCTGTTCCTATCAGCCCTCGATCTGTTTTACAAGCTTTTTTTGGAATGGGCAATGAGAATGAATCCTATATTATTTTCCATTATCGAATGCCTAGAATAATACTGGCTTTATTTGTTGGCGGTGCATTAGCCATTGCAGGCGCTATTTCTCAATCAGTCCTCCATAACCCTCTTGCTGCTCCAGATACATTAGGAATATCCGGTGGAGCAAGTGTCGGAGCCGTAAGTCTTTTTCTGCTTTTTCCGAACTTAAACATTGCTTTTACCGGTATGGCAGCATTTGCCGGAGGCATTATAGCTGCTTTTGCTGTTTATTTTATTGCCTATAAAAATGGGTTGGATTTAACAAGACTCGCTCTTGTCGGGGTATCTATCAGCGCCTTTTGCAGTGCCGCTGTTCAATTAAGTTTATTAGCAATAGAAACAAATGTGCAAAGCTCTCTTTTATGGCTTAATGGTAGTTTATTCGGCAGAACGTGGGACCAAGTGCTTTTTATCATGCCATGGGTTATTACTTTGACTCTAGTTGTTCTCTTTTTATCCCGATCCCTCGACTTATTTTTACTTGGTGAACAAACAGCTGTTGGACTTGGACTTAAAATAGAAAAAGTAAAAATATTACTTCTTCTTTGTGCGGTACTATTAACAGGGGCAAGTATTGCAACAGCTGGAATGCTTGGATTTATTGGATTAATCAGTCCACATATTGCAAGAAAGCTTGTTGGCTCCAAGCATATTTATATCATTCCGACTTCTCTGCTTATAGGTGCTTTACTTGTGCTCATAGCAGATTCCATTGGACGTGGACTTTTCCCGCCAATTGAAATACCAGCCGGATTAATTACTTCGATAATAGGTGCACCTTACTTTTTATTTTTAATGTGGAGGCATTCTAAAAAAATATAATAGTCCTTGTCAGTATGCTTTCTTCCTTTTTCATCAATATTTATGGAAAAGGATTTTTTTTATTATTTCCTTTTTTTGCTTAAGCTCCCTCCATTTCGCCTTAAAAATTTATCCATAAAATTTAAAATAAATTAATTTTCAAAAACTTGTTGTAAAACGCTTTCATAAATAATATAATTTAACTAAACCGGTTTACTAAATCGTTTTATATGAATGAGGTGATTCCTAAGTGTCCCATGTATTCATTCCTTTAAATGCCTTTTCTGATGAAAATGGTTTGCAGTATGATATCCACTTTTATATTTCCACCATTGCAAGTTCCAATGCAGATGGAATAGAAATTAGAAGAGAATTATTAAACTCCTTTTCTTTTAAAAAAGACTTGCAGAACATCTACTACACACTTAAACAGCATAGCCTATTTACTGTTTATTCAGCACCAATCCCAATATGGAACAAAGATTATTCCTTAAATGAAGCAGCAGTTGCTGCTGTTATGGAAGAAGCAAATATAATTCGTGCAAAATGGGTAAAGCTCCCTCTAGGGCATTTTGATGATCAAAAATCAGACTTACAAGCACTTCATTTATTTTTAAAAAAGTACAGTGAGATTCAATTGCTTATTGAAAATGATCAAACAATGGAAGGCGGGCAAGTAAAGAACCTTTTAGCATTCTTTAAAAATGCGGAAATCTATCCTATCCCAGTTAAAATGACCTTTGATATCGGAAACTGGATGTATTTGCAAGAGAATGCTGCCGATGCAGCTGCCTTATTTGCTTCATACGTTTCATATTTCCATTTAAAGCACGTTGTGAAAAAGAAAAATGAATGGATAACCGTTCCAATTCCCAACGAAGAAGATGCACTTTGGAAAATAGTCGATAAAACATATTTTCCTTTTATACCAAAAGCTTTAGAATTTCAGCTCGCTCCCACTGTATCAGAGATTAACAGCTATATAGATTTGATAAAAGGAAATAAGGAAGAAAGGGCGAAGACTTTATGAAAACATTAGATGTTATTACATTTGGTGAAGCAATGGCAATGTTTATGGCAAACTCAACTGGTCCTCTTCATGAGATAAAAAATTTTACAATCGAACTTGCCGGTGCAGAAACAAATGTAGCAATTGGTCTAGCAAAGCTAGGATTTAACACTAGCTTTGTCAGTAAAGTTGGCAATGATGCTTTCGGGAAATTTATTAGGCAAAAGCTGCAGGAACAGCATGTACAGGTGGATCATATTATTACAGATACACAGCACTCAACTGGATTTCAGCTAAAATCCCAAGTTAAATCGGGTGATCCTGAAGTTCAATACTTTCGAAAAGGTTCTGCTGCCAGCAAACTGGATATTACAGATTTTAACGAAGACTATTTTTTTGACGCTAGACATTTGCATATGACTGGCATTCCTCTAGCGATATCATCATCTGCTAGGAGGTTTGCTCAACATGCCCTTGCCTATATGAAACATAATAAAAAAACGATTTCATTTGATACAAATCTTCGCCCGTCTCTTTGGCATTCAGAAAAAGAGATGATTGAGACTATTAACTTTTTTGCAAAACAAGCTGACTATGTTCTTCCTGGAATAGAGGAAGGGCAGCTTTTAACTGGATTTCATACACCTCAAGATATTGCTTCTTATTATTTAGAAGCAGGAGTCGGCACTGTTATTGTTAAACTTGGAGAAAAAGGTGCCTACTACAAGACAGTACAAGAAGAAGGATACGTAGATGGTTTTAAAGTGCCTAATATAATAGATACAGTTGGAGCAGGAGATGGTTTTGCTGTTGGTGTCATCAGCGGTTTATTAGAAAAGCTTCCAATAGAAAAAACGATTGCAAGGGGGAATGCCATCGGGGCTTTAGCCGTACAATCCCATGGCGACAACACCGGATATCCCAATAAAGAGGAGCTTCTTACCTACTTAACTAAACATTATCAAGGAGTGAATTAGAATGAACACTTTATCGAAAAAAAGATGGATTCGTCTTATTCCTATTGTTTTTATCACTTATAGTTTAGCTTATTTAGACAGAGCAAATTACAGCTTTGGAGCTGCTGGAGGACTTGCGGAGGACTTAAATATTACAGCAGCCACTTCTTCTCTGCTTGGCGCACTATTTTTCTTAGGATATTTCTTTTTCCAAATCCCCGGAGCCCATTATGCTGAAAATAAAAGTGCAAAAAAACTAGTATTCTGGTCTCTGATTCTTTGGGGCTTTCTTGCAACAGCAACTGGTCTCATTTCAAATGTGAAAATACTATTTGTCATTCGATTTTGTTTAGGAATAGTTGAAAGCGCTGTTATGCCAGCGATGCTCGTATTTTTAAGCCACTGGTTTACAAAAGCGGAACGCTCCCGTGCCAACACTTTCCTTATCTTAGGCAATCCTGCAACGGTTCTTTGGATGTCGATTGTTTCTGGATATATTTTAGAATCACTTGGCTGGAGATGGATGTTTATTTTAGAAGGTTTACCTGCAGTCATTTGGGCATTTTTATGGTGGAAGCTAGTAAATGACAACCCAAAAGAAGCAAAATGGCTGGATAATCAAGAAAAAGCGGATTTAAATACAGCATTATTAGCAGAACAAAATGGTTTAACACCTGTAAAAAATTATCGAGAAGCATTTAAATCCAAGACAGTTATCTTATTAAGCATTCAATACGCTCTTTGGAGTATAGGCGTTTATGGATTTGTAATGTGGCTTCCATCTATTATCAATTCAGCTCCTAACACAAGCATTGTTGCCACTGGCTGGTTGGCTTCCATTCCATATTTATTGGCATGTGCGTTAATGTTGACGGTTTCTTATTTCTCAGATAAATTACAAAACCGAAAACTATTTGTCTATCCATTTCTTTTAATTGGTGCATTATGTTTTTATGGCTCCTATTTAATCGGAACAAGCAACTTTTGGCTATCGTTTATTCTTCTAACCATTGCAGGCGGCGCAATGTATGCACCTTATGGACCATTTTTTGCCATTATCCCGGAAATACTTCCACGTAATGTGGCCGGTGGTGCTATGGCTTTAATCAATAGTATGGGGGCTTTAGGATCTTTCGCTGGGGCGTATATTGTCGGATATTTAAATGAGGTTACTGGCGGTTATGGAGCATCCTATAATTTTATGGCCATTTCCTTGCTGGCTTCTGCTATCTTAACTATCATCGCAACAAAACAGAAAAAAGAAAAAGCATCACAAGAAGCAAATATTCCACTCCAAGAATTGTAATAGCAAGTATTGCTCACTATCTTGCAAAAGGAGTTATGTCATGCATATAGACATTTTCAAACGCAAAAAAATTGTTGCGATCATTAGAGGAGCAACACCTAAAAATATCATTCCTATTGCAAACGCTTTAAAAGAAGGAGGTATTTCTATTATTGAAATAACAATGGAAACGCCGAAAGGTCTTCAAGCATTGGAAACTCTCTCTGATTTTAAAGACCATGATATCATCGCCGGTGCAGGCACCGTCCTTGATTCAGAAACAGCAAGAGCAGCCATTATAGCTGGCGCAAAATTCATTTTTTCACCTACTGTCCAACCTAAAACGATTCAGATGACGAAACGTTATGGAGCAGTGAGCATCCCAGGAGCGTATACACCGACAGAAATCTTAACCGCCTATGAAAGCGGAGCTGATTTAATAAAGGTATTTCCAGCAAGCACATTAGGATCAGGGTTTTTTAAACAACTCTCCGGCCCGCTTCCCCATATTCCTTTAATGGCAACAGGCGGGATAGATGAAACAAATCTTAAAGAGTATATAAAAAGTGGAGCTGTTGCAGTCGGCATCGGAAGCTCCTTAGTAAACACAAAACAGGAACTGAACGATGCCTATCTATTAGAACTGACTAAAAAAGCAAAAAGATATACGAATCTAATAATGTAATATTTTAGGAGCCTGCTGAAAAGATCACCCTAATGGTTTTCTCTTTTGAGCAGCCTCTATTTTTTCAACAATCCTTTTAGACATTCAGAATATTTTTGTTTTATACTAGAAGGTAACAAAAAGTACATGCAGAAATACTTTTGAAAAATGAAAGAGGATACTAATTTATGATGAAGGTAACAATGGCAGATGTCGCCAAATTTGCAGGTGTCTCTAAAAGCACAGTTTCCCAATATATTAATAATCGATACGAATATATGGGAGAAGATACAAGAATAAAAATTAAAGAAGCCATTGAAAAGCTTGGATATCACCCTAACTATATTGCAAAAAGCTTAAAACAAAAAAGAACTTCCATGATAGGTATTATTGTTGCCGACATTATTCACCGTTTTTCAACGGAAGTGAGCAGGTCCATCGAAGATTTTTGCTATGAAAATGAAATTCAAGCGATCATCTGCAATGCGGACAACAATCCTGAAAAAGAAAAAAAATATATTGAAATGCTTCGTGCTAAACAGGTAGACGGACTCATTATTTTTCCAACAGGGCAAAACGACGATCTATACAAAAGAATGGTAAAGGAAAACTATCCAGTTGTATTTATGGATAGAGACATTCCACAATTAAAGGCTCATTTTGTATTGGCAAACAACGAGCAGGCAAGCTATGAAGCAACCACCTATTTTATTCAAAATGGACATAAACATATTGCCATTGCAACACAGCCTTTGACTATTTCATCAAGAAAAGAAAGACTAGAAGGCTATAAAAATGCCCTTTACGATCATCACATACAGGTGCAGTCTGATTATATTATTAATGCCGATACATCCGAATTAAAAACAAAACTACATCTATTATTTCAACGGGAAACACCACCAACCGCCATTTTAGCAGGAAATGATCTTGTTTTTTTAGAAACACTAGCCTATTTGCAGGAGCATGAAGTACAGGTTCCAAAAGATGTATCACTGATTGTTTTTGATAACATCCCGTTTGCACATTTATCGAACCCGCCAATTTCGATTATTGCCCAGCCAGCATTTGAAATGGGCGCCAAAGCTGCAGACTTATTATTAAAGCAAATTAATAAAGAGTTGACTGCATGCGAGAGAATTTATTTCCCATGCAAACTTATTGTTCGAACCTCCTCTATTCAAAATATCAAAGAGTAGACATGTTTTTGCTTCATGCCTTTATGGAAATGCTCTCCATAAAGGTTTTTTCTTGTTATATTCACAATTGAAAAACGCTTACAAAACAGGTATACTATTATTATAAACCGGTTTAGTAAATCGATTTATTTAGAAAGGATGCGATTTATCATGAAAATTCAATTAGCACTGGATCGTTTGAGCATTAACGAAGCCATCAGCATAACGAAATTAGTAGAGTCAGAGATTGACTGGATTGAAGTTGGTACGTCGTTAATAAAAGAGTTTGGCATGCAAAGCGTGAAAGAAATCAAAGCGGCTTTTCCAAATAAAATCATTGTTGCCGATACAAAAACGATGGATAATGGCAAATACGAATTAGAAATGAGCTTTCAAGCTGGAGCAGATATTGTCACTGTAATGGGCTCTGCCCCGCTTATTACGATTAAAACATGCTTAGAAATCGCAAAAAAGCATCAAAAGAAAATAATGATCGATTTACTTAATACATCAGAAGAACAGGTGAACTCGCTTCTTCCCTTTACAGAGGCCATTTTTTGCGAACATATCAGCAAAGATGAACAGGAGTTGTCGGGGAAATATAAAGCACAAACCAAAAGCAGATTAAAAAAGCAGGCTGTCGTTGAAGTAGCTGCAGCAGGTGGTATAACGTTAGAAGCCATACATCAGTTGATAGAAGAAAACTTGGATGTTGCCATCATTGGGTCTGCTATTACGAAAGCAAAAGATCCTGCTGTGGCAGCACATGCATTTAAACAAACTGTTATCAAAGGAGGCGTACTGTCATGAGTAAATTAGTGAAAATTCAAGAAGAAATTCAACTAGTCCTTTCTCATGTGGAGGAGCATTTATTAACAGATACAGCCGACATTCTGAAAAGCAAAAAACGTATTTTTGTGATTGGCGAAGGTCGCTCTGGTTTAATGGGAAAATCTTTTGCCATGAGATTGATGCACCTTGGAGCCACCGTTTATGTTGTTGGAGAAACCATTACTCCCTCTATTGCAAGTGAAGATATACTTGTTGCTATTTCTGGTTCCGGAAAAACAAAATCGGTCGTTTGGACAACAGAAGCAGCAAGAAGCTTAGGCTGCTGCACTCTTGCAGTCACAACAGATGCTCATTCACCTTTAGCCGAAACTGCCTCCTCTATCATCACGATTCCGGCAAGTACTAAATACCGTCAAGCACATGAGCTGAAATCCATTCAACCCCTTGGATCTCTTTTTGATCAATGTGCACATATCGTTTTTGATACGATTTGTCTACACTACGCAGAACAAAATAAAGTAGAATTTGCAGCGGCTTTTAAAAATCATAGTAACTTAGAGTAGCATAATAAAGGGGAGTAAATTCAAAATGATAATATACTCCCTTTAACATGACCTTTATGGATCAAAGTGAATGCACAAAATTGAATTCCGGGCCTTTAGACGAGATCTCTAAGCCATTTTGATGAATAAAATTGAATTCTGGGCATCCTAAAGCTCTCCAAGTTCGCTTGCTAGGATGCCCAAGAGAAGTCGTACTAAAGGAACCTGCTTTAAAGTACCTTTTTTTCCGTTCGCTTAGAAGAAATGTCATCCTCTTTCAAAAAGTCCAGCTTAACAGCAAGCTTCGGTACATATAACGCCAATAAAACAGATCGAAATAAACTAAACGTAATAAATGAAAACCATAACCCATGATTCCCCCAAAATTGCGTTGCAGGGAAGAATACGGCTAAAAAGATCAAAACAGAACCAATCATACTATTCCTTACTAAACCAGCTTCGGTTGCCCCGGTAAAGACACCATAAAGAACAAGACCTACACATGCACAAAGAGGAAAAAGGACAAGCCACCATTCATATTGATGGACTATAATAATCACTTCATCTACCACTGTGAAAATGGGAATAATGGTATTTCTGCCAATCAAAAATAATAGAGCGATGGCAGCGGAAAAAAGAAAGGACCATTGAAAGGATATTTTTACTGTTTCTTTATAAAGACCTTTATTCCGCTCTCCAACAGCCTTTCCCGTTAAGATGCTTGAAGCATTTGCCAATCCATCATAAAAATAAGCCATAATATAATGAATTTGAATTAGTATTGCATTTGCAGCCAAAATCAGCTCACCAAAAGAAGCTCCTTTTGCAGTAAAAATATTAAATACAGCTAACAGACAAATCGTTCGAATAAATAAATCCCTGTTAACAGTAAACATTTTTTTTAATGGTTCCCGATCTGATAAATGTACTAAAAGCTCTTTCCAAGAAAAATGAAAGTGGGCTTTGTGATTTTTAACTAAAATAAAAACACCTAAGCAAAAGGCAAAAATTTCCGCTAAGAGAGTTGCAAATGCCACTCCAGCAGCATTTAAATGAAAGAATAGTACAAGCAACACAGCCAAAAAGATATTAAGAATATTCATCAGTAATTGAATGATGACCGTTTCTTTTATTTGAGCCATCCCTAATAGCCAGCCAAGCACTACATAATTCATTAAGGCAAAGGGAGCTCCCCATATTCTAATCTGATAATATTCTGTACAGATATCTTTTACTTGTCCATCCACCCCAAGAAAATGCAAGGAAACTTGCAGCAGCGGCTTTTGTACAAGAATAAAGAAAAGCCCAATCAGGATGGCTAAACAAAGTGGGCGAATAAATGCCATTGTACTTTGCAGCTCATCTTTTGCTCCATGCGCCTGTGCAGCAAATCCAGACGTGCTGACACGAAGAAACCCAAATAGCCAATACATTGTATTAAAAATAATCGTCCCAACTGCTACACCGCCTATATAGGAAGGATTTGGAAGCTGTCCAACAACTGCTGTATCAACTGCTCCTAATAACGGGACAGTAATAGTAGCAAAAGTCAACGGCAGGGCTAAAGATAAATAATATCGATGCTTCATTTTTATTTCTACCATTCCTTTTCTTGAATTAACTTTTTTGATAAGCAAGCTCTATTCTTGCTTCATTCGGCTTCCTCTCTATACAAATAAAACACATTGTTTTTGATTTAAGATAAAAGGCAAAAGCTGAATCTTTACTTATAAAGCTTGTAATGGATACCCGATGTTTTCATATTGTTTATCTTGATTATACTAGTATAAAATCTATGTTTTGTAAATAAGAATTATTACGATTTATTTTAGCATCTATCCTTCCTCGAATGGGTTTTCTGCAAAAAAAAAACAGCTGCCTCTTTTATGAAAGGGGAGCTGTTTTTCTACAAGCAACTAAAACCTTTATCCCACTCTTAACGGGCAGTAAGTCCCCCACCTCAAGATGCCGAAAAATCGAGGTGGGGGATAACTGCCCGTAAAGGTCCGATAAGTGCTACTAAACATCAGTGGGGGATGAGAACCCCCCCACTGATGGAAGTTTACTTTATTCCGCTGCTTATATCTATAGGATTTTATCTATTTATTGTAATAGAATAGATAATTATGGATGCAATAATAATTACTGTACCAAAATAAATATAATCTCTTTTAGCTATAGTAGGAGAACGATAATAAGTTCGATCACGCGTTCCTGTGAATCCTCTTGCTTCCATTGCAATAGCCATTCTTTCTGATCTTCTAATTGCCTGTGTCAACAATGGAACTGCATACCGTATAAACGCCCTCCAGCTTCCATTGTATTTATACCCTCTAATTCGATGCGCTTCTTTGATTTGAGCCAACTCTTCCTGAAACATCGGAATACAGCGAAATCCAGCCAGAAACCCATAAGCCCATTTGGGCGAAAGTCTACATTGTTTGATAAGACTCATAATAAACAAGTTTAAGTCTGTTGTAGAAGTAAATAATAAACCAATTGTGACAAAACCAAGCATACGCAAAGAAATGGTCAATCCATTTCGCAAACTCTCTTCTGTTACACGAAACCAAGCCCACTCCATAATTACATGCTCGCCTTTCCCGAATGCTGCCCTCATCCAAAAAACAAAAACAAACAAGAATATATAAGGCAATAATACTTTTACTAAATAAGGAAGTCTCCAACCACCGATGCTAATTCCAATAATAAGCACAAAAATCCACACAGCAAGTGTTGTCAACGGATTCGTGACCGCCATTAACAAAAACATAAGGAGTAAATGGGTAGCTAATTTTATCGTTGGATTAATGGACGAGAGATAAGAATGATTGCTTGTCATCGTTTCCCTCCCCCTTCCGAGCTAACAGAAGTTCGTATTGAAGAGGTGGAAGGATGCTTGATTCTTGGAAGGATGCTGCATTTCGAAAGAGCGTATAAGGATCGCCATTAAACGCTATCCCATCATTCTCAAAGAAAATGACTCTATCTGAGTAGCGATCCACCAGATCCATATCATGTGTTACCATCACGATTGTTGTTCCTTCTTCTTGTCTTCTTTTTAACATATTAAGAAGTTTCTTCGCAGATTCCCTGTCCTGCCCGAAGGTTGGTTCATCTAATAACAAAATTTCCTGATCTAAAAGCAGCATCGTAGCAACACTCAACCGTCTTTTTTGTCCAAAGCTCAAAGTAAACGGATGAAAATCACGATGTTTTTCTAAACCAAACTCTTTTAATAGACCCATCGTTTTTGAGCTGATTTCTTCTTCATTCCAATTTTGCTGTCTTCCTGAAAAAGCAGCTTCATCAAATACTGTCTGATTAATAAATTGTAATTCGGGATTTTGAAAAACAAAGCCTAGCATTTTATAAAGATCCTTATCATACCAGCGTTTTAAATCCTTGTCTTTTATTTGGATTTCGCCTTTTCTTCTTTTTATTAGATTAGCAATTGCCTTCAAAAAGGTGCTTTTTCCGCAGCCATTTTTACCAATAATACAAACCCATTCTCCTTGATGAATAGCTGTATTTATATTTTGAAGCACAGGTTTTTTTCCGTAATAAATAGATGTATTTTTTATCTCTATTATGGAATCAGTTTCTTCTTTTGTATCCATTGATTTTTGATGCCTTTTTTTCAATTGCTCCACGAGCAGTTGGGCAACTGGATGTTCGTTATCTTGGATAATATCCTTCCACTTATGCGGAAAAACTTTCGGCTTCCATATGCCTGCTTCATCCATTTGGGCTTCAAAGTTTACGAGAATTTCTACAGGGCTTCCTTCTGCAATGATCTGTCCGTTATTATTCAAAAGAATAACACGATCCATCCATTCAATGCAGCCGTCAAGTACATGCTCGACAAAAATCATCGTTTGCTTCGTTTTTTCTGCTGTTTCTTTCAGCAATGTGAATATTTGCTTTCTGCTTAACGGATCCAACTGTGCTGTCGGCTCATCAAAAAACAAAACATCTGGCTCTAGAGCCAATAAACAAGCTAAAGCCAACCGCTGCTTCATTCCGCCAGATAAAGTAGATATAAGCGTTGCCGGGTCAATATTTAACCCGACAAGCTTCAGCACATCATGAATAACAGCATCCATATTTTCTTTTGGAATCTTTCTATTTTCTAAACTAAACGCGATTTCTTCATTTACACGCAGCATACAAAATTGCGCATCTGGATCTTGGAACATGACGCCGATATTTTTCTTTCGTGTTACTTCACCACTTACCTCTGCCTCTATATGCTCTGGAATAAGTCCAGCAAGAACCGATATTAAAGTGGATTTCCCGCTGCCGCTGGGACCTAAAATTAATACCTTTTCTCCTTCTTGAACAGATACCGTTACATTTTTCAACACTTTCTCTTGTTGATTAAAAAATCGGACAGAAAGCTGTTTACATCCTAACAACGAAGTCATTGTTATCATCCTTTTTTCGGTGCTGCTGTTTAATTGCATATTGATCCAATGCACCTGTCAGCGCCAAAATATCGACAATTACTTTACCTAATAATCCACCCAACAGCATGCCGCTAATCATACGAATTACTAATGTAGCAATTAAAATTCCCGTTGTATAATAACCAAATCCATTTGCCACTAAGTCATAAATCAAACCTCCAACCGCTGCGAATGCACCAGAAAGCATCAGAACAAGTACGTTGTATTTTTTATAACGGAAAATGGCAAAAGCTATTTCTGATCCCACTCCTTGGAAAATGCCAATTAATAATGCCGACAGTCCAAAATGACTTCCTGTTAAAAGCTCAACAGCCGCAGCAGCTACTTCCGCAATAAGTGCAGCTCCAGGCTTTCGAATGATATAAGCAACAATCGGACTGGCAATTACCCATATTCCAAACATAAACTCAGCGCCAACCGGCCCAACAAGTCCAGAGATTGGAAGCCACAATGTCGACCATCCGAGATATAAAACACCACAAGCAACAGATAAAACTACTAATAAAACAACCTCTTTTATTTTCCAATTCATACGTTTAGAACCTCCATTTTTACTGGCCAATCTTCTATTGTATAAGCCATTTCCCAAAATTTATATTCAAGCTGGCAGCTTAATAAAAAGTATTCTTTTAGTTTTTCTTTTTGTTGATCGCTTGCATGTTCAGTCAAGTCATCTAACCGATCACAAAATCTTGCTGTAATAGTATCCATGCTATCCTTGCGAGCTCCATAAAAATGAATCCAATCATAAAAAGGATGGGAAGGATCCGGCTTCACTTCTTGCATCAGTTTTTTCCCAATCTCTAAATAAGTCCAAGGACATGGCAATAACACAGCAATAATATCCGCAATAGAACCATGCTGTGCCACTGTAAGCATATGACGGATGTAATGATGCGCTGATGGAGACAGCGGAAAACCTTGCAATTCTTCATATGCAACCCCTGCAACTTCACAAAAATTATTATGTGGATGAACCTCGCTTTTTAAAATAAAGGAAATTTGCTCATTAAACATTTCCATATCTTCTCTATTATCACATTTGGAGATAGCTGTTCCATAAATCTGTATAAAAGAATTTAAATATTCAAAGTCTTGTTTCACATAGTGAATAAGCTGTTCTGCCTTTAAATCTCCATTTCCTATTCCTTGAACAAAGGGATGTTCAAATATGGCATTGAAAATACTGTCTGCTTCCTTGCGTAATTCATGTGAAAATTTCATGTTTTTTCCTCCTTTTTATAGGGAAAAGGAAATTCGAGTGACAAGAAGAATAAATACTTCCTAAATTTAAAGTATTGATGATTTATCCAACAAAAAAGCCACCCCAATAATGGAGTGGCTTTATATATAGGTAAGTAAATATGACTTTAAACTATACGCCGACTCCACTTTCCTACGCTAGTATGAACTAGATCAGGTTCAAAGGGTCCAAAATATTTTGTCTCAGCCAATGGCTCCCCTAGTGGATTCCCTATTTAATTACTTTTACTTTACCTAATTTATTTCTTTTATGTCAACCTATTTTTTTAGATAGTTAGAAAAAACAAACGCCGGAGGGGATAACTATAACATCATTTTCACTCTTCTACACATAACCAAGGGTAGGTTAATCAAAGCTTGTATAACCAAGTAAACTTTGAAGAAACTAACATTGATGCTTTAGTCTCTTTTCATTACTTCTCATAATTGTTACAAAAATTTGAACACGAATAATTTAAGAAAGCGTTTTATTTGATCAATTCACAAAACAGACACAAAAAATGTGATGCATTTCACAATCTAGGTATTATAATAACATTATCAAAGTAATAATTGATTATTCGAAGGAGATGACGTTCAAATGTCAGTTTGGAATCAAATATACGATCCGTTAAATAATTTATGGATCTCAGCACTTGTAGCAGCTATCCCGATTATTTTCTTTATCGTAATGCTGACTGTATTTAAAGTTAAAGGGTATCTTGCAGGTTTATATAGTATTATTGTGGCAGGAATCGTTGCCGTATTTATTTACAAAATGCCTTTTATATTCGTTTTAATGTCAGCTGTATATGGTGCATTAGCTGGTATATGGCCAGTCGCATCCATTGTATTTGCCGCTATTTTTCTTTATAAAATAACTGTAAAAACTGGAAAATTTGCTATCATAGAAAATAGTATTTCATTTATAACAGCAGACCAGCGTTTACAAGTTCTGATTGTAGCATTTTCATTTGGAGCATTCTTAGAGGGTGCGGCAGGATTTGGAGCACCTGTTGCAATAACCGCAGCCATTTTAGTTGGCCTTGGATTCAGTCCAATCTACGCAGCAAGCCTTTGCTTAATTGCAAATATCGCAGGTGGAGCATATGGAGCAATGGGAATTCCTGTAACGGTTCCAGCTCTTCTAACAGGCTTAGATGGACTAGTTGTCGGCAGATATACTGCTCTTATCATTCCTTTCATCAGCATCATCATCGCATTTCTATTAATTTTTATTATTGATGGATTCAAAGGGATTAGACAAACATTTCCAGCTGTTTTAGTATGTGGAGTATCCTTTGCTGGTACTCAGGCAACCGTACTCTATTTTCTTGGAGCTGAGTTAGCCGATATTTTCGCAGCGATTGTAAGTTTAATTGCACTTGCTCTTTTCTTGCAAGTATGGAAACCGAAAGAAATATTCCGAATTAATAAAGAAAAAGTGGTAGAAAGCACCAATAAATATTCGCTTGGAACCATTGCATTTGCATGGCTGCCATTTATCTTTTTAACTATTATTGTCACTTTATTCAACTTATCTTTTGTCAAAAACTTATTTATCGTAGGCGGACCGTTGGAAAAACTTGTATTACTTCTTCCAATCCCGTTTTTAAATAATAATGTTATTAAGCTATCACCAATTGTTCCAGAAGCGACACCATATGCTGCTGTATTTAAATTAGATTTATTCTCATCTACTACAACGGCCATTGTTATTACAGTAATTGTTGCAAGTTTACTATTCCGTTGTAGTAAAATGTTATTAGTGGACACAGCCAAGGAAACAGCAAAAGAATTATTAACACCTGTGTTAACAATTTGCAGTGTTCTTGCATTTGCCTATATTTGTACTTACTCAGGCATGTCATCAACACTAGGCTTGGCATTTGCTTCCACTGGTGCTATATTCCCATTATTCTCACCAGTGTTAGGTTGGTTAGGTGTATTCTTAACAGGTTCTGTTGTTAATAGCGGTTCTTTATTCGCTCCACTTCAATCTGTTACAGCTGCTCAAATTGGTGTAGCACCTGAAACAATGGTTGCTGTCAATGTAATGGGCGGTACAATGGCTAAAATGATTTCTCCTCAATCTATTGCTGTTGCGGCAGCTGCAGTTGGATTAGCAGGTAAAGAAAGTGAATTATTTAAAATAACCATTAAATACAGCTTATGTTTACTAGTCGTTATTGGTTTAGTCAGTTGGATATTATTTTAATATATATATAAAAGCGGTAGTGCCTTGTTCATCGCCGTACGGACTGGCCGGTTAAATACGCCACGTCCTGTGGCAACACCGGCACTTGAACATCCTGTACTTCGGAAGGGCTTCGACTGAGATAAAGGAAACACGAAGAGCGTTAGCGAGTTCGTGCTTGACTTATTGTAGGGAGAAGACCTGAAGTACGATAGGCGATAGGCGCTGGAGCTAGACACTCATCTAAGTTGAAAATTTTATACTTAATTATTCTTTAAAAATAAGGAGAGATTTATTATGAAAAAACAAGATATTAATCGTGTTGTATTAATAGGTACAGGGGCAGTTGGCTGCAGCTTCGCCTACTCTTTCATTAACCAAGGAGTAGCCGAAGAATTAGTCCTAATCGACGTAAATGAGAAAAGAGCAGAAGGAGAAGCAATGGATCTAAATCACGGGATGCCATTCGCTCCGGCTCCAGTAAAAGTTTGGAATGGTAAATATGAAGATTGCGGTCTTGCTGACTTAGTAGTAATTACTGCAGGATTACCACAAAAACCAGGTGAAACTCGTTTAGATTTGGTTGCCAAAAATACGGCAATTTTTAAACAAATCATAAAAAGCGTTATGGACAGCGGCTTTAACGGAATTTTCTTAATTGCTACTAACCCAGTTGATATCTTAACCTATGTAACATGGAAAGAATCTGGCTTGCCAAAAGAAAAAGTTATCGGTTCTGGAACAACATTAGACAGCGCAAGATTCCGTTATATGCTTGGTGAATACTTTAAAGTAGATACTAGAAATGTGCATGCAGCTATCATCGGTGAGCATGGAGACACAGAATTGCCAGTATGGAGCCGTTCTACTGTAGGCTTAGAAAGCATCGAAACTTTATTAAGCAAAAATCCAGCATTCAAACAAGAAGACTTAGATGAAATCTTTGTTAATGTCCGTGACGCTGCTTACCATATAATTGAAAGAAAAGGTGCAACTTATTACGGAATTGGGATGTCCCTTGTTCGTATCACAAAAGCAATTTTAAATAATGAAAATTCTATTTTACCAGTATCTGCTTACCTAGAAGGACAGTATGGTCATAAAGATGTTTATATCGGTGTTCCAGCTGTTATTAATCGTGAAGGACTCCGTGAAGTCGTACAAATTGATCTAAACAAAGAAGAACAAGCAAAATTTGATCACTCTGTAAAAGTTTTAAAAGAAACAATGGCTCCAGTACTGTAAGAAAAGCAGAGAAGTACGTTTTCATACAAAAAACGAACCTAATGCAGGTTCGTTTTTTTCTATCTTTTATTCATTTGCCAATGCAACAATTGATTCTTTTAATACTTGCACACCATTCACACAATCAGGCAAACTTGTCCACTCTTCCGGTGAATGACTTTTCCCATTTAAACTAGGCACAAAAATCATGCCAGATGGTACATATTTCCCAAGTGTCATGGCATCATGAGCCGCTCCACTTGGAAGAGTCATCGTTGTTAATCCGCTTATTTCTGCAGCAGTGCTGATAATAGTTTTTATTTTATCTGAAATGATTACGGGAGGTATTTTAAGCCCTTCCTGAATTTCAACGGAAAGCCCCCTGCTTTCCGCTATTTCCTTAGCTGTATCCTTTAAATAAACAATCATTTCTTCTCTTGCTTGTTCATTTACATCTCTTGCATCCAAAACTATTTCCGTTTTTCCTGCCACCACATTTGTACCGTTTGGATAAATATTCATTTTCCCAACCGTCGCAACGGCTGTCTGACTAAATTTCCTTGGTGCCTTTTCTACTTCTAAAATAAAAGCTGCTGCTGCTGTTACGGTATCTTTTCGAAATTCCATTGGGGTATTTCCTGCATGGTCAGTTTGTCCAAAAAAAGTAAGGGAAATCACCGCCGGTCCTGCTATGCCGCTTACTATCCCAATATTTTTCTGTTCCGATTCTAATTTTTTTCCTTGCTCAATATGCAGCTCTAAAAATGCATAAATATCATTTTTGGGGCGGTGTGCTTCTGCTAAACGTTCAGGATTATATCCACTGTTTTTCATGACATCATACAATATTTCTCCATTTTCATCCTTAAAATTAGTTAGTTCACGGCCCTCTACTTCTCCCATCATTACACGGCTCCCAAAGATTCCATTTTTAAAGCGTGAGCCTTCTTCATCCACAAAAACAACAAGCTCTATTGATCTTTTTATTTTTTGACCGCTGTCTAAAATGGATTTTATCGCAAATAAACTGCTTAAACAGCCTAGAGGACCATCAAATACTCCTCCATTCGGTACACTGTCTAAATGAGAGCCTGTTAAAACAACAGGCAAATTAGGTTCACTTCCTTTTAATCGTCCAAATATATTGCCAACTGTGTCTTCCCTTACTTGAAGTCCTATTTCTTTCATCCATTCTATAAACAGATGCTTCGCCTTTTTCTCTTCAACTGTAAAGGGAAAACGTGTGACTCCGCCTTTATCGGTTTTTCCTATTTCCGCTAATGCTGCTAACTTTTCCGCTAGTTCTTCTGGATGTATTCCTGCAAACTGGCTGCACTTGCTGATATTTTTTAATAATCTATTTTTCGAAAATACATTTTGCAATTTTTTCCCCTCCATTTAATTAAGATCACTTCGTGCTTGTCATTCTTCCATCCATTCAACTGGATCATATATGTATGTTTTTAATGAAATCTGTTCGTTTTTTTCAAAAACAATTCCTTCCTCTTCTAATAATTGCTTTTGCAGCATTTTTGCCTCTTCATTTTGTAGAGATATTTTTCCACTTGCATTAACGACTCTTTGCCACGGCAGCTCATATTTATTGCTCATTGTATGCAAAATTCGGACAACTTGTCTTGCACCTCGGCTGCTTCCTGCGATTTTGGCAATTTGGCCGTATGTCATTACCTTTCCAGCAGGGATGGACTGAATAATATTAATCACATTCGTAGTAAATGGTTTCATCTTCTTTTTTCCTGACTTATTGAAATTTTCTTTCCTATAAAATAACTCCGTTTCATAATGATTGTCAAAGATTTTAGCCAGTTGTTGTTATTATTTTCAATGAATAAAAAAACAGCAAGGATCCTTACATTTATTATTTTAATATAAGGACCCTTGCTGTAAAGAAATATAAAATTGTTTAGATGCCTACATTTTGCTGGAGCATTTGATTTGTTTGTGTCTGCGTTTGAGTATACGTATTGATTTGTTTATTAATCTCTGCGCTTAATACGGGAGATGAAGTGTTGTACCAGCCTTGCTGAGACATTAACTCATATGTTTGAGCTTGTAATTTCAACGTATTTTGCAGAAGGTGTTCAAATACTTGACGCACTTCTGGGCTGTTCGATTCAGTTACAGCTGTTGTATATTCTCTTGCTGAGCGTTTTAAATCCGCTAAAAAAGAGTAGACAATATCTTGTTCTCCTATAGTAGGTGTTTGCATATTCATATTTTTTTCTCCCTTATTGTATATTAGGTGCGATGGAAGCATGCTGCTGCACCGCTGTCAAAAGCTGCTGATAATGCTGTTGATGCTGTTTCGCTGCTTGTGTAAATAATTGTTGGACTGCTGGGTTTTGAACATGGGTAAGGGCGACAATTGCCTGTTTAATCAATAAATCCTCATTGGACATACAGTCTGCCATATATTCAAGCTCTTTTCCAGTTAATGGTTGAACCATTTTATCCCCTCCTTTTTCATTTTAGTTTGTTCAAAAAGATTCTCGTCCATCAAATATAAATTTTGGTAAAAGGAGGCCCATTGTAGTAAGAAGGAACAAAGTAGGAAATACTTTAGCAAGAAGAAATAGAAAGCTGGTGGATTTTTTTATGAAACTGCAAACAGGAAAATTTTATTGGCCTACAACCTACAGCGATCCCCCCTCCTATCCACCACTAACAGAGGATATCACCTGCGATGTATTAATTATCGGTGCAGGAAACTCTGGTGCACAATGTGCCCATTATTTAAGTGAAACCGGGCTAAATATAGTGGTAGTCGATAAACGAAGGGTGGGGGAAGGAAGCACGTTAACCAATACAGCTCTAATTCAGTATTTAGGAGATAAAATGCTGTTTGAACTCGTTAACAGCTTTGGTGAAGAAACAGCCATCTTACACACTAAACTATGTGAAGCTGCCATTGATGACATCGAAAAAACAGCAAACAGTTTAGACATAGCCTCCGATTTTATTCGCAGAGACAGCTTGTATTATACAAGCTATAAGGAAGATGCAGATAAGCTGCGAAAAGAATTCTATTATTTAAATAAACATCAATTTCAAGCAGACCTTTTACGAGAGAAAGAAATAAAACAAAAATACGGTTTCGAAAAATATATGGCTCTTTATATAAACAATGACGGCGAAATCAATCCATTTAAATTTAATCATGCTCTTATAGATAAAGCGGTTAAAAATGGTGTGAGGGTTTTTGAAAATACAAGAATAAACGGAAAAAAATTAACAAATGACAAATGTATATTTTATACAGAAAATGGATTTTCAATACAAGCAAAACAAGTTATCTTTGCAGCTGGATATGAAAATCTAGAATTTTATAAAGAAAAAAACAGCATATTGCTCAGTTCCTATGCTGTCGTTACGAATGAGCTTGAGGATTCTTCCTTTTGGCATAACCGCACACTGATATGGGAAACAGCACGCCCCTATATTTATATGAGAACAACTGTGGATAATCGGATTATTATTGGGGGGCTAGATGATGATACAATCTATCCGCAAGATAGGGATTCGAAAATAATCCACCGCAAAGACAAACTGATAAAGGAATGTCAGAAACTATTTCCAGAATTAGATATTTATCCAGAGTATTATTTAGGGGCATTTTATGGCGGAACACATGATGGCCTTCCAATTATCGGTGAATACGATGAATTTCCAAACTGCTATTTCCTGATGGCATATGGAGATAATGGACTTGTTTACAGTATGGTTCTCGCAAAAATTTTGCGTGATGTTATTACAAAAGGATCCCACCCGGCACTTTCCATTTACAGCAATAAGCGAAATATTAGATAAGAAAAGGGTTTACCCAAAATGTCAAAAAATCAACTTTTAGGTAAACCCTTTATCTATTAATGTCCCCCTAAATAAGCTAGCTTTAACTCTTCACTTGCTTGAAGCTCTTTCGCTGTTCCGGATAAAACAACTCGGCCTGTTTCGATTACATACGCTCTATCAGCAATGGATAACGCCATATTAGCATTTTGCTCTACCAATAAAACCGTAGTGCCATTTTTATTAATCTCTTCAATAACTTGAAAGATTGTTTTTACAAACAATGGAGCAAGTCCCATCGAAGGCTCATCCAATAACAACAGCTTAGGTCGTGCCATGATTGCCCGGCCCATCGCAAGCATCTGCTGCTCCCCTCCAGAAAGAGTTCCTGAAGCCTGTTTTTTACGTTCTAACAGCCTAGGAAATATTTCATAGACACGATTTAAATCTTGGCGGATTGCTGCAGTGTCTTTTCGTAAATAGGCTCCTAATTCCAGGTTTTCCTCTACCGTCATATTAGCAAATACCCTGCGTCCTTCTGGTACATGGGAAATTCCGGCTTTTACAATCGACTGAGCAGCCTTCCCGGCAATGGATTTTCCTAAATAATGAATCGTACCAGACTTTGGCTTTAATAAACCCGATAACGTTTTTAAAAGCGTGCTTTTTCCGGCGCCATTTGCTCCGATTAGGGTTACAATCTCGCCTTCCTTTACTTCCAATGTTACCCCTTTCAATGCTTGGATATTGCCATAGTATACATTAATATCCTCTACTTTTAACATTTACTCCGCAACCTCCTCTCCTAAATATGCTTCAATTACCTTTGGATGATTACGGATCACTTCAGGTGTTCCCTCCGCTATTAACTGTCCATGATCCAATACATAAATCCGTTCACATATACCCATAACTAAAGGCATATCATGTTCAATCAACAGAATCGTTAAATTAAACTGTTTGCGAATAAAAGCAATTAACTCCATTAATTCGTGTGTTTCTTGTGGATTCATCCCTGCTGCAGGCTCATCCAATAAAAGCAGCTTCGGTCCTGCTGCCAATGCTCTGGCGATTTCAAGGCGGCGCTGCTGACCATATGGAAGGTTTTTCGCTTTCTCATCCTTATATTTATCTAATTGAAAAATCTTTAAAAACTCAAGTGATTTTTCTTCCATCTCTTTTTCCCCAGCAAAATGGGATGGAAGACGAAGAATACTGCTTATAATGGAATGTTTTGCCAATGAATGATAAGCAACTTTTACATTATCCAATACAGACAACTCATTAAATAGTCGAATATTTTGGAACGTCCGGCTTATGCCTCTACGTGTAACTTGGAATGGCTTTAATCCATTTAGACGCTTTCCTTCAAAATAAATATCTCCTTCAGTCGGCGCATATACACCTGTTAGCAAATTGAAGGTAGTCGTTTTTCCGGCACCATTTGGACCAATTAATCCAATTAACTCTCCTGCATGAAGCTCCATATTTATTTCGGAAACTGCTTTTAATCCGCCAAATTGAATACCGGCTCCTTTTACGTGAAGCAATGGATTATTCTTTGCCATTCGAACTACCTCCTTTCCGTTTAAATAAATCGGTAATTTCTATTGTTCCCATCAACCCTTTAGGACGATATAACATAACTATTACCAATACTAAACTATAAATGATCATTCTCGTTTCTGGATAGTCTTGCAGGAAGGTAGATATTATAGTTAAAAAGATTGCCGCAATAATCGAGCCTGAAATACTGCCTAATCCACCCAACACAACATAAATAAGAATATCAAAGGATTTTAAGAATCCGAAATTGGTCGGTTGAATAATATAAAAGTTATGCGCCTGCAACGCTCCTGCAATTCCAGCAAAAAACGATCCCATTGCAAAAGCAGCCACTTTATAATACGTTGTATTGATTCCCATTGCATCTGCAGCTATTTCATTTTCTCTGATGGAAATGGCTGCACGACCATGACGGGAATTAGTAAAGTTAACGATAACCAAAATGGTAATATATAAACAGATAAAGGTAGAAGTCCATGTTGTTAGACGAGATACCTGCATACCTGCTGCTCCGCCAACATAATCAATATTTAAAAAGAAAATCCTTATGATTTCAGCAAAACCTAATGTGGCAATAGCTAAATAATCTCCGCGCAAGCGCAATGTTGGAATACCAACTAATAGTCCTGCCAACGCTGCAACAATTCCCCCTGCTAGAATAGCTACTGGAAACGGCAGTGAAAGTTTCATGGTTGCGATAGCAGATACATATGCTCCAACAGCTAAGAAACCTGCATGTCCAATCGAAAATTGACCGGTTATTCCAATAACTAAGTGAAGACTTACAGCCAGCATAATATTAATAGCCATTAAAATAATCATATTACTATAGAGTGGGTCTATTATTCCTGTATTCATGAAAACTTGGATAACACCGTATAATAGTGCAGAGAGGAATAAAATTACCCAAAAACTTTTTGACTTTTTCATTTTATTCTTCACCTACACTTTCTCTTTTGTATTTTTGCCGAATATACCAGCTGGTCTAAAAATCAGAATTAAGATTAAAATGATGAATGCGGCAGCGTCTCTCCATAAGGAGTAGCCTAATGCACTGACAACGGTTTCTACTACTCCTAATAAAAGTCCGCCTACCATCGCTCCAGGAATGATTCCAATACCGCCTAAAACTGCTGCAACAAATGCTTTTAATCCAGGTATAACACCCATCAACGGTTCAATTTTTGTATAATAAGCACCAAAAATCACCCCTGCAGCTCCTGCTAAAGCAGAACCAATCGCAAAGGTTGCTGAAATCGTACGATCCACATTGATCCCCATTAATCGTGCTGCATCCATATCCTGTGAAACAGCTCTCATTGCTTTCCCTGTTTTTGTTTTATGAACAATAAATTGAAGAATAATCATTAATAATACAGAAACGCCTAAAATTAATAATGATTTACTGCTGATTTGTGCGCCAAAAACATTAAACTTTGTTGTCGGCAATACGCTTGGGTAAGTTTCCAATTGTGCTCCACGGAAATATATAACCCCATATTCGATTAGCAGCGAAACGCCAATCGCAGTAATAAGTGCCGCAATTCTGGTTGCATTCCGAAGTCTTTTATATGCTATACGCTCTATCAAAACGCCAAAAATCGCTGACGCTGCCATTGCTATTAGTAAGGCAGGAAAAAATCCTAGTCCCCATCCCGTTATAGCAAAAAATCCAATAAATGCACCAACCATAAATACATCGCCATGAGCGAAGTTAATTAGTTTTATGATGCCATAAACCATTGTATACCCTAGTGCTATTAAGGCATAAATACTTCCTAAAGATATACCGTTTACAAGCTGCTGTATCCATTCCATATTATTCATCACTCCTTTTTAGCTAAATCTATATTAAAAGCTCATACTTCTCGTAATCTATCACCTTTACTACTTAAGAACATCCATCCATTTTTTTCTGCTAGTTATAAACATGGCGAGAATTACCAGCACAAGCCAGCTGTCACCTATCTACCACCAAAGGAAGAAGCTTCCTTTTTCAAGAGAAATGGAAAATAGGGAGGATACACTCCCCCCAATACGTTCCACTTTTTGTTTTTATGGATTAACTTTTGATTTAAAGACTTGTTTTCCATCTTTATATTCTAAAACAGTGGCTGATTTAACTGGATTATGGTTTTTATCGATTGATACAACACCAGTAATTAAAGATAAGTCCTTTGTTTCAGCCAAAGCATTTTTCACTTTTTCTGAGTCCGTGCTGCCAGCTCTTTGGATGGCATCTTTTAATAAATAAACAGCGTCATAGCCTAATGCATTAAATGCATCCGGTTCTTTATCATTATTTTTTTCTTTAAAAGCACTAATAAACTTCTGAATTTTTGGATCTGGGTCTACTGTAGAATAGTGATTTGTAATAAACGTGTTATTTAATGCATCTTTCCCAGCAAGATCAACCAATTTTGGTGAAGCCCAGCCGTCTCCACCCATTAGTGGTGCTGTAATGCCTAAGTCACGAGCTTGTTTCACAATTAATCCTACTTCTTCATAGTATCCAGGAATAAAGATAAAATCTGGTTTTTTCCCTTTAATGCGAGTTAAAGTGGAAGTAAAATCCGTATCTTTTGCTACATATGCTTCTTCAGAAACAATCTTTCCGCCATTTGCTTCAAATGTTTCTTTAAACGAAGCGGCCAATCCTTTTGCATAGTCACTTGCACTATCAGCAAAAATTGCGGCATTTTTGATTTTTAATTCTTTTTTTGCAAAATTTGCAGCAACAATACCTTGGAAAGGATCAATAAAACATGTACGGAAAACATAATCATTAACAGATCCATTTTTGTTTACAGTTACATTCGGTGCCGTTCCTGAAGGCGTTAATAAAACGGTTTTATTATCATTTGCAATTTGCGCTTGCGCAACGGTATCACCACTTGTTGCAGCACCAATAATTGCTGATACTTTATCCTGTGTAATTAATTTAAGTGCTCCATTAGTAGCCTCTGTAAGATCCGATTTATTATCAACCTTAATTGGTTTGATTTTTTTGCCGTCAATGCCGCCATCTGCATTGATTTCATCTATTGCAAGATCAATCCCGTTTTCTAATGATTGTCCATAAGAAGCAACCGGGCCAGATAATTCTAAGTTTACTCCAAGCTTAATTTCATCCTCAGATGACTTGTTTGTTCCTCCAGCACTACAACCAGATAAAATTCCGGCTGCCAATGTAGAAGCCATTAATAAAACCTTTAATTGTTTTTTCATGTTCCGTTCCCCTTCTTTTTCTGTTTATCTTTTTAAGTATTCTGAAAATAAGATGCATTCAGAATAAACCTAATAGCTTTGTAAAAACACATTTGCTATTTTAAATCAAAATTTTTGTGTTTGTCTAGTCCAATTTTTTACTAATTAAACTAATCTGAAAATTATTAAGATAAAATAATATAATATGTTCAAGCCAAAGACATTCCTGCTCTACACCTTTTTTCGTGCAGAAATACAGCGTTTATTAGATATTTAATCAAAAATGCAAGCTTTTAAAAGCTATCCAAAAAAACTAAATTTCTCCGATTTTTGGAATTATGAATTTTATGTGAAACTTATCATAACTCTTTCAATTCTAATTATCAATACCATAAAAAAAGCACTAATAGGTTGCTTTTTGTTACATATAACGTTAGATAAAGGATATTTTTTTATAAAAATTCTTCTATAAGGGAAGAAAAGGATAACTATTGTTAGAATTTCTTTCAATTTAAACATAAAACCTTTTTTGTAGATTTTCGTTTGTTTTTATATATAATATATTAAATAAATTTTTAAAAAATCTAGTTTCTTCCTTATTATATATGCATATTTCATAAGTCATTTTATTTGATATAAATTGTAGGTTTTTATAGGATTAATATAACTTTTATTTTGCTTGTTTTTTTAAAAGTTTTCCTAATTGTTACTATTAATAACATCATTCCGTTCATTTCTGATAGAAACTATTTCTTTTTACCCATAAAAATTTTCTGTTTTTTTATTAAAAGAGGGTATAAAGTATAATAATTACTCTTTAGGAGGTTGTGGAACCATGAAAAATATCATATTTTCCACCCTATTAGCCTGTGCTATTTTCATAACAGGCTGTCAAAACAATACGAGTCAAAAAAATAGTGATGGCAACAAAAGCAGTCAATCCAATACAGAGCAAACGAATGAGGAAAAGGACGCAGCTACAAGCGAAGATGGTGCTGTAAACAATATGAATACTGCTCAAAAAAACAAACCATCCACACCAAAAGAAACCATTTCTTCTGTAAAGAATCAACTTAAAATGGATGGGGCAATCCTCCCTTATGATTTTCCACTATCCAAAGGCACTTATTTAGGTGCTAAAATAGAAGAAAATTCTCCAGATGCTTATAAAGTTAGCTTTTATGAAACAGCTGAAAAAACGGCAATAAATGACAGCTCTCTTGAGTCAGATAAAGACGCTTCTTTTCTAGCAGCGTTTACATCAAAAAATAAAATTTCAGATAGTCAGAATGATATCTTCACTCCAACTGCAAATGTCGATAAAATACCGAATGAAATGGCTGTTGACCTAGGGCATCACATTAAAGGTTCAATAGAAGGCGCAGCGGGTCACCACTATTTAGCCTGGCGGGAAGGAAGATGGATTTTACAAATTGAATCCCTTTCTGAGGATAAACTAGATCAAGTGGGTATTGCGAAGAAAATGGTGGAATATTTAGAAACACATACCTTGCCTATTCCCCATGACGAAGGCAGGGTAAAAGTTAATTACAAACAGGGCGGAGAAGATGTAGAGGTTGGCATCTATTGGCAAGATGGAAATACTCTTTACCAGTTAGAAACCGAAGAGGTTCCAAACAATGCCTTAATGATAGCCATTTCGGTGAATTAAAACCTAAATATATTATTTTAAAATATCATCACAAAAAAGAACCAGGTTCAAAACTTGGTTCTTTTTTGGACTTGTTTCTTCTTTATTTACCTGTTCCGTTTGTTGCTTTGTCGAATTAAAAATAAAAAGTACGGTACACCGATAATAGCAGTTATGATCCCTGCTGGAATTTCTACAGGAGGATTCAATCCCCTTCCTATCCCATCAGCCAATACCAGCAGGGCAGCGCCAATAAGTGCAGCTCCCGGAATAATGTAAAGATGACTTGATCCAAAAATCCTTTTTGCAATATGCGGTGCAATTAGACCAATAAATCCCATAGAGCCGATTGTAGCAACACAAGCTCCAGCCAATGCCACTGATAAGATTAATAAAAGATATCTAGATTGGTTGACCTTTAACCCTAATCCGGTTGAAACAGCTTCATCAAAACTTAAGATGTCTAATTGTTTATGCATTAAAAAAGCAACGGGCAGAAGGCAAAGAATCCAAGGGAGCAGCCCATAAACTTCTTCCCAGCTTTTCCCCCATATGCTGCCCGCAAGCCAAACAAGTGAATCGTTCGCCTGCAGCGGATATTTTACAAGAAAATATTCTGTTATCGCCTGGCATATCGCGCCAAGTGCAATTCCAACCAATGCTATAGTGCTTGACTCTGCACCTATTCTATTACATAAGAGCAGCAAAAGAATGCTTATAACAACCGCTCCAATAAAAGAAAAAATAGGAAGGACAGAAGAAGTGACCCCTGGAACAAATAGAATAATAATTACAGCAGATAAGCCTGCCCCTTTTGTTATTCCCACAACATCTGGTGAAGCAAGAGGGTTTCTAATCACACTTTGCAAAATAACTCCTGCAACAGCAAATCCACTCCCTGCCAAGACAGCAATTATTATTCTAGGAAAACGATAATTTTCCATAATAAAAGCCACACCCGGATTTTTTCCTGCAATATAAAGTCCTGTTTTAATAGGATTAATATATATGCTTCCTACTCCCAGCATAAGATAACATACCAAAACAAGCAGCAGCAGCAAAATGAAAATACGTACGATAAAAGGAATGGCGGCTTGTTGTTTATTAGTTTGATTCATCAATATATATCACACTCCATTTTTCATCTTCCTTCTAGCAAGATAAAGAAAAAAAGGTGCACCGATAATAGCAGTTATAATTCCAACTGGAGATTCGTAAGGGAAGGCAATAAAACGAGATAGTATATCAGCGTAAGTTAATAATATCGCCCCGCAAAACGCTGAAACAGGAATCACATTCCGGTAATCTTCACCTGCAATCTTCCTTGCTATATGGGGAATCATCAATCCAATAAAACCAATGGATCCAGCAACAGCAACAGATGCCCCTGCCAGCATAATGACTATTATGGAAGCAATTATTCTAATTTTCATTATTTTTAATCCTAAACCAATTGCAGTAACTTCTCCTAAGCGAAAAATATTTAATGACCTCGCCAGTAGCAAGGCCGAAACAATCCCTGCTATAGACCATGGCAGAACTATTTTTACATCATCCCAAGTTGCGCCGCTTATCGCTCCTGCCAGCCAATAAAGAACATTAGATACTTGGTCATTAAAGATAAGAAGTCCTTGAGTGAGAGAAGATAATAATAAGTGTACTGCCATTCCAACTAATGCTAATTTTATATTTGTCATTTCCTTTGACGAAGCAAATGAATAAACAATAATCCCTCCTACTATTGCTCCTAAAAAGGCAAAATAAACAAGGTTTGAAGCATTGATTTTCGGAAGAAAAATAAGCGAAAATACTACAACAAAAGAAGCACCTGCATTTATTCCAAATACTTGAGGAGACGCAAGAGGGTTCCTTGTAATTGCCTGCATTAAGGCACCTGCAACAGCTAAATTAGCTCCAATGAAGAGACCGAGTATTGCCCTAGGCAAACGAATTGTTTCAACAACAAGCAATTCTTTCGATTTTTCATCATTCAGCCACTGCTTTAATAGAGTAGGTACTTGAATGGAAGTGGTACCAATAAAAACACTGATGCCTATGCCAATGAGAAGAAGGAAAAGCAATAATAGATAACGAGTAAACATTTTGCGTTTCGTCTTATGGCTTATTGTCTGTATCAAAAAGCAACCTCCTTTTTATACGTTCTACTTTATAAAGTAAACTTCCATCAGTGGGGGTTTTTCCTCATCCCTCACTGATGGTTAGTTGCACTTATCGGACCTTTACGGGCTGTTATCCCCCACCTAGCTTCCTCTATTTCTCGGTATCCCAGAGGTGGGGGTCTTACTGCCCGTTAAGCGTGGGATAAAAAAAGAGAGCCAAAAATAATCTGGCTCACAGTTTGTAGACAAACGCTTTTATCGTTGCATTCACTCATGCTTTAATAAAGTAAACTTCCATCAGTGGGGGTTTTCCTCATCCCCCACTGATGGTTAGTTGCACTTAACGGACCTTTACGGGCTGTTATCCCCCGCCTATCTTCCTCGATTTCTAGGAATCTTGAGGCAGGGGTCTTACTGCCCGTTAAGAGTGGGATAAATTATTGTTGTTTATATAGAATATCTGTGGCTTCTTCGGTTATTCTTTCTGCTGATTTCAAACCGCGGTATCTTGTCCAAAGTGCTCTGTCCACTTCATATATTTGATTATTTTTTACTGCGGTAATTTGATTCCAAAGAGGATTCTTTTTCCACTCATTTAACAGCGCTTCATCTGCTTCTACTAAAAAGATGACATCTGGATCCCATTTCACCATTTGTTCTAAATTGATATTAACAGTAGGCTCTTTTGCATCTTGTATGGCATTATTTATCCCTATTTTCTCCAACAATTCTCCATCAAAAGAGTTGGAACCATGTGCACTTAAAGAATCTGCACGAAACACTCCCAGCATAACTGTTCTTTTGTCATTAGAAGGAACTTCTTTTTTGAATTTATTAATGATTTCTTCATGTTTTGCAAGACGTTCCTTGCCCTCATCTTCTTTATTTAACGTTTCTGCAATCATTTTAAAAGAATCTACGTTTTCTTGATAAGTTGAGTTTCGGCTTTTTAGAATAATAGTCGGTGCAATCTTTTTCAGCTCTTTATAAATATCTTTATGACGGTTTAAATCTCCTATAATCAAGTCAGGCTGCAACGCACTAATTGCTTCTAAATTCGGCTGTTGTCTCGTTCCAACAGAAGTATACTTTATTTTCTTCCCTAACAATCCTTCTACATCATCAGGATTTTCATGGGCGATCCCCACTGGTGCAACGCCGAGCTCCCATAACCCATCTACAAAAGAGAATTCAAGTGCTACCACTCTTTTTGGAACTCCAACTATTTTGGTTTCGCCCAATTCATGTTTAATTACTCTTGCTTCCCCGCCGCTTTCCTCATTATTTTCCGATTTAGATGGTTCATCTTTTCCACATGCAGTTAAAAAAGCAAAGATTATAAGCACGAAAACAATTCCAATAGCATGTATTTTTTTACTTCTTTTTTTCTTATTTCTTTGCATTTCCGTTCCTCTTCTCTTAATTGATAACGATTTTCATTTCCGAAGATAATAAGTTAATTCTAGCAACCTGTATAAAAATGCAACAAGTTTTTTAAATAAAAAAACTTTTTAAATTTAAAAAAACGAAGAACTGTATTTTCTTAAAATGAACAGCTCTTGGCAACCACCATAAAATTAAAAGGAATTTACCAGTTAATATTTGTGTATCTTGTCTTCCTTTTTTCCAATGTTATATTGACAGATAAATTAAAGGATAATAAGATGGAATTACCTATTAATGATTATCATTCTCAATAACTATAAAAAAGTAGACCAAGGAGGGATACAATGGTTCGCCTATATACAGAAGATATAAGTATTAGCTACGGAGAGCGCATGATTGTAAAGGATCTTTGTGTAGAAATACCGGATAAAAAAATCACAACCATCATTGGTTCCAATGGATGTGGAAAATCCACCTTATTAAAAGCAATTACCAGAATTATATCCCACCAGTCCGGATCGGTTGTTTTGGATGGAGAAAACATTTCAAAGGTTAACACCAAGATTTTGGCTAAAAAAATGGCTATTCTCCCTCAAACCCCAGAAACTGTTATGGGATTAACCGTTGGAGAGCTGGTTTCCTATGGAAGATTTCCACATCAAAAAGGTTTTGGAAAGCTAACATCGAAAGATATAGAAGCAATTGATTGGGCACTGGAAGTAACCGGTACAAAAGAATTTAAATACCGTCCTGTCGATGCATTATCCGGCGGTCAAAGACAGCGTGTCTGGATTGCAATGGCTCTTGCTCAAGAAACAGATATTATTTTCCTTGATGAGCCTACTACCTATTTGGACATGGCTCACCAGCTGGAAGTGCTGGAATTATTGCAAAATTTGAATAGAGAACAAGAAAGAACCATTATTATGGTATTGCATGATCTAAACCAAGCTGCCCGATTCGCTGATTATATTGTAGCGCTAAAAGACGGGGAAGTCGTTAAAGCGGGCAACTGTGAAGAAGTTATCACCCATGAGGTTCTTAAAGAGGTTTTCCATATCGATGCGGAAATTGGCAGAGATCCAAGAACACGTAAACCAATGTGTCTTACTTACCATCTAATTAAAGGAGAAAACAACAATGAAGAAACTGCTGATTCCATTTGTTCTAATCTTAGCGTTAGTTATTAGCGCATGCGGGAACCAAACATCAGAAAAAACAAAAAATGAATCCGATAAAAAAACGGACCCCAAAACAATCACGTACCTATCGGAAAATGGCCCTGTTAAAGTTCCTGCAAATCCTCAGCGTGTAGTAGTTTTATCCTCTTTTGCAGGAAATGTTATGTCATTGGGTGTAAATGTTGTAGGAGTAGATTCATGGTCTAAAATGAATCCTCGTTTTGATAACAAATTAAAAAATGCTCAAGAAGTAACGGATGAGAACTTAGAAAAAATCATCGAATTAAATCCGGATTTAATCATCGGTTTATCCAACATTAAAAATGTAGACAAGTTAAAGGAAATTGCTCCAACAGTTACCTTTACTTACGGAAAAGTGGATTATTTAACACAGCATTTAGAAATCGGGAAATTATTAAATAAAGAAAAAGAAGCAAAGACTTGGGTTGATGACTTTAAACAACGTGCACAAAGCGCGGGAGAAAAAATCAAAGCCAAAATTGGTGAAGATACTACCGTTTCTGTAATTGAAAACTATAATAAGCAGCTGTATGTTTTTGGAGACAACTGGGGACGCGGCACAGAAATTCTTTATCAGGAAATGAAATTAAAAATGCCAGATAAAGTAAAAGAAATGGCCCTAAAAGATGGCTATTATGCATTATCTTCAGAAGTTCTTCCAGAATATGCAGGCGACTATCTAATTATCAGCAAATACAATGACCAAGATAACTCTTTCCAAACGACAGAAACATTTAAAGAAATTCCAGCAGTTAAAAACAAACATGTGTTTGAAGCAAACGCAAATGAGTTTTACTTTAATGATCCATTAACATTGGATTATCAGCTGGAATTCTTTAAAGAGCATTTCCTCGGTAGATAATTGATCCGGCAGCATTATATTGATGCTGCCTTTTCTATAGGAATGTTCATATAAAACAAACTAATTTTTAATGCTGAAAGATAGTGCTTCTGCTTTAAGCATATCTACACAATAATTTAGAAAGAAAAGATGATCGATGACAAAACAATATCAACTAAACTTTTCACCTGCATGGAAATTTATTATCGGCATTGTTATGCTTTTGGCTGTTTTTTTTATGGCAATGATTTTAGGAGCGGCCGATACAACCATTAAGGATGTTTGGCTGGCTCTTTCCTCTTCTGTTAAAAGCGATAAAGTTACCTTGCTTCGCGAAATTCGTTTACCACGAGAGCTGGCAGGGATTATTGTTGGAGCTGCATTGGCAGTATCTGGTGCCATTATGCAGGGAATTACAAAAAATCCATTAGCCGATCCAGGCTTGCTTGGACTGACAGCAGGGGGAAATTTTGCACTTGCTTTAACGCTTGCTTTTATCCCATCAGCTAATTACGTCATTATAGTGGTTGTCTGTTTTATCGGTTCTGCTCTAGGAACATTATTAGTCTTTGGAGTTGGATTAATAAATCCGACGAGGTTTACTCCTTTAAAACTTGTATTGGCAGGGTCAGCTATTTCAGCTTTCTTAACCGCTGTTGCAGAGGGCATCAGCATTTATTTTAAGATTTCAAAAAATGTTTATATGTGGACATCCGGCGGACTGATTGGAACAACTTGGAGTCAACTTTCGCTCATTACTCCATTTGTTCTCATTGGAATATTTATTTCTATTTTCCTGTCAAGACAACTTACTATTTTAAGTCTAAGCGAAGATGTTGCGGTCGGTTTAGGACAAAAAACAAAATATATTAAAGCTATCCTTTTTATTGTCATTACTATTTTAGCAGGGGCTTCAGTAGCACTTGTTGGAAACATGGCTTTTCTTGGATTAATGATTCCACATATCGTCCGTGCTTTTGTCGGTCCAGATTATCGATTTATTATCCCTATGTCAGCAATATTTGGAGCAGCCTTTATGTTAATTGCTGATACAGTTGGCAGAACAATCCATGCTCCATACGAAACACCCATTGCAGCAATTGTCGCAATGCTGGGACTGCCCTTCTTCCTGTTTATTGTCAAGAAAGGAGGGAAAGGATACTAATGATTCATCCATTTTTATTAAAAAAACAACGTCTTACTTTGTTGATACTCATACTAGCCATTTTAGCCACCATTTTTATCAGCTTAGGTTTGGGAGCTTCTTCTCTCTCTTATAACAGACTAATTCCAACATTTCTCGGAAATGGATCATTTAAAGAAGATTTTGTGTTATATTCCATACGTCTGCCAAGAATTATTATTACATTTTTAGCTGGTGTTGCTCTGGCCTTATCTGGTTCAATCTTACAGAGTATTACCCGTAATGATTTAGCTGACCCTGGAATTATCGGCATCAACTCTGGGGCTGGAGTAGCCATTGCTATTTTCTTTTTGTACTTTCCGATAGAAGCAGGAAGCTTCACTTATCTTATTCCTGTTTTTTCCTTTGTTGGAGCAATGATTACCTTTGGACTGATTTATTTCTTTTCCTATAATCGAACTTCTGGTTTTCAGCCTATAAAGCTCGTTTTAGTAGGAGTAGGTTTTGCTATGGCATTGTCCGGTGCGATGATTGTGCTTATTTCTTCTGCCGACCGTGCTAAAGTTGATTTTATTGCTAAATGGCTTGCCGGCAATATATGGGGAGATGACTGGATATTTATCTATGCTATTCTTCCGTGGCTTATTCTACTCATCCCTTTTACGATGTATAAAGCATATCGTCTGGATATACTAGGTCTTAGCGAACCTGTTACAATTGGTCTTGGTGTATCGATCGGCAAAGAAAGAACCGTTCTTATAGTCTCTGCCATCGCACTTGCAGCTGCAGCCGTTTCCGCTGCAGGGAGCATTGTTTTTGTTGGATTAATGGCTCCTCATATAGCAAAATCTTTAGTTGGACCAAGGAACAAGTTATTTCTGCCTGTTGCTATATTAATTGGAGGTTTACTGCTTTTACTGGCTGATACAATTGGCAGAAATATTGCCGATCCAAATGGTATTCCAGTAGGTATCATAGTTGCCTTCATTGGAGCCCCTTATTTTATCTTTTTATTGTTAAAAAAATAATAGAAACCGGATTTATTATTATTTTAATCCGGCAGCAGCAGCAATGCTGCTGTTTTTTTTTGTAAATTTATATAAATAAGTTTTTATTCTTTAATGATAGAGAATAAATTGTCCGGAAAGTTAAAATAGGGGATATCCAATAATGATAGATACAAAAGAAAAACTCCAACTATCAGGAGTTTTCCTTTTGTATCTATTTATTTTTCAACTGGAAACCGAATAATAACAGTTGTTCCTTCTCCTTTTGTACTAACAATGTTAATCTTCCCGTTATATTTTTCGACAATATTAAAGCATATCATCATTCCTAATCCGGTCCCTTTGCTTTTTAAAGAATAAAATGGAGTCCCTAAAGATCGAATTTCTTCTTCATTCATTCCGTCTCCATGATCAATTATTTTTATTTCCACACTATTTTTTTGCTTTTCCGCCTGTATTATGACCGATTGTCCATAATTAGAAGCCTCAATCGCATTTTTTATTAAGTTAATCATCAACTGTTTGAATTCTATTAAATTAATTAAAATAGCGCAGTCTTCTTGAATATTTAAATAAATATTATTATCTCGCAATAGTCCATATGATTTTATTAAATCGGTTACACTTTTAAGAGCAAAATGAACTTCTATTTTTGCCAAATTTTTATCTTTATCTGGTTTTGCAACCATAAGAAATTGTGATATTACCTGCTCTGCTGTATCTAATTCATCAAACATTAACGAGAAATTCCTTTTCAAATTTTCATCAAGTGTAGTATTCTCATCATATAACTGCAGAAAACCTTTTACTACTGTTAAGGGATTTCTAATTTCATGCGCTACTGCTGCTGCAAGCTGCCCAGTTGTTTTTAATCTCTCTGATTGCTGTAGCTGCTCATTATATAACTGCTGTTTTTTTATTCGAGCAAACGTTAACTGGAATATAAAAAATAAAATGGTTTGACTTCCCATAAAATTAACGATATTGCCAAATATGTTTATTTCCATAAATTGATATGCTGTTCCGTCTTTCGCAAAAAGAATGCAGCTATACATGACTGTATATAAAACTCCATTCAGAAATAACGAAAAATAGAATAACTTTGCATCAAAAAACAAGATGGAAAGGGCAGGGATAAAACAGATAAAAATAAAACTGGACCATGCGGTTTCAGGATATAAATAAAACAATCCATAGAAATAAGTAGAGCCAATGAGCATTATAAATTTTCTCACAATAGATGTATCATATTTAGGATAGATCAATAAGAGGATAGATAGAAGAATGACTAATATAATGTGTAAATAATGCCCTGCTCTTAAATTTTCTACATTGACAAAACTTGTCATGATTCCTGCAATCATTAGAAGGATAATACTCACCATAATAAAATAATAGACTTTTTGAGATATTTCATTATATTGCTGCATTTTAAGACACCTTTTTAAGAGATATGTATTTTCTTTTTAAATTTTTCCCAAATATACCATTTTTAGTGCTAGTTAATGCTCATTATATACTATTTTTCTAAAAATTTCCTCATTCTCTTTCTTTTTATTAATTGACAGATACTAATATACTTTTCAGTCAAAAGAACTATCATTAAATATACAAAGGTCCAATAGGAGAAAAAAATGAGTATCCTATCTCATTATCCAATTATGTCTGCACACTAAATAAATATATCCATTGATTTCAACAAAACTCCCCTTCTTCAACTTTTTTGCTATTCTTATATAATATATTTGTTATGTTTTACTGCTTTTTTGCGTTTTCGCGTTGAAGTGTTAAAAATATTTATTGACGCTTATCTGAAAGTTCCCTATAATTAACACCAAAATCAAAGCGATTGGGGAATATTAACATGAAAGAATTTTTTCATAAATTATTAACTGGTATGAGTATAGGCATTGTCGTTTCATTAATACCAAATGCATTGCTAGGTGAAATATTAAAATTATTAATTCCTGCTTTTCCAGCATTGCAGCATGTTTTAGATCTTACGATTATTGTCATGAGCTTATTGCCTGTTATGATTGGAGTAATGGTTGGTGTTACATTTAAACTAAGTTCTATCCAAACTGCCAGTGTAGGAATTGCTGCAATGGTGGGAAGTGGAGCCATACAGAAAACCGCGGATGGTTTATTTGCATTAAATGGAATTGGTATTGTTATTAATACAGGGATTACAGCTGCTTTAACTGTCTTATTTGTTCAATTTGTCGGTGAGCGTTTAAAAGAGTATTCGATTCTGCTTCTGCCAACACTTAGTATTCTATTACCAGGAATGATCGGCTACCTCATTTTACCTTTTATCAAATCTTCTACTGGAATAATCGGGATAGGAATAGCCAACATCACTTCCCTGCAGCCTATAATAATGGGAATGCTGATTTCTATTGTATTTTGTATTATTATTTTATCGCCAATTTCAACTGTTGGAGTTGCTACTGTTATTTCACTTTCAGGAATAGGCTCTGGAGCTGCCAACTTAGGCATTGTTGCAGCGGGCGTTGGGTTAGCAATTGCCAGTTATAAAGCAAATGCACTTGGAACAGCATTAGCCCATGTACTTGGATCTCCGAAAATTCAAATGCGGAACTTCTTTATGAAGCCAAAAATTATTATCCCGATGCTTATTACAGCTGCTTTTTTAGGTGCATTAGCAGGATATTTCAACATTCAAGGGACCCCTTATAGTGCAGGTTTCGGTTTATCGGGCTTAGTTGGACCATTAAACTTTATACACCTAGCCGACGGAGGTTGGACAACTCAAAATATCATCATAATGGTCAGTACTTTCTTTATTATTCCTTTTCTATTAAATGTTGTCCTTATATATTTATTTTCCAAAAAATTAAAAATGATTAAAGCAGAAGATTATAAGCTGCATTTTGATTAACCTAAAAAAGCTGACTTTCCCAAAGTCAGCTTTTTTCAACATTTTAATGCTAAGTATTGTTTTAGCAGAATATTGTTTTGTATCACATCTTCTAATGTATATTGATCAAGCACCTTTAAAAATTGTTCAAGAGCTTCTTGAAGTACATGTTTTAAAGAACATACAGGTGTAATAATACATTTACTTTGATCCTCAAAACATTCCACAATATGGAAATCTTCTTCTGTTTTACGAACTACTTCTCCAATATTGATATCAGATGGATTCATTGCTAAGTAAATTCCGCCATTTCTGCCTCTTATCGTTTCAATATATCCCATTTTTCCTAAATTATAAATAATTTTCATCAAATGGTTTTTCGAAACATCATAAGTTTCTGCGATATCCTTTATATTCACCAATTTCCCTTTGTTAATGTTTGCTAAATAAATTAATACTCGAAGTGAGTAATCTGTATAACTAGTTAGTCTCATACTTTCCCTTCCTATCCAACATAATAATTATTACGCTTTTCATAGTGTAAATGTGAACATTTTGTTAACTTTTTAACATAAGGCTCTAAAAGATGTATTTAAAATATTGCTTTTAGTATTTTTTCATTCTAGTATAGATGTATATTATTATACTACTAAAAAGGAAGGTTTTAACTATGCTATCAAAAAAAACAATAGAAATCATTAAATCTACCGTTCCTGTATTAGAAGTACATGGAACAAAAATTACAGAGGTTTTTTACAAAAATATGTTTCAAGCACACCCCGAATTACTAAATATTTTTAATCACACCAATCAAAAGCAAGGTAGACAACAAACTGCCTTGGCAAATACAATACTTGCTGCAGCAAAATATATCGATAAGCTTGAAACGATTATTCCAGTTGTCAAACAAATCGCCCATAAACACCGCAGTTTAGCAGTAAAACCAGAGCATTATCCGATAGTTGGCCAATTCCTTCTTTCCTCTATAAAAGAAGTATTAGGAGATGCGGCTACAGAAGAAATCATTAACGCTTGGGCTGAAGCATACGGTGTAATTGCTGATGTCTTTATTGCGATTGAAAAAGACATGTATAAAGAAGCTGCCGACCAAACAGGTGGCTGGAATGATTATAAAAATTTTAGAGTAATCAATAAAGTAAAAGAAAGTGATTGCATTACTTCCTTTTACTTAGAAGCAGAAGACAAATCAGCTCTTCCTTCATTTAGTCCTGGCCAATATATTTCAGTTCGACTTTCTATTCCTGAGGAGAAATATTTATTTAACCGTCAGTATAGTCTATCTGCTGCATCAAATAAAGAATATTTTCGAATTTCTGTAAAAAAAGAAGCAGAAGAAAATCAGCCAAATGGGAAAGTATCAAACTATCTTCATAACCATATAAATATTGGAGATGTTATAGAAGCTACTGCTCCTGCTGGTGAATTTACTTTAAAAGACTCAATAGAAGATTCAAAAGTTGTATTTATAAGCGGCGGTGTAGGAATAACTCCATTTATGAGTATGGTAAATACTATTGCTGAAAATCAGCCAAATCAAGAAATAGAATTTATTCATGCTTCAAGAAACGGAAATGTTCAGGCATTTAAAGAAGAATTAACAACATTGGAAAAAAAATTAACGAACTTCCACTTATCATTTGTATACGATAACCCTACTTCTGAGGATAGACAGAATAAACATTTCAAAAAGCAGGGATTTATTGATAAAGACTTGTTACAAACAAGACTTACTCAAAAAAATGCACACTATTATGTATGTGGACCCGTTCCATTTTTACGCAGCATTCTTTTCACTTTAAAAGAATTAGGTATTGACGATTCCAATATTCATTATGAATTTTTTGGTCCATCCGTAAATTTAGAAAACGAAAATGGAACAATAACTAAATAATTTGTTTCACAAAGGGCTCCTTCCATTGGGCCTCTTTTTTATCCACTTGAAACTATCCCCTTCCATTTTCTTTAATATTTTGTATATCATTATAATAAGATAGTTATCTCGCCTTTACAGGCGTAAAATCCTCCATTAATAAAAGGTTCACTGTAACCTAATAGTTTTATTTTATTATACATTTTTTCATCACGCTAGAAAAAAGTTCTAAAAATCTGAAAATATGGATTACAGGGATATAATTCAACGATAATTAGACGATAAAATAAGAGGAAATGTATGAAAAGTAAAAGCCTGCAACTATACGGATATCTGATAATACCTGAATAAATTGTTTGTTAAGAACTAGAAAAGCACAAGCGCCTTGTTTATCGCCGTACGGACTGGAAGGGCTTCGACTGAGATAAGGCGAAACTTCTATCAGGGGATGCTCTTCTCCCTGATGGTTAGTTGAGTCGATCGGCTGTTTACGGACAGTTAGTTTGACTTATCGTAGGGAGGAGCCCTGTAGTACGGTAGGCGATAGGCGCTGGCCGATTAAGTACGCAAAAGAGGAAACTCGACTAAATACGCAACATCCTGTTGCAACATCGGCACTAGTACATCCTGTACATCGGAGCTAGACACTATTCTCTGTTTATATTCTATCTATACTTTCAAAAACAGACTGTCTACTTTAGAGTAAACAGTCTCAGAGTGTAAATAAAGTTTCTAGTTAAACATGCAAGTTATGCTGAAAGCAGGCTATCAACAATTGCCTGCTTCAATCTTAACTAGTTACGGCAATAATACCCTCTTCCTCATCCAATACAAGCTTTATTCCAATATACGGATCAATATTCATATACTCTTCCATCCATAATCGCAAAGCTTCTATTATATTTTGCGTAATTAACATTTGCTTGCGCCCATGAACGAACACTTCCGCAGAAAATCCATAATCGTCGTCAAATAATAACTCAACCTCTACCTCTTGGAGGTGCACTTGTTTTTTTCGAGAAATATATACACAGACCGCGTTGATAATTTCTTGTTCAGAGATAATTAATTTCTCCATGTATTTGCTTCCTGCCTTTTTTTCGCTTTAAAGTAGGAGAACGCTTTGCGGATGATGCCAAAAACGAACATAATGGCAATAATATTAATGATAAAACCTAACAATGAACCTAACATTCCCATATTGGCAAATAAGCTGCCAAATAATAATCCTGCAATTCCACCAACCATTAATCCTCTCATTAAACCGCCAGAAAAGAAACCTTTTTTCGCTTTGCTTGTTGTAGAAGAATTCGTATTATTTGTTTTCTTCTTTTGGAAATAGGAATTTGTGTTTGAATTAGACTGATTAAAGCTCTTTTTGCCTGACTTATATGATTTTGCTTCAACAGTTGATGTTTGATCATGGAAAATGACACTTCCAACTGGTGAAAATAATAGTGTTAAAGTTAAAAATGCTGCAAATAATTTTTTCATTGTAAAAATCCTCCATTTTTTTTAGTTAAGTAATTTTTTTATTATCTGTTTTTTTCTATTAATTAAATGGTCTGCTCCTCCTCCTTAATGGGTATTTCATTCTAAAAAACAGAAAAACCTTTACCAATTAATTGGTAAAGGTTTATATATAGACATATTCATCCCTTTACCTAATTGGCAAAGGTCTCGCAAACAACATACTCGTTGCCAGTTAAGCCGGTGATGTAATATCACGTATTGACGACATAACTGTAAGCTACTCCCCTTTGGAGTATATAAATAACTTTATGTATTCCATTTTAATAGAATAGTGGGCGGAAGTCAATAAAGTAAACTTCCATCAGTGGGGGTTTTTCCTCATCCCCACTGATGGTTAGTTGCACTTATCGGACCTTTACGTTATCCCCCACTAGCTTCCTCGATTTCTCGGCATCTTGTAGTGGGGGTCTTACTGCCCGTTAAGAGTGGGATAAATATAACTATGCTCTTTATAGTAGCAAATTCCATAGCATTTATTTAAGTCTTCGCTACATCCCATAAAATCGAAACTGGTTAGAAGCGTTTTGTTTCACTTTCTGATTCAAATCATCCACATATAGATCAAGCCGTCTATGCCGGAAAAACCTTCTCCGCATCTTTTTCTTCTCTTGCTGATAATAAATTAGGTGCAAGTATTCCAACTAAAATAAGAATAATGCCAAACCATTGAATAACAGTTACTGATTCATGAACAAACATAATCGAAGCAACTGCAACGGTGGGTAATTCGATGCTGCCTAAAATCGTACTCAGTCCTGCACCAATTTTTGGTGTGCCGACCGAGTATAATAGGATTGGAAGTACAACACCCAGTAAACCAAGAAGAAGAGCATATATCCATATCCCATCTTTCATTGCCCCATTTACCATAAAGGTTGGCGGGAAAATGCTGCATATGATAACCATTGCTCCTGTTGTCATAATTAAGCTTTTTGTATAGGCTGGAATCTCCGTTGCTACACGGCTATTAAAAAATATATAAAAAGCGAAAGAGCAGGCTGCAGCTAATCCTAATACTATTCCAAAAATGGAATACTTATGGACGTCTCCTTCAAAAATGCCTGCAGCAAACAATGTTCCTGCAAATATTGTAAAAACGGACAGAAGCTTTTTTTTACTAGGGAATTTCTTATTCACTATCGCTTCCATCACAACTCCCATCCAAGTAAATTGGAAAAAAAATATAATCGCAATGGATACTGACAATTCTTTTACTGCAAAGCCATATGCAATAGTAGTCATACTCATTGGGACAGCAATTAATAATAAAGATATCCATTGCTTTTTGGATGCCTTGTAAGGTGTGCCAAGAAAAGTTAGTATAAGCAGCCCAAACCACCCGAATATATATTGTCCACCTATTAGTTCCGTAATAGAAAAACCATTTTTTAAACCTAATTTTATAATCGTTGAAAGAAGTCCATAACAAACTCCTCCGGCTAAAACCAAGAGTGAATACTTCCATTTTTGCATGTTATCACTCCTCCTCCTCTCTTAAATCCTTGTTCTAATTTTTAACGCACAAAAACCCACCGCCTAAGATGGCGATGGGTGAACGAAACAGAGCTGGCTACTCTACAAAATTTCACCACTCAGGCTGTCGACAAACGCTCCATTTCTTTGCTGTTCGCCTCGAAAAACAAACGTTCTCGATTAGCCTGCAGTTTGTGTTATATATTAATTTGACTATGTTTTACACTTACTAAACAAGTAAGTTTACGATATATGATCCTTCTTTATCATTCTAACAGCAGTTTCTTTCCTTAATCAAGTGATTGTGAAGAGTTTTGATTTTGATTTTATATACCAACATCTCTTTTTAACTAGTATATAAGACCATTTTTTTGGAACAAAAATAGGAAACTAGCTCTTATAACTAATTATTGAGTGAAAATTTAGATATATTAAACATACAATAATATTATAGAAATGATAATATATGGACAAGGAGAGTTATGTGATAAAAGCTCACATCAACGAAGAGATAGAAAAAATGTATTAGTTTTTTATATAAGGTATCTTGTTTTAATAGCAGGATATAACGGAATTTACTATTTGTATAACAAATTTAGGAATAATATGGTATGAGATTTTTATTAAGATTGAAAGGACAGGATAAATATGAGCTTAGAAGCATTAAATGAAAGAGTAAAATCAGATCTAGCTTACCTTAACTTTGGAGGTCCGGATTGGGTGCGTCCTCTTCATCATCCAGACGGTCATGTGTATGATGCTGTGATTGTCGGGGGTGGACAAAGCGGTTTAGGCATTGCTTTTGGCCTTTTACGGGAACGGGTGTCTAATATTCTAGTAATAGATGAAAATACGGAAGGCTTAGAAGGACCATGGGAAACGTATGCACGCATGGTAACACTTCGTACTCCTAAGCAGTTAACTTCCATAGATCTTGGTGTACCTTCTTTAACATTTCGTTCATGGTGGGAAGCACAAGTTGGAGCAGAAGGCTGGGAAGAAGTGGACAAAATTCCTAAAGGCGATTGGATGAACTACTTGCGCTGGTATCGGAAAGTGCTTCAGCTTCCTGTTATAAACGAAGTAACGCTTAATGAAATTGAGCCGACAGAAGATGGTATTCACCGTTTGCATATTAATGGGAATGGAGCTCCATCCGACACCTTGCTTGCGCGCAAGGTAATATTAGCGACTGGCATTCAAGGCGGCGGAGAATGGCATGTGCCAGCGATGATATCAGAAAAGTTACCACACAGTCTGTATGCACACACTTCTGAAAAAATCGACTTTGAAAAATTAAAAGGAAAAAAAGTTGCCGTTTTAGGCGGTGGCGCTTCCGCATACGATAATGCTAATTTTGCTTTGTCAGAAGGAGTGGGGGAAGCACATGTATTTGTGCGCCGCAAAGAAATGCCTCGCATTAATCCTATACGGCAAATGGAGATTTCTGGGATGATCGAGCGTTTCCCTGCACTATCCGACGCAGATAAGTATGCTGCAATTAGACATTTCTTTAATCATAATCAACCGCCTACTAATGACACGTTTAATCGAGCTTCATCTTGGCCTGGATTTAATCTTCATTTAGGTGCACCATGGCTTGATGTTGAAGCTACAAACGATGGAGCTGTAGTAACTACTCCACAAGGGACGTTTACGTTTGACTTTCTCATCATTAGCACAGGATTGCTGACAGATCCAGGATTACGACCTGAGCTTAAGCTCGTAGAATCACATATTGCAAGATGGTCTGACTGTTACCAAGCACCGGAAGAGATAGCAAACCCTGTACTTGATGCCCACCCTTATTTAAGTCCTGGATTTGCTTTTGTAAGTCGTGATGAAGAAGGGAAAAAACTGCTGCACGGTCTATTTGCCTATAATTATTCCGCTTTAATAAGCTGTGGTCTTGCTGCATCCGCTCTTTCCGGCATGCGCTATGGAATACCTAAAATTGTTGCGTCTGTAGCAGATGAACTCTTCCTGGATGACCGCGACCAAAACTTAAAAGACTTTTTTGCTTATGATCTCCCTGAATTTACTGGAGAATGGCCTTTGAAAGAAGTAAAATCATAATCTTGCGTATATCTTAAATGCTGTTTTCATATAGATTGTTGCTTTTAAACGCACAGCCTGCATACACTTCGTCCGTTTAGCGAGCGACGAGCCTCCTCGTCGCATTCGCTCCTGCGGCGGCGCCCGAGTCTTTCTCGCATTCCCACAGGAGTCTACGTGTATGCAGGCTGCTAAGTATTCTTATCCCATTTTTTTTATGTAAAAAACAACAAACTTTGAGAAAACAGCCATCTTAAAAGACGAGCCTGCTTGGCTTGTCTTTTTTTTGCATGTTCCCTTGAAATTTTTACGTTTCCTTTCGATTTTCCCTCTTTTCTTCACTGACAAAAAAGTCCAATGACAAGATTTAGCTGTTATACATATCAACGTTAACCCGTAATAATAAATCTAAATAAAAAAAATAGGTTTTTTTCCCAATAAACCGGGTAACAGAAGGGAAGAGTTGCTTTTTAGTTTATACATACTATCATAATAAGGAGGTTCTTGAATGACGAACAAAAAGACAGAACAATTAAAAAACTATACGATCGATAATGAAAAAAATGCTGCCTTAACGACAAATCAAGGTCTAAAAATGGCAGAAGACGAGTTCTCTTTAAAGGCTGGTCTTAGAGGTCCAACCTTAATGGAGGATTTCCACTTTCGCGAAAAAATGACTCATTTTGACCATGAGCGAATTCCAGAAAGAATTGTCCATGCCCGGGGTGTAGGAGCACATGGTGAATTCGAGCTGTATGAATCATTAGAGAAATATACAAAAGCAGATTTCCTGAACGACACATCGAAAAAAACACCTGTATTTGTACGTTTTTCTACTGTGCAAGGATCCAGGGGATCAAGCGATACCGTTCGCGATGTGCGCGGCTTTGCTACTAAATTTTATACAGATGAGGGAAATTACGATTTAGTAGGAAACAATATTCCTGTCTTCTTTATTCAAGATGCCATTAAATTCCCTGATTTTGTACATGCCGTAAAACCTGAACCACATAATGAAATACCACAAGGAGCCAGTGCCCATGATACTTTTTGGGATTTCGTCGGACAAAATCCAGAAACAGCACATATGGTCATGTGGGCGATGAGCGACCGTGCTATTCCACGGAGCTTGCGGATGATGGAGGGCTTTGGTGTCCATACATTCCGACTGATCAATGCAGAAGGAAAAGCTCATTTTGTAAAATTTCATTGGAAGCCAGTTCTTGGCATTCATTCACAAGTTTGGGATGAGGCACAGAAGACAGCAGGAAAAAACCCTGATTTTCTTCGGCAAGATTTATATGAAGCAATAGAAAAAGGAGATTATCCAGAGTGGGAATTCGGAATGCAGTTAATTCCAGAAGAAGAGGAATTTCGATTTGATTTTGATATTTTAGATCCTACTAAACTTTGGCCAGAAGAAGAAGTACCCGTAAAAATTGTCGGTAAAATGACATTAAACCGCAATGTTGACAACTTTTTTGCAGAAACAGAACAAGTTGCATTTCACCCTGGCCATGTTGTTCCAGGCATCGACTTTTCCAATGATCCTCTATTACAAGGGCGATTATTTTCCTATACAGATACACAGCTTTCACGACTAGGCGGACCTAATTTCCACCAGATTCCTATTAATAAACCAGTTTGCCCGTTCCATAATAATCAACGAGACGGAATGCATCAAATGTCCATTCATCATGGACAAACAAGCTACCACAATAATAGCTTAAATAATAATCAGCCAGAACCAGTTCCTAAAGAAAAAGGCGGATATGAGCATTATCAGGAAAAAATGGACGGCCGTAAAGTGAGAGGCAGAAGTGAAAGCTTCTTAGACTTTTACTCACAAGCCAAGTTATTTTATAATAGCCTCGCTCCATATGAACAGCAGCACATAAGAGATGCGCTTAGCTTTGAATTGGGAAAATGTAAATCAATGAATGTTAAAAATAATGCCATTGTTGTATTAAATCATATCGACCGCCAAATAGCAGCAGAAGTTTCCGATACTATTGGAGCCGTATTGCCAGAAGAAAACCATGAAGTAAAATCCGATAAAAAATCTCCTGCTCTCAGCATGGCGAATACGAATAGAAAGCCAGATACAAAAACTGTCGCAATTCTTCTAAACGGCAAGGCAGATGCTGAACATTTGACTAAATGGCTAAAAACATTAGCACAGCATAAAGTCAACTACAGTATTGTGGATAAAAAAGTGCATGCTATAAATGAGACGCTACAGGTAACAGACACTTATGATACAGCAGATTCGAGTCTTTTTGATGCGGCCATCTTGGTAAGCAGTGAATCTTCCATAGCAGCTCCTGCATTAGAATTTATCGAAATGACGTATAAACATTTTAAGCCACTTGCAATTTCTATTACTTTACCAGAATCATTAACGCAAAGTCGTGTAAAAATAGAAGAAGCTGGCGTCTACGATTTATCCAATAAAACCATCGCAGATTTTATTGAAGGCATCACACAAGGCCGTTTTTGGGAGAGAAAACAATAAGTATTACAACTTAAGCCCTAATTCTTCTCCGTATCAGGGCATTTATATTAGGGCATTTTAATAAAGTAAACTTCCATCAGTGGGGGTTTTTCCTCATCCCCCACTGATGGTTAGTTGCACTTATCGGATCTTTTCGGGCGAGTTTCAACACCTAGCTTCCTCGATTTCTCGGCATCTTGAGGTAGGGGTCTTACTGCCCGTTAAGAGCGGGATAAAAGAACCAGCAAATATCCTAAAATAGCTAAGCATAAGCTCCCAATTAAGGCAGCTGTAAACGATTTTTTCCCTAATGTATAACAAGTTTTAATATCCACTTGCAATCCAATTCCAGCCATTGCCATAGCCATTAGCAAATAGGCAGTATTCACTATAACTTGAGCAAGCGATTCTGAAACAAGTCCCGTCGAATGAAATGCGCTCATCCCAAGAAACCCAATGATAAACCATGGTATAGAGTTCATAGCCATTCCTATTTTGTTTTTAGGCCTTATATTTTTTTTGTTTAAAAATCCGATAATTAACGCTACAGGAATCAATAATGCAACACGAGTCAATTTCACAATAACCGCTATATCCAACGCGTTTTGACCAGCAATAGAAGCCGCAGCAACTACATGAGCCACTTCATGCAACGTGGCACCAGAAAACACACCGTATTCTGTCGAAGAAAAAGAAAAAATAGCATACAAAAAGGTGTATCCCAGTGTAAAGACGGTCCCTAATATTGCCACCGCTGCAGCAGCAACAGCTGTTTCCTCCTGTTTAGCTTTCAGTTGAGGAGCTATCGCAATCACAGCAGCAGCACCACAAATGGCTGTCCCACAAGCTGTGAGAATACTCAGGGTTTTTCCCACCCGAAAAAACCTTGCTAAAACATAAACAATAAAAAAAGAAAATACCATACAGATCACTGCAATAACTCCTACGCTTATTCCCGCATGATAGATATCGACAATATTCAACCTCATCCCTAAAAGAATGATCCCAATTCGTAAAAGTTTTTTACTGGAAAATGATGCACCTGTTTGGATTTTTTCGTCAATTCCCCATACAGCTCGCCAAATAACCCCTATCATAATCGCTATAACCAATGGTCCCATAATGGACAAGAATGGAAGTTTTGATAAAAATTTTGCTGCTATTGCAATCAGCGCGGTAATGCCAACTCCCTTTATAAAGACCAATTGAGTTTGTTTTCCCCAAACCATTTCCACTATTTAAGCACTTCCTTTAATTTTCCTCTACAAGCAATTTATCAGAACACTTATCATTAGTAAAATAAATATTAATAATATTAATTATTAATATTTATAATAATTAAACTTCCATCTATTACGTTCTCATTTCTTTTCATTTTTGCTTGCTGTATATCTTTTTCTTAAAATAGACATAAACAGAAGAAATTCATCATGAAATAAGTAGTAGTAAACTATAGGAGAAAGTGGGGAAAAAATATGTATTATCCTCCGATTAGGGAAACAAATAATAAGGTAAAACGAAAGATGACAGTGATTGGAAATAGCATTCTGTCGTTAGAACCAAATGTAGTAAAAATGAATTTAGGGGTCGTAACACAGGAGTCAGAGCTTCAGCAGGCCCAACAAGAAAATGCCCAAATTACTGAGAAAATCATTCAAGCATTATTAGGACTTGGCATTTCCAAGGAAAATATACAAACAGCGGAATTTACTGTATTTCCTCAATATGATTATGTGGATGGCAAACAACAATTTAAAGGGTATCAGGTGGCACATATCCTTTCTATCACCATAGATAATCTTCCTCAAACAGGGAAAGTGATCGATACAGCAGTGCAAAATGGAGCGAACAGAATATCCTCTATTACTTTTACTGTTAAAAACAAAAATAAATATTATAAGCAAGCACTGCAAACTGCACTTGAGGATGGAATAGCCAAGGCTCAAACACTGTCAAAATCAATGCAAGTAATCCTCGATCCAATCCCAGTGAAAATGGTCGAGCAAACAACAGAACCAGCACCCATACCTTATCAAAAGCTAGCAAGCTCAGAATTTGCTACTACTATTGAACCAGGACAAATAACGATTGAAGCAAAATTAGAATTGGAGTTTAACTATTATGTATAACAATAGCAGGGTAGATACACATTCATCTCCCTGCTTGTTCCTCTTTTCCCCGTCACAAAAAAAGAATATCGAATTATCTCCACAAACAGAGTTTAAGACCATTTGACTAAAACGTACTATTCTTATATTTTTATTCAAATATTATTTTCGCTGCTTTTCTTAGCTCCATTTTCCAATCAATTCCTGTGCCAATATGGTATAAACGAGAAAATGAATCCTGATTAACGGCAACTCCAATGTTTACTAAGGAGTTTACATACACCAACGGTTCTCCAATATTCACATCAGCAAATGATTTTGAAAATTTCACAATATTTTGATACACCCTTTTTGTACCATGATAAATGGATACTTGTAAATAATCTCCATGTACAATATGATTTTCTTTTACTAATGAAAGAGGAATATTCGTCCAAAGCGATCCAAAGCGTATATCAAGTACATCAATATTGCCAGAAATAATGCCATTTTTTATACTGGATTTTTCAATTTCCAGCTTTTCCACTGTTTCACATGAAACAATTTCTCCTAACTCATTAAAACTTACTTCCCCACAAGCTAATCTTGCTCCGTTATATGCATATATGTCACGGCCATGAAAAGTATGACTTTCTTCTGAATGTGGCAAGCGGCTCACCACTTCATTAATTACTCTTACTTCATCGATTCCTTGAAAATGAGCTATATGCGTTAATGTGCCATTATCTGGTGTAATAATAAAGTGGCCAGATTTTGTTTTGCAGACAATACTGCGGCGATCACTCCCAACTCCCGGGTCTACTACCGACACAAATACCGTACCCTTTGGCCAATAGGAAACCGTTTGTAACAGCCGGTACGATGCTGCCCAGATATCATATGGCGGAATATCATGGGTTAAATCTTGTACAACAATCTCATTGCTTACTGTATATGCAACACCATGCATCGCACTGACAGCCCCATCTGAAAGCCCAAAATCCGTTTGCAAAACTAAATACTTACTCATTATTCTCTCTTCACTCCTTTAAAATAAAAAAACGCCCCTTTACAAATCTCCTATTAGACTCGTAAAAGGGCGTGTTATTAACGCGTTACCACCTTTATTCGCATAAATATTACTATTTATGCCTCTGCCAGTACTTGAGATATTTCTCGTCATACTGCTGCACGGGTAACGGGTGCTTCCGTAGCGATTTAAAAAATAGATAACTATTTACTTCAACCGCTCGACTCCAAGACCATCTTCCAGCTCTACTATCCACTGCCTGCTTTCACCTATCCAGGCTCTCTGTTAAGCTTCATTTCGAGTGTACTCTTCTTTTCTTCGTCTCTTTTTATATTTTCTAGCAAATCTTTCCACTAATCATGCCATGCTCCTATTATTATGTCAATACTAAAAATTTTCTGATTTATTTATTAGCATTCTTCCAAAGTCTCCTATTTGTTAATATGAAAATTAATTTTTCAGAAAAATATTTTTGTTTCTAAATCTATTTTTTACACTTATAATATTCTGGAACATATATATTAATAGAGTCTAGGGGGAAACGATGAAACGTTTATTATATTTATTGTCTGCTGTAATCATTGGTTTTGGTTTATTGCCTGCTGCAGCTTCTGCTATGGAATCTGATGACAAAGAATTGGAAGCATTTTTAGAAGATATCGGCTGGGAAAAACAAGATTATATCAATTATTTAGAAAGCAAGGATTGGTATTTGGATGACTTTGAATCCACTGATGAACTAGGAACCCCACTTACAGAAGAATCTATTCAGCCAGTACTTCAGGATTTTGAATTAAGCCGGGAAGAGCTAAATGCACTTCTTATCGAAAACGGTGATATAGAAAAAGGACAAGATGTCCTAGAAGGTTCCAGCATCCTTTTTAGTGAAGACCTTTATGATTATGTCGATTTTTATATAAATGGATCTGAAGGTACTCCAATTGAAGAAAGCAGCCTTCAGGAGCTTTTAAATCAATATGGCTTCAAATCGAAAGAGGAACTTGAAAAGTTTTTACAAAAATATGATGATTCAATTGAAAACTATGAATATATAGAAGACCTTGAGCTTACCGTGGATTATTACCAAAACGGCGGTGCAAATATCGACGCAGAAATGGATAAACTACTAAATGCTGTCCAGCTGACAGATGAAGAGCTTGAAAAATTATTTGCTCATCTGGAAACAATTGATGGGGAAGATTCTGCTTTTTTAGACAAGTTAACAGCACTTGGCGATCGAATGACGGCATTCGAAAACTTTGATTCTGCTGATGACCTTTCTGCTGAACAAATTGCCGAACTTCTAGATATTTCAAACAGCATGCTAAATCTTTTCGAAATAAATACAAAATACTACCTTGTACATGATGGAGAAAAAAAACTACTAAGCTTTGACTCCTTAATGACAATGAAAACGACTAAGGGCGATGACCTGCTGATTGAAATATATACTAAACAAGGAGAATTCCTTGCAGATGTATTATTAACTGCAGATATGTTTGGTTCCGAGTTAATTAAGGAAACTGGAAATGATATAAAATCAGTAGAGAAAACCATAGCAAAAACGCCTGTGAAAGCAAAAACTGTTGTAAAAACAGTTAAAGGCGGCAAACTTCCAAATACCGCTTCCGATTACATGCAGAACACTTTAATTGGACTAGCTTTTATTGTGGCTGGTACTATCCTGTTTCGCCGTGTTCGTGCTAAAGGGATGTAACAAATGAGAAGTGCAGCTAAAAACACTGCAAGAAGCAAAAGGAGAAGCCGTTTGCTTCTTCTTTCTTTACCTACTGCCATTATTTTGTTTGGGCTTTGGTTTAGCGGTACTAACGCCTATACTTTTTTAAAGGGCTATTTCCTTTTTAAAACAGGGCAAGTACAAGCAGATGCAAAAATAGAGCAACCGAAAGAGCAATTAGAGACAAAGAAAAAAGAACCAATAACGCAATCCTCTATATATTCGACTCTTCCAAAAAAAGGAGAGAATATGGGAGAGCTTATTATTCCAAAGCTAGATGCACGACTTCCTATATTCCATGGTACAGATGAAGAAGAACTGGAAAAAGGAGTTGGCCATTTTGCAGGGAGCGTTTTGCCAGGAGAAAAAGATAATACCGTATTGTCTGGCCATCGAGATACTGTGTTTCGCAAACTTGGGGAAATCGGAAAAGGAGACGTTCTAACGGTTAGAACGTCTGCCGGAGAATTTACGTATAAAGTAAAAAAAGTGCGGATAGTTGACAAAGACGATCGAACAGTAATCGTCCCAAAACCAAAAGCAACATTAACCGTCTCGACATGCTACCCGTTTAAATATATAGGAGATGCTCCAAGACGGTATATCCTTGTGGCAGACTTAATTTCTTCGAAATTAGCAGAAGCTTAAGACATATGCTTATTAGGAGAGTACCTCTCTCCTTTTTACTTCGCCTCATACATGATTAATTGTTAAAAAAGTGTCCCATTTAAATTAGGGATACTTTTTTTCACTCCAACAGAAGAAAATCAAGAATCTTTATTCTAAACCAGCTTTATCCCACTCTTAACGGGCAGTAAGACCCCCACCTCAAGATGCCGAGAAATCGAAGAAGCTAGGTGTTGAAACTCGCCGTAAAGGTCCGATAAGTGCAACTAACCAGCAGTGGGGGATGAGGAAAAACCCCCACTGCTGGAAGTTTACTTTATCGATTATCTCTTCGATACAGATCTCGACTTTTATATCCTTTTCCTAATATCATTTTCATTTCCTCACGTCTCTTTGCTTTTGTCTCTTCTTGTTTCGCACTATACACATATCGAGCCCAATCTTTACGGTATCCTGATGTAAGGGATTGATAGAATGCCAGTAAAGTATGATTATCCTGTAAATCTTCTTCTATCTGAGTAATAAATTCTATGTAATCATCTACACATTGACTTGCTTTAGAAGATTTTTTATTTTTGCCAGCCTTGTCTTCTTTAAAACCGACAACAGTAAAAACATCATCGAGTCCCACCATCCTCGCAAATTTAATATTACTTGTTCCAATATAGCCATCTTCGCCTGCACCTAAGCCATCAAATAAATCATCGCGGTGAATAAAAGTGGAATACAATTTATTCCCCTTTTTTGGATAGGCTGCAAATAAATAACCGTTTTTATTGAGATAGCTTTTTTTAATTACCTTGTTTATTAGTTCCTTTAAAGTGTCCATATCTAATACAAAAGCAAAAATAAGGTCATAAGCATCGTCGTCTAGCTTTGTATCATAATTTGCAATTTCTTCTAAATATGAAGCACCTTCTGGCAAATTCAGCACTGCCACTTTTTCATATTTCCGCAAATTTAATTTTTCTACAATAGTTTTAACCATTAATATTACCACCCATTGTTTATTATGATCACGCCTTCTTTCAGTGTAGAGCTTCCACTTTAAGTTAGCAATATTTTGTGATTTTTATAGACGTTCGCTTCCATGAAGGAAACAGCTCAATAAGTTTGCTTTGATGCTTTTTTGTCTAAGAAATAAAAAAGTTCAAATGGTCAGACAAATGTCGATCATTCGAACTTTTATACAACTATATTCTACTCCTACGTCTTTCTTTATTTAGAATGCTGCAATGTCCCATTCTTTACACCCATTGTTTTATCCAACCACTCAAAAATGCGGTAGTTAAAATATTGTAGGGCACCAAAATGACAATGTTCTTCTGCACCTTCTTCTTCTGTAAAAAGCAAATAGGTTTTAGGACATGTCAATGCATCATAAAGCTTTTGCGGCTGCCCTGCAAAGAAGTGATCGGCTTCTGCTTCACATACCAGCACAGGGCATTTAATTTTATCTGCGACTCCTTCTAATGTAACAAGCTCTGTTTTTTCAATAAGTTCGGTGATGGATTCCGCATTATACGTAAACATTCCATTTTCTATAGCCCAGCGGACGTTTGTACTTTTTTCCATTAGAAATTGTATAAAGTTGTTCATGTATTCAGGATCATCTAAATTTCCCTCTCTACCTTGATGCAGCTTGCGACCCATTCCACTAAACTGATTCTCAAATAATCCATCATTTGCAATGCATGCCGCCAATCGATGTTCAAATGCAGCTGCACGAGGTGCTAAACAGCCTCCAAGACTTATACCCATTAGAGCAATTCGACTTGAATCCACCTCAGGACGAGCAAACAAAAAATCCACTGCTGGTGTTACCACCTTCTCCCAATCATGCCTAAAGGGGATATTTTGCTCCCTTATAACTGCACCTTGGCCTGGGCCTTCAAAGACAAGGCTATTATATCCACGCTGCACTGCAGCAGATGCTACTTCAAAATATAATTCTTCCCCAGTAGAATCGAACCCTCCATGAACAAGCAGCGTAGGTCTTGGAGTATCATCTATTCTATAAAAATAACCAGGCAAATATGTCCCTTCATAAGGAATTTTCACTTCTTCCACCATTATATCCATTAAATTTATTGCATGGCAAAATGCACTTCTGCTTTTTCCCCATGTTTCCATAATTCGTGGGTCATGCCGATTCCCATGAAGAAAAAACTCTGCTGTTCTATAGTAATTTGAAGCTCTCATAAAAAACTCACGAGCACTTATCCGATTATTTCGCTCTAAACTGTCAACTGCTAAACCATGAATTCTCTCTGCTGTCTTGTACCATTCTTCATACCAGCTTTCAAAATCCCCTTCTTTTATCCGATAAGCAGTAGACAGACATTCACTGATATCTGCTCCACCGTATGGTGCATAGCTTAAAGTACGTAATAATTCAAAAGAAAAAGTGTGATCCTTAAAAATTAAATTCATAAACAAAACCTCTTTTCATATGTTAATTTTAACCTAAGTAAAAAATAACATATATATTTTTGTTTATCAATAAAAATATAAGTTAAATTTAACCTATATTTTTATTAACTTGATAAAAATCACAAAAAAATATATATTAATATGAACCTATATTTAGCAAGAGGAGTAATTTATATGAGTGCAAATCGTTATGCTATGCTTACTTTATTAGCGAGAGAACCGTTAAGCGGATATGATATTAAACAACAAATGAACAACCGAATGGGACCATTCTGGAAAATAGGAAGCAACCAAGTTTATCCTGAATTAGCAAAAATGGATAAAGAGGGATTAGTAAAAATTCAAGGTGTAGAACAGCATGACTATCGGCCCGCACGAAAAGTCTATGAAATCACAGAAGTTGGCAAAGAAAAATTAATAGAGTGGACAATGGCCCCGTCAGAACCTCAACAAATGAAAGATGAATTTTTACTTAAAGCATATAATTCATGGCTGATAGAACCGGAGGATATGAAAAAAAGGCTGGTCGAAAGAAAAAAAATGCATGAAGAAAAGTTATCAGTCTATTTAGATAAAGCAGCTGAATTAAAAGGGATGCAAGATCCAGCCAATCCAAAGGACCCCATTACTTCCAGCATTGCTGTTGTGGAATTTGGCATTCAATATGAGCGCTTATATATTGAATGGTGTGAAAAATTTATTCATTCATGTTAAAAAAAGGATTAATGACTGCTATTCAGCTGGCATTAATCCTTTTTTTTATGAAGTGTTTCCGACCAGTTTTATACATAAATAGTAAAAACTTTGACATACTGATAAAAATGATGTACATTACCAAAGGGTCGAACATTTTTATATAAAAAGTTTTTAATATTCGTGTTTAGGGGTGTAATACATGGAAAATGTATTTGATTATGAAGATATTCAATTAATTCCTGCAAAATGCATTGTTAATAGTCGTTCTGAATGTGATACAAAAGTAACATTAGGAGCTCATACATTTAAATTGCCTGTTGTACCTGCAAATATGCAAACAATTATAGATGAAAAGATCGCTGTTTATTTAGCGGAAAATGGCTACTTTTATATTATGCATCGCTTTTATCCTGAACAAAGGGTCTCTTTTATTCAAGATATGCAATCAAGAGGGTTAATTGTATCTATAAGTGTCGGCGTTAAAGAAGATGAGTACGGATTTATCGATCAATTAGCAGCTGAGAATCTTATTCCAGATTATATTACAATCGATATCGCACATGGACATTCCAATGCTGTGATTGAAATGATTAAACATATAAAAAAACATCTTCCAAAAAGTTTTGTTATCGCAGGAAATGTTGGCACGCCAGAAGCAGTAAGAGAATTAGAAAATGCTGGTGCAGATGCAACAAAAGTGGGCATTGGACCAGGGAAAGTTTGTATTACCAAGATTAAAACAGGATTTGGAACTGGTGGTTGGCAATTAGCCGCTCTTCGTTGGTGTTCCAAAGCAGCAAGCAAACCAATTATTGCAGACGGAGGGATTCGCACTAATGGAGATATTGCCAAATCTGTTCGATTTGGTGCCTCGATGGTCATGATTGGCTCCTTATTTGCAGGTCATGAGGAATCACCAGGAGAAACATTTGAAAAAGAAGGAAAGCTCTTCAAAGAATATTTTGGCTCCGCTTCTGAATTCCAAAAAGGGGAAAAGAAAAATGTGGAAGGCAAAAAAATGTTTGTTGAACACAAAGGTTCTCTCCAAGATACATTGACAGAAATGGAGCAAGATCTTCAATCCTCAATCTCTTATGCTGGCGGAAACAAACTGGAATCCATCCGCAATGTAGATTATGTTGTTGTAAAAAACTCCATCTTTAATGGCGACAAAGTTTATTAAAAGCAAAGCAAATACAGCAGCTTATCTCAAAGGATGAGCAAGCAATTCTCACTAATGCTTGCTCATCCTTTATTCAGTAAAATTCACATAATATTCAAAATATTAACACGTTTTGATAGTGACACGTTCTGTTATACCTTGTATAATACGAATAATTCCTTAAATTACCCCTCGTCCTCGGGTAAACTATTATTTTTTTCTCGTTTCGCAAATTAAATAGAAAGCAGGTTGATTTGTTTTATGAAAAATTATTCTTATTGTTTATGCGGCAGCGGAAAACCACAAGAAATTTGCTGCGAAAATACCTCCCAAACTAAAGTTATACTTCATCCGATTGAAAATCCATTAGATCGTAAAAAATTCTTAAAGAAAATAGAAATTAGTTCTCATTTTAATATGCGGTTTCGAGCTCTATTTGAATTTTATGGAGATGATTTAATTGATTATAAGCGTGAGTATTTGTCGGATCCAGACTGTAATGAGTTTCTCCGTATTTTCTCCAAGTACATGACTGATTATTTAGAAGACAAGGTTCCATCCTCTTGGGAAACCTGCAAATCCCCCTTTTGGGAAAAGCTGATTTATCTCTACTTCCCTCTTTCTATCAAACTATCTCCAGAAAAAAAAGAAACAGAAAAATTTCTGATGGAATTAAAAAAATTTTGCTTCTGGCTTGATTTCCGTGCAAATACTTCCTTTTTTAAGACAATAAGCAACTATAAAGACGCATTAAACGATCTGATAGGTTGCGAACAATTGCTAAACGCCCTTTTCCAAATCAACTTCCCTAAAATCCATCAAGAGGGTTGGGATATTAATAAAGACTTAGATAAAATGGAAGAAGAATTTTGCGAATTTGCCAATACAGAAGAAAGTTTATTTGAAATAACTAGCATCATTGGAGACACAGTTGTTTTAACTGATCTCGGTTCAAATCGAATGTATAATACAAAAGGGCTGCCTCTTCATGTAACAGCACCTGGATTGATTTTACACGGTACGATTGGAAGAAAACCGGATGATTTGTTTTGGAGCTTACATGAAGCAGATGGGGTCTATCCACATAAAGCGAAAAGATACTTCCTTTTTGAATAAGAAACTATAGATGTCCAAGCGTCCTGCTTATTTCGTATGAAAAAACATGTTCTTATTAAAAACTCAAACTTCGCAAAGAGAGTGATGAAGAGACAGCTTGTTATAACAAGGTATTACTACAAAACAATAGTAGAGTTAATTTTTTCTATTTGGGTATTTTTTCAAACTTTATTGCTTTTAAATAGGGTGGTTGCTTTCGCTGTACCAGGTAAAAACAACCATCTTTTAGAAGACAGACTCAGGTTTCATCTGTTGGTAGATTAACGTTGAAAGATGATATTTTAAAAGCAACATTCCTTTTCTATTGCTCCAAACCAAGTTGTCTCAAGGCGTGAAAAGGAATTTATAAAGTGAACCTTTCCATCAGTGGGGGTTTTCTTCATCCCCCACTGATGGTTAGTTGAACTTATCGGACCTTTACGGGCAAGTTTCAACACCTAGCTTCCTCGATTTCTCAGCATCCCCGAGGTGGGGGTCTTACTGTCCGTTAAGAGTGGGATAACTGCGAACTTTGAGTTAAAAAGAATACTACTACTTTCACCGTTCAAAAATTGTTAAAAAATGGTCACATTTAGTTAGAAGAATCCACATTATTAGCGTTTACTATTAGGATATACCTTATTGTGAAAGAGGGATGATGTTTAATGGTTAAATTTACAATAGTGGAAAAAAGCACTTGTATTGCTTGCGCAGCATGCGGTGCAATTGCCCCAGACATCTTTGATTTTGATGATGATGGAATTGCGGAAGTACTGTTGGATAGCAATACTGGCACTGTAATAGTAGAGGAAGATATGCTCGAGGATTTAATGGAAGCTCAAGACAGCTGTCCAGCACAATCCATTAAAATAAAGGATAAGCCCTTCTTATAATTCACTATTCCAAAGGAATGCGGGGCATAATAAAGAATGTTTTTTTAATAAACTAGGGTATCTAATTATCATTCACTCGATTAATTAGATACCCTCATCTTCATTCCCAGTTTCATAGAGTTGATCCGCATTTCTGCCTCATTCTTGTGTATTTTTTCGTTAGTTGTTTTCGCTGAAAGCATCTTCCTCTTTCTTTTCATACACGATACTTGCTTTTATTTCCGGTACATCTAGCCGGCTGTGACCGTTTAGGCTAACATAAATTTGTTCAATTTCTTCTCCTGTAAGATCACCGCGTTTTAGCAATTCACCTGCAATTTTATGGACGAATTCCGACTGTTCTTTTACTAAGCCCTTCACTTGATCCATCTGATCTTTTAGAAGCTCATTTATCTTCGGCCGCAGCTGCTTTAAAGCATCGGTTTGTGATCCAATCGCAAGCCAGCTGAACAGCTCATCCCCCATCCCAACCATACCTAGATAAACCCCAGCAAGCTGTGTAGCTTGACGCAGGTCGGAGGTGACACCGTTTAATTTCTTCCCTAAAAACTCTTCTTCAACAGCACGGGCTGCTAAACAAACCTGAATCTCTGCCAAGATTTCACTATCGCTTCGATTATACCGCTCTTTTGTTGGTTTAGTAGCAGCAAGCCCCAGAGCCCCGCCTCTTCGAATAATAGTTACTTTCCAAACACGTTCGTGAGGCTTCAATAAATACTGTGCTACCGCATGGCCAGCCTCATGGTAGGCAACATTTCTTTTTTCATCATCACTCATGGATCGAAGCGGCTGTTTCAACCCCCATTCATATGTTTCCATAGCAGATCGGAAATCCTCATAGCTGGCATTTTGCGCCCCTCGCTGATGAGCAATTACAATCGACTCATTAACAATATGCTTAATTTGCGCCGGACTATAGCCTATGGTATCCAAAGCAGCGCTTTGTGGCGTAAGGGTGTCATCTCGCTGCACCTTTTTCAGATAATATTGAAAAATATCCACCCTACCATCATAATCTGGTGCATCGACCCAAAGCTTGCGGTCAAAACGACCTGGACGCAGCAAAGCTTGATCAAGAACATCAGGCAGGTTCGTTGCTGCAATAGTCAATACTGCCGGCCGTTCTGCCTGCTTGCGATGCAGACCAAGTAAACGGAAAAATTTTGCAATCTTTGAGTTATCAATATTAGGTGGATCCATTTGCAAAAGCAGTTCATTTAGAAGGCCAGTTCCTCCACCCATTCCAAACATTCCGCCACCGCCGCTGTTTGCCTGCCGCGACATTCCAATCGCATCTATTTCATCAATAAAAATAATACATGCACCATATACTTTAGCCAGTTTTCTCGCTTTTTTATAGAGACCCATTACTTTTAAATTTCCAACACCAAAAAACATGTTTTGAAAGCTTGGTGCTGAAGCATATGCAAATGGAACTTGCGCTTCATTTGCAATAACTTGAGCAAGATAAGATTTACCAGTTCCGGGAGGTCCGCATAAAAGCAATCCACGTATCGCCTCGCCGCCCATTTCCTTGAACTCCTTAACACCTCTAAGCAAGGTTACAATCCGATTTGCATTTTCGACAATCTCTGGATTCCCTCTGTAGTCATCCCAGGTAGAACCTGTTTCCCCAGGTAATATCCAATACGTTCGCCCCCGAGCCAAGAACCAAAAGAGAGCAACAAACTGAATAATGATAAACACAACCGCAAATAGCAATTGCATCAAAAGGCTGAGAATACTGAGACCAATATTCCAAGCTTTTGGACCGCCTGCCCAGAATGCTATTGCAATAACAGCAATGATTGCGAATCTAACAAGGAAAGTACGCCACTTGATCCAATGAAATTTCTTCATGATCTCACTCCCATTCTGTATATTTAATTATTTTTTATGTCAGATCATCTCAAGTGGTTACACATATCTACTTTAGATTTAGACCTGCTTTACACCCATTTGTTTATCCGCTCCACATGAAGCAAAATATTATTCCCCCTCCCTTTTGCTTTTATTGCTAAGAATCAACTCTCTATCTATTTCTGACCTGCGAATAATTATCCAACCCTTAAAAAGAACTCTCCATACATTAAGAAATAAAAATCATAAAAAACATACCTTAAAAGGTGAATATTTCTATTATTATGAATTTTATGCATGTTTTTATGCTAATATTGTCAACCATCTATGGTAAAAATAAAAAATTATCTGCTTTTTTATATTTTCATCAGCGGCTAAAAACAATTATTTCAAAACAGCATTTGCTTAATAAAGAGTTATTAAAAGGATGGCATATTTCTTATGGTTGTACATAATTATAGTATACTAGTATGAAAAACGTTAGCAAATAATCCTGTTAATCATGTAAAACAATTAATATTTGCTGCGGTCAAAGCTTCCTCTAAATCTCCCTCATCAAGCAAGTCCATTCCTTGAGCATGATTTGCCCAAACGCCAGCAAAATAATCTGCCTGCAATTCAAAACGAACAAGGTACTTATTAAATTCTTCTTCACTTAATTTGGACCGCAATGGCATAATTTTATCAGATGTACCTAAAAGGGTTTGTACGTGTGATGGCCAACTTCATGTGTAATAACATAAGCCATCGCAAAATCCCCAGACGCTTTAAATTCATCTTGAAGCTCTTGATAAAAGCTAAGGTCAATATAGAGTTTCTGATCTCCAGGACAATAAAATGGGCCAACGGATGAACCAGCTGCTCCACAGGCAGAATCAACACTTCCTGTGTATAAAACCAGAGTAGGATTTGTATATGTTAGCCCTTCTTTCTGAAATTCCTCCTTCCATACTTCTTCTGTATCTGCAAGCACAACGAATACAAATTGCGACAGCTCTTTCTCTTGTTCTGTTTCTTGATAGGGTGTACTGCTGTCTGAATCGGTCATTTGCAAGTTATTTTTAATAATTCACCTGGATTTCCGCCAAGCAAAGTAATAATAAGGACAATTACTAAACCAACTCCTCCACCGAGGACCCCTTTTCCGGCCATTCCCATGCCTCTGAGGTCTTCTACATTATAGCTTCCTTTCCTGCCTTTCCATTTCACCAGCAATCTCCTCCTGTATTTTTATGTATGAGCAGCAATGTACTAGCCTTATACCCTATGTTGATAGAATTTAGAATTAAAGGCCAAATAAACAGCCCTCTGTCTTCCCGACAAGGAGCTGTTTATTTTAAAAGATGCTTTCGCTATATTAAGAAACATCAACTATGAGTTCATTCATTCCGTTTCTTTCTTTCCCAATATGGTTGGAGCTGAACGATTGGCCGATTATTAAGTTGAATCGTACGATCAAAAAAATGGATGAAAAAACCTAAAAACATGAAGCTAATGAGCGTACCAATATTAATTCCATAAATTTTATTTTGCACAACCCCAAAAATGCCGCTTATGCAAAGTGGGAGGCCGAGACTTATGATTTCAGCATAGATGACATTTCCATTTAAGTATTTACGTCTTAAAATATTCAATAGATCATCACAAGGATGAAAGACAAGATCGACTCTTAAATAGATGGAAACAGCGGCACCAATCATCAGAATACCGGCAATACATAGAAATAATCGAAAAGAAAAATGGTGAAATTCAACGTTTCTCATGGATAATAACCACAAATCAATGATATAGCCAAAAGACATCAAATAAAGAAAATTATAAAGATCCTTAATTCGGTTAAATTTCCGTCGAAGCACATCATCTAAAATCAGTATGATGCTTCCAATTATTATAGTAGCACTCCCAACTGATATACCAAGACCTTTTGACACATTTAGGCTGGCAGCAGTCCAAGGTGCTGAACCTAATGCAACTTTTATGGTTAGTGCATTTCCGAGTGCATTCAGGATTATAGAAAAAACAAGCAAAATAACCCTTATACTTATTTTCATCTATCCATAACCTCCTTTCCTTGTATGTTTATATAATTTGCACTATATAAAATAATTAGACTCATTTACCCATATACAAACATGAAAAAAGAAAATCCCCCTTATTCATACTAGTCAGAATTATGCGCCATTCATTTAAAATACTACTTTGCCTATAATTTTTGTTACTGCACTTGAAGATAAAAACAAGTTGGCAGATGCATTAGATATTGGCGGGACAGACTATATAACAAAACTGCTTAATAAGGTGGATATTTTTGCCAGTACCCGTGTTGCATTACATTTAAAAGCTGAGTTAGACTGGCATATTTTATGCAAAACCAACCTAATTAATTCTCTATTAAAAAAGCAGGATTCCATATAAAGAATCCCGCTTTCTAAGTTAACGAATTTTTTGATAGATCCTTTCATCCCCAACTAACTCTTTATAGTTAGGCGCTGCATCTACAAAACGAAGTGTTTCTTTATCTCCTAAACCAAGAAAACCATTTTTGCTTAAACTTTCATAGAATAGGTGCTGCACTTGGTTTTGCAATGCCGTCGTAAAATAAATGAGAACATTTCTGCAGATAATTACATGAAATTCATTAAATGATTGATCTGTGACAAGATTATGCTGAGCAAAAATAATATTTTTTAACAGATTCGAATGGAAATATGCATAATGATGATCTGTCTTGTAATATTCTGAAAATGCATGTGTTCCACCTGCAAGCATATAATTTTTTGTATATGCTTGCATTTTATGCAGAGGAAAAGCTCCTTGATTCGCTTTCTGTAAAACATGTTCATTCATATCTGTTGCATAAATAACTGTTTTATCCATTAACCCTTCTTCTTCTAGCAAAATAGCCATTGAAAATACTTCTTCGCCTGTAGCACATCCAGCATGCCATATCCGAATTTCCTTAAGATTCCGCAGCTGCGGAATTACTCTTTCTCTAAATGCTTTAAAAAAACTTGGGTTGCGAAACATTTCTGTAACATTAATGGAAAAATCATTTAAAACCTGTTCTAAAAAGGCTTCTTCATGGATAATTTTTTCGAGCAATCGAGAGATCGTTGGAATGCTGTCCATCTTCATTCGATAATAAATACGTCGAGAAATAGAGGATCGATTGTATTGGCGGAAATCAAACCCGGACAACCGATAGATTCCTTCCAGCAATAAGTCAATTTCTACACTGGCATGTTGACTTTCCTCTCTTTCATGCTCTACATCCAAGTATTGATTATCCATGACATTAGCCTCCTTGCTTTTGTAGCCACACGCGCAGAACATAATATAATTGATCTAAATCCAAAGGTTTACTGATATAATCTGATGCTCCTTCTTCTGCCTTTTTACTATAATTTAACTATATTAATAGTATAGTATTTAAAACGAAAAAGAAATATCAAGTACTTTTGTTAATATTTCACTTGTGATTCGGAATTTTTATATAAAAAAAGCCCAAGTGCAGACAGCATTTGAGCAGCTTATCAATCATTTTGCTCCTTTTTTGCCAACATATCTCTTTCATGCTGAAGAAGCCATTCTTTTCTCCATAAACCTCCTGCGTAGCCTGTAAGCTTTCCATTTGAACCAATAATACGATGACACGGAATGGCAATGCTTATTTTATTTTTTCCATTGGCACTTCCTACTGCTCTCATTGCTTTTTCCTTTAGAATAGAAACAGCTATATCTTTATACGAACCTGTTTTTGCGTATGGAATTTCTGTTAATGCCTGCCATACACTTTTTTGAAATTCCGTCCCTTCCAGGATATAAGGAAACGTAAATTCATAACGATTCCCCTGAAAATACTCATCCAACTCCCGATAGCAATCCATTAAAACGTTAGGAATATCTTCTCCTGGAAGATGGAATACCGCCTCCTTTTCAGAAAATAAAATAGAGAAAACGGCTTCCTCTGTACCCATGACTTCTATAATGCCAATCGGAGAGTGATAATCTATGGCATAAATTTTACTCATATAATGACCTCCACATTTAGAAGGTGGCATATGCTTGCCAGCCTTCCCATTTCAACGATAATTCTTTGATTTCTTCTAAAGTAGGTTTACTTTTAAGATCCAATTGAAGCTTTATTGCATGATGAAGACCAACATCCGCTATCGGAAATGCTTGTGGATAGTGGAAGCATTTCATCAGCACATAATCTGCAGACCATGCTCCTATTCCTTTTATATTCAATAAAACTTGTTTGATTTGATCATAGTCGCATTTTTGAAGTAGCAGTTCTCTCGTATACTCACCGTTTTTCATCGCTTTAGCGACTCCTATTATATATTCAGCCTTTTTAGAAGTAAATTGGAGCTTCCTTAAGTCTTCCACATCTAGAGTCGCTATTATTTTATATGCTGGATATAGCCAATATCTTTCTTCCTCATATATAAGCGATTCTCCAAAATGTTCAATAAAACGCTTCTTTAGCGTATAAGCAAACTTTAAATTGATTTGTTGTCCTATTATAGCCCATGTTAACGGTTCAAATGAATCTGGAATACATATAACCCGTAAACCTTTATACTTTTCTGCAAGGTTATTCAATACTCTATCCTTGCTAGCCACCTTATAAAAATTCTCTAAATCTTGATCGAAATCAAACCATTCTCCTATGTAGTTTGCAATTAGCCCTCGGTATTTTTCAGAAGGACTTCCTATTGGAAATTCTACATAAATGGAAGATAGAGCATTCTGAATTTTTAATAAAATAGGTTCTCCACTTACTTCAACCAGCTTGTATAAACATCCACCTTTTATCTGTGCAGCAGCTCTTGATCGATCCATTTCACGTTGCAGGTTCTTCTCTTTTAAGGATTCGATATTCACTAGGTGAACAATTTTTCGAGCGGCGAAACACCTTGTAAAAATTGGAAGGACTTTGAAAGCCAACCTCATAACAAATTTCAAGATTAGTTCTATTCGTAGTTGCAAGAAGATATGCTGCTTTATCTACTCTGATTTTCTCTAAATAAGTACGTGGAGTTTCTGCTGTCTCCTGTTTGAATAGTCGCTCCAAATAATAAGTACTCAACCCGACATGGTTGGCAATATCCTTTAACTCTATCTTTTGTTTATATTGTTGGAGTAAAAAGGCAATTACATGTCTCACCGTTCCAATATGCGGCGAATGCTCTACTTCTGGCTGGCACCTTTTACAAGGTCGAAACCCAGCTTTTTCTACTTCTTCTATATCATAAAAAAACTCCACATTTATTTTTTTCGGCTTCCTTGATCGACAAGAAGGACGACAGTAAATCTTGGTGGTTTTCACCGCCGTGAAAAATAACCCGTCATATTTACGATCACCAGCAATGATTTTCTCCCACATTTCATCAAAAGAAAGATTTATCGCAGCCATTTTTTCCCTTCCGCTCCATTCCGTTTTCCATGTTTCCTTATCCTTATTCCTTTTTCATACTTCTAAAGAAATCTTACCACAACGTTTAATTGATCTCATTGTAACAAGGATTCCACATCCAATTCGTCCTCATTCTTGCTCTTATGGTCTGAAGATAAGAAAAGGATAATTACCCTTGAAGAAATGAGCAGAACGTGATCATGGGGAAAAGTGAAAGCTTCCTTTCAGATTATTAGCTTAAAAATATATGGATACAGGAAATAAGGTAAAACCATAAAACGATAAATTTTCTCCATAAATCTCCCTTTTTGTCATAAATTATAATATTATAGTACTAGAGAAGAGAAAAAACTAGAACTTTTTTAGTACTTTTATCATAATAATTATTCTTTCCTTTTCTCTCTCTCTATACTAAAAGAGGAGTGGATTTTGAAATGAAAGCTGTTTTAAAAAATCAAGGTGGGTTAAGAAAAGAAGTTAAGGTTGGTTTTAGTTGGACAACATTCTTCTTCGGTTTTTTCCCTGCATTGTTTCGTGGTGATTTAAAATGGGCTGTTATCATGCTTGTTATTGAGGCAATACTCGGCTCATTTACTTTAGGTATAGGGGCATGGATAAGCGGGATTGTATTTGCCTTTGTTTACAACAAAATATACATAAAAGAATTAATCGAAAAAGGCTATCAACCTGCAAATGATGATTCAAGAGCTTTGTTAGAAAATAATCAAATCATTTCTAAAACTGCATAAGACAAATGGCTGACGCAAAGGTTTAAAAATCCTTTTGATGTCAGCTTTTTTTCTGCGTTATAAACTTGTTTTTGATAAAAAAGGAATAAAATTAAATTTCAACCATTAAAATTGTGTATATAGTGATTTTATTTTATCCCACTCTTAACGGGCAGTAAAACCCCCACCTCGGGGATGCTGAGAAATCGAGGACGCTAGATGTTGAAACTTGCCCGTAAAGATCCGATAAGTTTAACTAACCATCAGTGGGGGATGAACAAAACCCCCACTGATGGAAGGTTCACTTTATAGTATAGATGTTAAATTATTGAAATGAGGGGGATGTACGAATGAACTTGAAAACGTTTCCACCTATTCAAGGCAATTATAACCTGGAAAACTACGAAGAGATGTACCAACATTTCCATTGGAAACAAGCGGAACAAAATTTTTCATGGCATCATACCGGGAAGGTCAATTTAGCATATGAAGCGATTGATCGGCACGCTGAAAGTCCTACAAAGGATAAAGCGGCCCTCTACTATCTCAGTAATACGAGAAGCGAAAAATATTCATTTGAAGATTTAAAAAAATTAACCAATAAAGCAGGAAATGTATTAAAGGAAAAAGGCAAAGTAGAAAAAGGGGATCGGGTATTTATCTTTATGCCTCGTTCTCCTGAATTATATTTTGCACTGCTTGGCGCCATTAAACTAGGGGCAATTGTCGGTCCCTTATTTGAAGCCTTTATGGAAGGTGCGGTAAAAGACCGTCTGCAAGACAGCGGAGCAAAAGTATTAATTACCACAGCCGATTTGGTGGAGCGTGTTCCGATCAAGGAATTGCCGGCACTAGAAACAATTTTTATTGTTGGCGAAAATGTCGAAGAGAAGGGAAAAATTGCAGATTTTCATAAATATTTTCTGTATGCTTCTGAGCAGTTGGAAATAGAATGGGTAAATCGAGATGATGGATTAATTCTCCACTATACTTCTGGATCAACCGGCAAACCTAAAGGTGTTTTGCATGTTCATAACGCCATGATCCAGCATTATCAAACAGCAAAATGGGTGTTGGATTTAAAAGAAAATGATATTTATTGGTGTACAGCAGACCCGGGATGGGTTACTGGCACTTCTTATGGAATTTTTGGTCCTTGGTTAACAGGGACAACAAATATTGTTGTTGGCGGGCGTTTTAGTCCGGATGCTTGGTATAAGACGATTGAAACATTTGGCGTAACGGTTTGGTATAGCGCGCCAACATCCTTTCGAATGTTAATGGCGGCAGGAGAAGAGGCAGTTCAAAAGTACAGTCTATCCTCTTTGCGCCATATTTTAAGTGTAGGGGAGCCGTTAAATCCTGAAGTCATTCGCTGGGGAAATGATGTTTTTCTGAAGCGGATACATGATACATGGTGGATGACAGAAACAGGGGCACAGCTGATTTGCAATTACCCTTGTATGGAAATGAAGCTGGGATCCATGGGAAAACCAATTCCAGGTGTAGAAGCAGCCATACTGGACGACCAAGGAAATATCCTTCCACCTAATCAGATGGGCAATTTGGCTATTAAAAAAGGCTGGCCTTCCATGATGGATACCATATGGAACAACCATGAAAAGTACGCAAGCTATTTTCCTTTTAAAAACTGGTATGTTTCAGGGGACTCAGCTTATATCGATGAAGATGGCTATTTCTGGTTCCAAGGTCGTGTGGATGATGTCATTATGACGGCAGGGGAACGAATTGGGCCATTTGAAGTGGAAAGCAAGTTAATTGAATTTCCAGCAGTTGCCGAAGCTGGAGTAATCGGAAAGCCAGATCCCATTAGAGGAGAAATTATTAAAGCCTTTGTTTCTTTGGTTGATGGCTATACAGAATCAGAAGCATTAAAAGAAGAAATCCGCCAATTTGTGAAAACAGGATTAGCTGCACATGCCGCTCCAAGAGAAATAGAATTTTGTGATAAACTCCCGAGAACAAGAAGCGGCAAAATTATGCGCCGTGTGTTAAAAGCATGGGAGCTCGGATTGCCGACCGGAGATTTATCGACAATGGAAGAGTAGTAGAATACGACAAGGAACGATAAAAGACTGCTTGAAAGTTGAACGATTTCCAGCAGTCTCTTTTTGTTGTAGTCTTCCACCCTAACTTCCAAAAATAATTGGTTAGCCACTTTTTTAGCGTGGAAGTATCTATGTCTCTATTTGATTCTTATTTATAGAAATATCCTTCCAATTTTACCTTTATTCATTTAATCCAGAATCTGCATCAATGATTATATCCATTGGATGCCCATATTCCGTTAATTTCTCCATTTCGGGCCCTAAATACAGATCGGCCTGAAAATATCCGGTCGGAAGTTTCACATCTACGGTATATGTACCTGGTCCATAAACTTTTGTAACATTATCGCATACAGACTGAGCCTCATATGGATTGCTGTAATCTTGAGGTCCTGTTCCTTCAGGATAGGCATAGCTTGTAAAGCTTATCTCAACGGGGGAGGCCCCTTCAGGAATAGTAAACGTAGCTGTTCCCTTTTCAACATTGGATTGGAAATACTGATCAAACGGACGTTGTGGTTCTTCTGAGTCGTTTAATTCGATCGGTTCTTGTATAGTTACGGACTCACTCCACAACTCTCCTGTCCCTGGATGGTCAGGCCGTTGATAAGCCTTAAACATATAATTTCCAGCTTCAAGCTGATCTGGTGAGTAAGTTAACAGTTGTGTTTCACCTGGAGTTAATGGACTAACTTTCCCTTCTGCAACCACTTCTCCATCTTTAGGATTACCTTCTTTGGACCAGTAAACTTCATATTTGACTTCTCCCTGCATAGCCCTTGAGTCATAGCCATTTTTAATAGTCGCAGAGATGCCATTAGAGGTTACACCTGCAGTTATAAAAGATAATGAACTTTTATCCCATATTGATTGAACTTTTTGTCCCTTTTTTTGGTTATCTATTTGCTTTTGCTCTTGTTTTGCTGCTGCAGCCAAAGTGATATGTCCAGGTTGTACACATGAAATAGCCAGCAATGATACAGTTAGGATGCCTGTAGTTATTTTATATGCCTTTTTCAACATTCTCCCTCATTTCGTTCGTTTCAGAATTCAACACTTACTTCGTCTAATTGCTAGTTTAGTAGATAAAATGAAGAAAGAACTAACTTATTTGCTAGCCCCTTCTTCATTTTTTAGTCTTTTAACAATTTGGAAGCATCTTTCTTCATTTCAGGTAGTAAGCAACTTTACTTAGGCTCCCCTGAAAAATAAAGACCGCAGTCAGAATACACTTCGCTTTCCACGGGGCGGGCGCCGAGCCTCCTCGGAGCTTTGCTCCTGTGGAGTCTCGCAAATTTCCTTCCCAAAAACAACATTATCGTTTTAACAGAGTCTGCTTATAAAAGTTCTTTCCAGGATCTCCTGTATGGTAAACCTGAAATAATTACTCTAAAATTATTGTCGATGTTGCTGAGAGGGTGACTTGAATCTCCCCGTCATTACGCTTCACCTTCACTTTATCATTGGAAAATAATCTCTTGTTCCCTTTGACTGCTTGGCTCGGAACGGATACTGTGACTGTTTCCTTCGAAAGATTGTGCAAAACGAGCACGGAATCTTCCTGGTAATTTCGGGTAAAACCTATCACTCGGCTGTCGCCAGTCTGTATTTCCTTTAAGTCCCCTTTGGCTAAAGCCAAGGAAGATTGACGAACATGTATCAAATCTCGATAATGATTAAGCAAGGAATCCTTGTCTTTATCTTCTGATTCAACAGAAACAGCAGAGGTTCCCACGTTATAACGCGGCGCTTCCCAAGTTGTTTGGCCTTCGCCATCCCCTTGATACCAGCGGAACGGTTCACGTTTATACTCATCCGGCCCCTCACCAAGCATACCTATTTCTTCCCCATAGTAAATGTATGGATTACCTGGCATTGTCAGGAGTATTGATGCTGCCATTTTCGCTTTATCCATGTCCCCGTTCAGCACCGACATGGTCCGCGCTTGGTCATGGTTGGTCAAAAACGGTGCATCTATCGCTGATGTACTGAAACTTTGATAGAGATCAAGAGTGTTCATTTCAAAGAGACCTAATCCATTATCTACGCCGGATTTCACGGAATCTACAATTTTTCCAGCAAGGTCAAAATTAAAATTGGAGTTCAGTGCCTGATAGTACGGTGCAATGTTATTTGGACGATCCCAAACTTCTCCGACCAGGTAGGCATCCGGTTTCACTTGTTTTAAACCTTGACTGAATTCCTTTAATAAGGCAACGTTCTTATCTGTTTCGCCTGTATAAATATGCATGGCCGCATCCAGTCGGAATCCATCCGCACCTTGCTTCAGCCAAAACTGTCCAATATTGATGGCTTCTTCATGGACTTTTGGATTATCGTAGTTCAAGTCTGGCATTGCTTTATCAAACACAGCATAATAATAGTCTCCTGAACCAGGATAGCTTTCATACCAAACCTGCTGACCCCAAGGCCCTTTTTCGTTGATATCCGTATCCTTATCCGCCCAAATATAATAATTTCGATAGGAGCTGTTCTTATCTTTCACAGCTGCCTGGAACCACGGGTGCTGGCTGCTCGAATGATTCAGCGCAAGATCCAGGATGATCTTAAGTCCACGTTTATGTGCTTCATCGGCCATATGACGGAAGTCTTCAAGCGTTCCATATTGCGGATCGACATTATAGAAATCTGTCGTATCATACTTATGATAAGTTGGCGATGGATAGACGGGCATTAGCCAGACGGCGTTAACACCTAAATCTTTTTTGGTATGGCTATTTCCATCGTTTAAATAATCCAGCTTTTGGGCTACCCCATTAAGATCGCCATGGCCATCTTTATTGGAGTCATAGAAAGAGTTAACGAAAAGCTCATAATAGACTCCAAGATTATCATTTGAATCATTAGGTGGCTGTCCTTTTGCAAACACTTCAGGCGAACTGCTGAACAGCAAGCCCAACGTTAGAACGAGAGAAAGTCTTTTTTTCATCCTTTTATACCTCTACTCTTATTTAATTTGCAGTTTTCCATCCATATCAACCGGTATTTTCACATATAGCATTGCAGTATCTTGATCGAAATAATAGCTGTTTTCCTTTAGGGAATCCAGACTGTCCGCTTTAACATACTCTTGATTACGTGCTTTGATTTTCTTTGGTTCTTCTGCTTGATGCAATTTCAGCGTGTACGTTTGAATCGCTGAATCATATTGTTGAACCTCTTTGTTTTGTTCAAAGTCAATATGATTTCCCTTCTTAGCGATATGGAAGTTGGTTACATTGGACTCACCATTATTGTGGTCAAGCGTTTTACCATCGTCTTCATAGAAGCTGTAAGATGCTTCATTATCCAAATAAGTATCAAGTGTAAGGTTTGTCAGCTTATTCTCGCCAGTGTACTGCTGTACTTCACGGGTCGGAATAATGGAGTCCTTTTTCACAAAAATCGGCATATAGTCTAAAGGAGCGTTAATGTTGATCGTTTGTCCGCCCTTGTACTCTTTGTGATCCCAAAAGTTCACCCAAGTTTCACCTTCAGGAAGGTATACATCGCGGGATGTTTTCCCTTCAGCAACAACAGGAGCAATCATCATGGAATCCCCAAACATAAACTGATCATCAATGTTGTAAGTACCTTTATCCTTTTGGTACTGATAAACAAGTGGCTGCTGAACAGGTTTCCCTGTTTTTGCTGCATCATGAAAAGCATTATACAGGTAAGGAAGCAACTGGTAGCGCATTTCAATATATTTTTTGCTGATATTTTCAACATCAGATCCAAATGACCATGGTTCCTGATGATAGCTGCGATCACTCCATTGATCATAGTGAATACGGGCAAATGGCAAGAATGCACCAAGCTCAATCCAGCGAGCAAATAGTTCAGGATTCGCCTTATTTCCAAAACCGCCAATATCATTTCCTACAAAGGCAGCTCCAGAAAGACCAAGATTCATATTCATCGGCAACGACATTTGCAAGTGTTCCCAATCACTCAGACTATCCCCAGTCCATACCGCGGCGTATCGCTGCGTTCCAGCAAACATATCACGAGTTAGGATAAACGGTCTTTCATTCGGTTTGCTAAGCTTCCAAGCATTGTATGTTGACTCATTTTCCAAGTGTCCATAATAATTATGGAATTCCGTATGAAGCACCTTTTTCCCCTGATCATCTTCTCCAAAAGAATCGTTCGGAAGCGTATGGAAGAATCCATCCCCATCATTGAATACAGCAGGTTCATTCATATCATTCCAAATACCATCAATACCTTCATTTAGAAGAGTGGAGGCAATATGACCCGCCCACCAATTACGTACATCACTTTTCAGAAAATTAGGAAATGCAGAATTCCCCGGCCAAACCGGACCAATATAAGGTGTTCCGTCCGCTTTTTTAACCCAAAAATCTTTAGCTGTTCCTTCATTGTATATGGAATATTGATCATCTTGTTTCACGCCTGGATCATTGATAGCCACGGTGTGAAAGCCTCCCATATTTTCGATTTGCTTAAACGCGTTTTTAAAAGGATCGCTCCACGTAAAAACTCTGTAGCCATTCATATAATCAATATCAAAGTTTAGTGTATCGAGCGGAATTTTTTTATCACGATAGGTTTTGGCAATCTCGGTCAGCTGTTCAGGTGTATAAGCCCATGCACTTTGCTGAAGACCTAATGCCCATTCCGGCGGAAGATTGATTTTACCAGTTAACTCTGTGTATTGATCCAACACATGGGAAATATCAGGACCATTCATAAAGTAGTAAGTTAATGGACCGCCATTTGCGTAAAAATAGTAGTAATCATCTGATTCGCTGGCCATTTCGTAATAAGAACGATAAGAGTTATCGAACAAAATACCATATGCTTTGCCATCTTTTAGACCCAAAAAGAAAGGAATGGAGGTATAAACATACTTTGTACTGTTATTATATCCATATGAATCCGAGTTCCACATTCCTAAGCTCTTTCCGCGTTTATTGAATGTGCTTCCTGTCTGCTCCCCGAATCCATAAAAATTCTCGTCTTTAGACGTTTTTTTGAATACGTATGGCTTTCCGTTCTCGTAACCGGATGTTGCATCGTTATTTAAGTAATCTTCATTGATAACTTGTCCTTTTTCATCAAGAACCTTAATGCCAAAAGGCTGTTCATTTACAACCACTGTGATTTTTTTTGATTTCAGGGTATATACTCCATCCTGTTCTGTCGCTGTGAACCTAGGAGTCTCCCAATCTTTTTTCTGAATGGCTGGTGAGTCTTTTTCATCCGTGCCTTCAGGGAGAACAGAAACTTTGATCATATCCTCTGATAACATGTGGATATAGCCATCATAGTTTCCTAAATCGAATTTCACACCGTCTTTGATTTTTTCTGTACCACTCACAGAAAGTTTCTGTAGATTATTCTTATTCAAAGGTGTATCGGGCTCCGGCTGAGCAGCGAAAGCTGATGTTAAAACAGTCGATAACCCAATGATTAAAGCAAACAAAAGAGATACGATAACTTTAATTTTTGGTTTTATAATGGACAATGATAAATACCTCCAACGAAATAGATTAGAAAAATGTTTATGCTCATAGTTGAACATTATAATTCTTGTTACATTGGTTTTTTGAACATATTTCACCAGTACAAATGATGAAACTGCACATTTTTTGCATATTGAAATCCTCAAATTTTAATCAGGTAATCTACTTTTTACAACATAATATAAAGAACTGTCAGGCACTCAAAATTCAAAACTGCACTTATTTTATATTTTGTTTGTCATCTCTCCTCTCTTTTAATCCAAAGGGCACCGGTTTACCTTGGTCTTGTTATTAAATTAGCAATATATGGTTCATACAACAATCGGGAGAAATTCCTATGTCCAATTGAATACGTTTTCATTTTTTTAGATTGCTAGCAAATTAGTTTTCAATAATAGCCTTAACATAACGGAAGACATTGATTTCTGCTTATTTTTATTCTACCCTTTCTATATGGCAGACTATTTCTAGTTCTTTACAAATTGAAAAGATAATTTTAGAAATATAGACCTAGAGTACTATAGGACTTTGCTCTTTGTTTATATTCGTTAGAAATGTCACCCTTTTTCTTATCACTTTTCCCTTAAAATAAGACACTAAAAAAAGTTTTATATTCCAGATTAAGGTTTTTTTTAAAAATAATGGATTTATATCATTTATTTTTTGTGTTCTATTATGGTGCACTATTTTTCTTTTTTTGTTCAATATAAAACACTTTCACTTATAGTTTTAAAAAAAATGATATGTTAATTTTAAGAAATAGTATAAATAGACACATTATTGTAATGTTCAAATACCCTTTTGACCATTACAATAACAATAGAAATATTTGAATAAGGCGGGGTGTTATGGTAAGACAACGGTTATTGAGAAAAAGCTTTTCATCCAAGATTATCCTGGCCTTTCTGCTCGTATTTTTAATTCCGGCACTTTTTACTTGTTTGTCTTTCTACTGGGAGTCTAATTCTATCTTGAAGAAAAATGTGAGGGAATCAACCGTTCAAATTGCCAAACAAACGGCAGAGTCTCTCTCTTCCATTTTGAACGTTGGCATGGATTCCTCGGATTTTATCAGCAGCGATCCGAATATTCAGCAAGCTGCTTTACAATTGAAAAATACGCCGGCGTTTAAACAAAAAAAGAATTCCCAGTATATAAATACATTGTTAAACAATTATGTTTATTCCAACTCCTTCGTTAAAATTGTTTATGTTCTGAACGAAGAGGGCAATGGTTGGGGCAGCGGCTCCTTTTCCGAAATGAACCTAAAAAACATACATCTATACAGCCAAAATTGGATCCAAGCAGCCAAAAGAAAGGATGGATCATTGGTTTGGCAAGGAATTCAATATGATCCTTATAAAGGGGGCGGAGTGAATACAGAATTGGTTCTTCCCGTCAGCAGGGTCCTGAAAAATTTTGATACAATGAGTAATATCGGACTTGTCCAAGTTCACTTAGACGGAAGATCTATACTCAACACAATTGGTCAGATGAAACTCGGGAAGACCGGAAAATTTTTTGTTGTAGATACCGAGGGAAAAATAATGATAGATTCTAATCTTCGTGTAATCAACAAAAAGGTGGAAAATCCTGACCTATACAGGCTTGCTGTCCTAGAAGACACAGAAGAATTTGAATTTACTGTAAAAGGTGTTCCATACTACGGCGTTAAACAGCTTCTCAGCAACGGCTGGATACTTGTAGGCACTGTTCCGATGCTTGAAATCAGCGGACAGTTGGATCGTCTGCAATCCTGGATTTTATTTACTTCTGCAATTTTTTCCCTTCTTGCATTCGGCATCGGGCTCTTCTTTGCAAGAAGAGTGACTAAACCTATTAAACAATTAACCAGAAAAATGATGAGCGTGCAGCAAGGAGACTTAAGAGTAAGGACAGCTGTCCAATCTTCTGATGAAATTGGCTTCTTGGGCGAGCAATTTAACAAAATGCTTTATGAAATTGAGAATTTAATGAAACAGGTAGAAATGGAACAGTGTGAAAAATACCACGCGGAGCTTCGAGCTGTTATGCATCGAATCCAACCCCACTTTCTATATAACACACTCAGCACTCTTCGTTGGCTTATCGATTCAAAGCAGAACGACCGTGCTTCTCTCGTATTATCAGCGCTAAATCATCTACTAGAAGCAAATATGGGAAAAAGCGGAAGTGTTATAACACTTGGAGAGGAACTGAATATTATTCGAAAGTATTTGGTTATTTTAGAACTTCGCTATGAAAGAACATTTCACCTAAAACTCGATATGGAAGCAGGGATTGAACAGAGGCCTATTCCCCGCATGCTTCTGCAGCCTGTGGTGGAAAATGCTATATTTCATGGGATCGTACCAAAAAATATCGAAGGCGAAATCACCATTAGGATTCATTCCTTTCATGATGACGGATTAGAATTACTTATATCCGATAATGGTTTAGGAATGAATAAAGATAGGCTGCAGGAATTGAACAATCCAAAGACCGCTCTAGCGCATGGAAAAGTGGGAATTGGGCTGCGCCATATTTTTGATACGCTTCGACTATATTATGCAGATAGTTGGGATTGGAGTATAACGAGCAAACCTGAACAAGGCACGACTGTTCGAATTTTATTAAAAAAATTAGCGGACCAGGGGGATTAACATGTATAAAATTCTTATCGTGGATGACGAGCCTGTTATCCGCAAAGGAATCTCTGTCTTTATTGATTGGGAAAAAGAAGGCATGATGGTTGATGACCAATACGCAAATGGCTTAGAAGCACTTGACGGTCTTAAAAAAAATTCGTTTGATATTCTTATTACAGATATAAAAATGCCTTCGATGAATGGGATTGAACTCATGAAGCAAGCAATGAAGCTTTATCCTTGGTTGAAAGTGATTTTAATCAGCAACTACAGTGACTTTGAGTACGTAAAAGAGGGGCTTAAGCTTGGAGCTGTTGATTATTTATTAAAGTTAACGTTAACAAAAGATGACCTGCTTGCCGTCCTTCGGCAGTGCATTTCCATACTGGAGAAAGAACGAAAAAGGAATACCGAATTAATTCATTACCAGCAAGAGGCGGTCTATTTGAACAGAAAAAGAATTGAACAAGAAATTAAAAGATTGATTGTTCAGGAGAACCCTTCTCTAGCAGCTGAAAGCTGGGTTCCATGCTGGCTGGAGGATTCCTATTCTTGTATTTATCTTATTTTAGATGGTACGGACGAATGGAGAGAAAATCATGGCTACTTGTATGTACAGTTCCTTTTAGAGGAATTACAAAAAATGTTTTATGAACAAGTGGAAGAAGGAGTCGCATTTCTTGTGTCGGAAAGCGCAGTATTTATTATAGTACCGAACAGCAATGGAATGGCACAGCAAAGTTTCCTTGAATGGAAACAATTGATGGAATCAAAATGGAGAATTTCCATGTCTGCCGGATTCGTGACAGAAAAAGGAATAGGGAGCATTCTTGACGGATTTGCCAATAGCAATTTGGTTTGCCAAAGACGCTTTTTTGAAGGATTGGGTGGGCTTTATTCTATCGAACCATCCAATGTTCTTATAGAAAAGACAGCTATTGTCCAAAAACAACAGAATGATTGGAAACCCTTCTTTGATATGGTTAGCAATGGTGATCCTGTTTCATCTGCAATTGAAATTGCTTTGGATCGTTGGAAAAGCGGAGCAGTAAATTCAGCACAAGTTAAGCAAGAGGCGTTCCATCTTCTTAAAGGAACGTATGAATTAAATACATACCAAAATTCAGCACTATCTGAGCAGTTCGATCTCCTTTACCGTGCAGAAACGTTGGAAGATATGACAGCCATTCTGATAAGTCAACTTGAAGAAATCCGGACACCCATTATAAGGAAATTGGCGGATAAAGATTATGATGAAGATTTGATTACGAAAGCTTTGGAATATATAGCTGCCCATTATACGGAGAACTTAACTCTACAGAGCGTAGCGGATATTGTCCATCTTAGCAAAAGTTATTTCAGCCTATATTTCAAAAAACAAACTGGCCGAAACTTTGTTGATTATTTGAACGATCTTCGCATCAGAGAAGCAAAGCGGCTTTTGGCAGAAAATGAGAGCCGCGTCTACGATATAGCGAAAGCTGCAGGCTTTAATGATGTAAAATATTTTAGCAAATTGTTTAAAAAAATAACCGGACTAACTCCGATTGAGTACAGGGAAAAACACCAAGCTACTAGATTATCAATTGATTAAGAAAGGGTGGTTTACGTGATGCTTTGGCGGGTTGTATCCTTCGTACTGGTTTTAGCATGGATGGCAGGATGCAGTAACTCTGCCATGATCTCGAATCCTGACAAAGTTCAAAAGCTCCATCATAGCAAAAAACATATCATTACTTTTTGGCACACATACAATGACAAAGAAACCGAACTGCTGGAACAGAAATTAATTCCTGCTTTCGAAAAAGAGTATCCTAATATTGAAGTACATTCAGTAAACTTAGCTTTTAATAATGAATTAAAAACCAGCTTGATGGCTCGCACCTTCTCCAATCGAGGTCCAGACGTGGCTCGGATTAATATCTCGTGGGTTCCTGAGCTCTCACAGAAAGGCTTTCTAGAACCTTTGAATGCATTGCCGGACTTTGAAGATATTCACAGCAGGTTCCAATCAAATTTAATGAATGCAGGCTTACATAATACTATTTATTATTCTCTTCCGCTCAATATCTATACGAAAGCAGCTATTTTTAATCTTGAACTATTGAAAAGAGCGGGCTATTCAACGCCTCCAAGCACAATGGACGAGGTATTGACTCTTGCCCGGCGAAATCACTTTTCCATTGGAATAGGAAGTCTGAATACTCGAGATAGCCTTGCTTATCTTTACAGCCTTGGCGGGACTTTAACGGACAAGAACTTCCACAAAGCTTCCGGCTATTTAAACGGAGATGAGACTATCCATGCAGTGAAGCAGTTAACTAGCCTTTACAAAGAAAAGCTTATTGATCTTCCTGGTGATATATTAGGGACGGAAGAAAACTGGAATCGAATGAAGGCTGGAAATATGCTTATGACAGATGATGGTCCTTGGTTCTATGGGTTTTTGAGCGGTGCAGAATTACATCAAGCACTCAAACTGACCTTACCTGTACCATTTCCTCAAATGAGTCATCCAGCAGCCCTAGTTACCGGTGAAAACTTAATTATGATGAAGGGCAGCAAACATCGGACGGAGGCTTGGATTTTTATGAAGTGGATGACAGGGATAAAAGCCCAAGTTCTAATGGCGAAAACTGGTTTAATGCCTACCAATTTAGAAGCTGCTAAAATGTTGAAAGAACCTCGAAATTCTTATCTATTTGCTTATAAGGAAGCAACAGATCTTGCCTTTCTTTTGCCACCTGTTAAAAATTGGAATAAAATCGATGGAGTATATACCGAGTACTTAACTAAAATATTCTCCGGTGAATTGTCAGTAGAGGATGGCTTAGATCGTGCAGCGGCTGAAATAGACGTGCTATTAGCAGAATCCTAAGAAGATAGATATTTGGGATATACCTTCTATAGATGCCCATTATCTTCACTGCTTGCCTACTTTAAGAATTTGCAAAGAGTGTTCACTTCTTTCTATATAATATAGTAAAAAGCGGGTGTAAGAATTGAACACCCGTTTTTTACTATATTATTATATTCTTTATTCGAATAGCCTAAACGTTTTTTATCGGATTTGTCTACTATTAGCAGGAGATAACAGCCTCTCCAGCCACCCCATTATCAAGTCTGCAGCAACTGCCATCAACGCTGTAGGGATTGCTCCTGCGAGTATGACTCCCGTACCATTCGAAGCATTTGTTCCTCGGACAATAATAGTCCCTAGACCTCCTGCTCCAATAAATGTTCCAATTGTTGCGATTCCGATAGCAATCACAAGAGCTGTGCGAAGTCCCGCCATAATGACAGACAATGACAATGGCAGCTCCACCATTCGAAGAACCTGCATACGTGTCATTCCCATAGCCTGTCCAGCTTCTAGAAGTGTCCGGTCAACGCCAATCAGCCCTGTATAGGTATTTTTTATAATAGGCAGCAAAGAGTATAAAAATAGGGATACTACTACTGTCCCTGTACCAAGCCCCATAACAAGCATAAGAACAGCAAGCATGGCCAGTGCAGGAATTGTTTGTATGACATTTACTAAAGAAATAATCCATGGACTAAGCTTAGAATATTTAGCTATCAAAATCCCAACAGGAATACCAACAATAGCAGCAAAGAAGACACCATAGGCTGACATTAGAAAATGCCGATAAATTTCATACCATACATAAGCTGAGTTTTGCGCATAATAATCAACTAATTGAGTGATCGTATTCATTCTTTAACACCTCCTATTCCTCTTCAAAGTAATTGTGTTTTTCTAAAAATTCTTTTGCGATAATGCTTGGTTCTTTCAACTTGATATCTGCTTCGTAATTTAGCTCAATAACGGTATCTCCATCGATTTTGCCAACGAGCTTTTGGAAAATCCCGTCCAATTCTGGATGCTTTTCTAGTAGTTTTTTGCTTACTAATGGCGATGCATCGTATGGAGGGAAGAAATGTTTATTGTCCTCCAGCGTTGCCAAGTTAAACTGTTTAATCCGTGCATCGGTAGAATAAACAAGCACAGCATCCATTTTTTTATTTGCTAAAGCGGTATAAGCAAGACCTATCTGCATCGGATATACATTTCCAAACTTGAAGCCATATTCTTTGCTAAACGGCTCATAGCCAACGACATCGCGGTTAATCCAGCTGTTGTCGACGCCAAATTTATAGTTTCCTGCATATGACTTTAAGTCAGAAAGAGTTTTTAAGTTATGTTTATCTGCTTCCTCTTTTCGTACTGCGACAATGTAGGTGTTCGCAAATCCGTAGGAGTCGTACCATTTTTGATCAAACCTTTTGTCAAATTCTTTTTGTACGATATCCATTGCTTCTTTCGGATCACTAACAAGCTCCATGCCTAATGCACCAGACATGTCTGTCCCTGTATAGCGTGCAGCGGAAACATCTACATCTCCATTCACCATCGCTTGGTGAGAAATAATAGAAGAACCTAAATTTCCGACAATTTCTGTGTTTAAATCAGTATAATGTTCAATCATATATTTTTGAATATAGCCAATAACTTGTGTTTCTGATGTTGTCATTGTACTAATTTTTACGGTATTTTCTGTGGAACCACTTAGACCAGGCAGAGAACAACCAGAAAGAATTAGCGCAATAATAGTACTTGCAAGGATTGGCTTTAAAAGTTTCTTCATGTATGCTTCTCCTTTCTAAGCTAGTTCACGTTTTTTTGAAGTTGTCCGCGGTGTTAACTTTTTCTCCAATATTCCTAAAATCCAGTCTGCTAAAAGAGCCAATATGGTAGATGGAATGGCTCCAGCAAGGATAAATTCTGGCTTGTATAAATTTAAGCCATCAAAGATAAAGTCACCAAGACCTCCTGCTCCAACAAACGAAGCTAGAGTTGCCCATCCAATTAAATAAACGGTTGAAATACGAATTCCTGCCATTATAATTGGAATGGCCATAGGCAGTTCAAGTCCCGCTATCAACTGCCAATTTGTCATCCCCATTCCTCGTCCGGCTTCCACTAAATTATTATCCGTATTTTTAATGCCAATATAGGTGTTGCGCAGGATAGGGAGCATGGAATAGAAAAACAAAGCAATAATTGCAGGCAGCTTTCCGACACCTAAAATCGGGATAAAAAAAGCTAATATAGCAAGACTAGGGAATGTTTGAATCACACTTATCATACGTATAACCGTCTCTGCTATTTTACCTAATCGTGTTAAAACCACTCCTAAAGGAACAGCTGCCACAATTCCTAAAAGAACAGCTGATAGGGAGATATACAAATGTTCCCATGTTTTTAAAAGCAAACTATTTCCTTGTTCCTGTAAAAACTGCATAATAGCATCCAATATTATCATCTCCTTTCTTATTTAATCGTTGTTTTACTTTCTTCTTCTTGTTCCTCGCCCCAAATAGAGTCATAAACTAAATCAGCAAGCGTAGCTCGAGTCACAATCCCTCTTAATCTGTTGTCTTCATCTACTACAGGTATATATTTTGTTTGGCGTTTAATCATCTTTTGGATCGTGTCGCGGATGAAGCTGTTTTCTTTTACGAAATATAGCTCCGTTCTTAAGCATTCACCAACCGTGTTAAATTTTTTTCGATTTTCTTGAATCATTTCTACATCGATATAGCCTTCTAGTTTATGATCATGATCGATAACCAACAAAGAATCAACGCGCTTTTCTTTCATCTGCTTAATAGCAGCAGAAAGTGTCTCTTCTTTCTGAATCGCAGCAGGCACTTTATTCATAATTTGGCCTACTGTCGTCACATCGGGTTTTGTTTGAATGATGCGTTCTTTTCCAATAAATGATTCTACAAATTCATTTGCGGGATTTCGGAGTATTTCATCTGGAGTATCTACTTGTACAATTTGACCATCACGCATAATGACAATGCGATCTGCCAGCTTAATTGCTTCATCCATATCATGTGTGACAAAAACAATCGTTTTTCCAAGTCGTTTTTGAAGATCTTTAAATTCTTCTTGCAGCCCATCGCGTGTAATAGGATCCAACGCCCCAAAAGGTTCATCCATTAATATCAACGGCGGATTAGATGCTAATGCACGAAGCACACCGATGCGCTGCTGCTGTCCTCCGCTTAATTCCTGTGGATAGCGATCTAAATAATCCAGCGGCAAGTTAACTAATTGAATAAGTTCCTCTGCTCTTTCTCTGCGTTTTTCTTTGGACCATTGAAGCAATTTAGGAACGAGGGTAATATTTTCACTAATGGTCATATGAGGAAATAAACCAATTTGCTGGATAACATATCCTATATCACGGCGTAGCTTTACTTTATCCTGCTCCATAATATCCTTGCCATCTATTAGAATACGTCCTTCTGTAGGTTCAATTAAACGATTAATCATTTTCATGCTTGTTGTTTTCCCGCAGCCGCTGGGTCCAATAAAACAAATAAACTCGCCTTTTTTGATTTCTAAATTTAGATTATTAACAGCTTTTTTATTTCCACTATAAACTTTTGAAACATGGTCAAATTTAAGCAATTTTCTAAAACCTCCATTTTTTATTAGGCTCTTTTCGTATAGATTGTTGTTATTTAGCCCTCAGCCTGAATACACTTCGCTTTCCACGGGGCTAGCCGCTTCGTCGTTTCACTCCTGCTTTCTTCTCGCCTGTCTCGCTAATCCGTGCTGAGAGTCTACGTGTATTCAGGCTGCTCCGTCATTCTAAAAGGTTTTTCACCTTATTAAAACTTGAATATTTCTGTATTGCGTACAATCTCTGAAATATATTTCATCGTAATCTGCACTGCCTTTTCAGAATCATAGCTTTTACGATGGTTTAGGATATTGCTAAACATCCCCTGCCATACTAAAATGGTTAATTCATTGATGGCATCTACCTTCTCTTCTTCTATCTCTCCTTCCTGTAAAGCTAATTCAAGAACTGATCTTCCTCTTTTCGACATATTTCGTTCAAACAAGGTAGGAATTAATTCTTCTGGAATGTTAATTAAATCCCGCGGGTATTTTTTATAATAACTTTCCAGCATATTTTCAGGATAATCGCCTAAATCATTGATAAAAATAGCGTAAAATACTTTAGGCTGGCTAAAAGAGTGGCGGCAAAAACATTCCCACGCTAGAAGGTATTTCTCTAATGGCTTTTCTGATTTTTGCATATATACCGCTACTTCTTCCGTGTAATCTTTTAAAAGCGTCATAGAGGCAAAAAAGATAAGATGTGAAACTTCTGAAAAATAATTATAGATAGTTGCACTATTGTATCCTACTTTATTTGCGACTTTTCTAATCGTAACCTTTTCTATTCCTTCTTCTTGAATAATTTCCGCAGTTGCTTCCACAAAATATTTCCACATACGGCTTTTTTTTATCTCTTTGTTATTCAAAACCCATGCTCCTCTACACAAAAGATCACCTGCTATTTTGGAATACCAATAGATTAGATACCCTATAAACTAATCATCATAATTTGATTAGCATCCCCATCATGTGATAATATAATCACTACCAAAAAAATAATCATGATTACAAAATTATAGCACAATGTTCTGAAAATGCAAAATTGATCGCAAATTCCCTAGAGTTATACTGAGATGCAACTAACTTGAACGTTTGCATCGCTATACTTTCTGTGCACTTTCATAAAGGTTTTTAATCATATAAATTTCAGGAGGATTATGATGGTTTTTAATGTTCGAGATTCTCAATTATCTATAAAAAAAACGTTCCCTAAAAAAGTTCGTGAAATAGAACATGTTTGGATTCCAATGAAAGATGGTACACGATTATCAGCGAGAATTTGGCTGCCAGATGATGCGGAGAAACATCCAGTACCTTCCATTTTAGAATATATCCCTTATCGCAAGGATGATTTTACTGCATTAAGAGATTCTATTCGCCATCCTTATTTTGCTGGACATGGCTATGCAAGCATCCGAGTAGATCTTCGGGGCAGCGGTGATTCAGAAGGAATCATGTATGATGAATATCTTCCTCAAGAACAAGAGGACGCAGCTGATGTCTTAAAGTGGATTGCTGAACAGCCCTGGTCTACTGGGGAGGCAGGAATGATTGGAAAATCCTGGGGTGGTTTTAATGGGCTGCAAGTAGCCGCGAACCGGCCTCCAGAACTGAAAGCGGTCATAACTCTATGCTCTACAGACGACCGCTATGCGGATGATGTGCATTATAAAGGAGGAAACATTTTAGCATCAGATATGCTCTGGTGGGGATCGACTATGTTCGCCTTTAACAGCCGACCAGCCGACCCACGCATCGTCGGGGATAAATGGCGGGAAAATTGGTTCGAGCGAATGGAAAAGACACCTCCATTTGTAGAAGAATGGGTAAAACAACAACGAAGAGGAGCTTATTGGAAGCACGGATCTGTAAACGAAAACTATGAAGATATTAATATTCCTATATTTGCTGTAGGCGGATGGGCGGATGGATATACGAATGCCGTTTTCCGTCTACTCGAAGGACTTCCAGGACCAAAAAAAGGACTTGTTGGACCATGGGCACATGAATACCCTGAAGTGGCTATTCCTGGACCATCCATTGGATTCCTGCAGGAATGTCTTCGTTGGTGGGACTATTGGTTAAAAGGTATCGAGACTGGCATTATGGATGAGCCGTTGCTTCGCGCATGGATGCAAGATAGTGTACCGCCGCAGGTTGATTATCAAGAAAGACCTGGCCGTTGGGTGGCAGAAGAGAGCTGGCCGCCTTCTAAGAGAAACAGCGCGGAATATTGGCTTTCTCATCAAACCTTGGAAAAAGAGCAGCCAAAACAAGACACACTTACCGTTTCGGGTGCGCAGCAGCATGGATTGTATGCCGGAGTTTTCTGTCCATTTGGCCAGCCAGGCGATTATGCGGCAGACCAGCGACTTGAAAATGGATTAGCGGTTTGCTTTACATCGGAGCCATTAGAGCAGCCAATGGAAATTCTCGGCTTTCCGGAAGTGAAAGTAGAGCTCAGCTCAGACAAGCCAAACTCACTGCTTGCTGTACGTCTTTGTGATGTAGCGCCGGATGGCAGTTCTAGGCTCGTAAGCTGGGGAATGCTAAATCTTACTCATCGTGAAAGTCATGAGTTTCCAACTGCGTTAGTACCAGGTGAACAGTACACAATAAATATGAAATTAAATGCGATTGCCCATTCTATACCAGAAGGACATCGCTGGCAGCTTGCACTATCGCCAACCTACTGGCCGCAAGCATGGCCTTCTCCTGAAGAAGCGACACTGCAAGTATTCACTGGAGAAAATACAAAACTTACCCTTCCTGTAAGGGAGAAAAAAGCAATGGACGATACACTTCCTGCTTTTGGTCCGCCAGAAACAGCAGCAGTTGCTGAGAAAATAGAATTTAGTGGTGAAAACCGTACACGTCAAGTGCAGCATGACATTATTAGCGGCACATGGAAGCTGGATGACTTTTCTGATGAAGGCTCCCGCAAGCTCGTGCATAATGGAGTAGAATATGGAAGCACCAATCATAATGTCTACACCATTGTAGAAGGAGATCCATTATCTGCAGAAGTAACATGCAAATGGACCATGCATGTTGGAAGAAAGGATTGGCAGACAAAAACAGAAACGACTAGCACCATGAAAGCCGATGACCAGTACTTCTATCTTACAAACGAACTGACTGCTTATGAAGGAAAAGAAAAAGTATTCCACAAAAAGTGGATAAAAGAAGTTCCCCGTGACTTAGTTTAAGCCGGAAATCTCTTTATCCATCCTAGTAGATCAAAAAATCCCGTCTAGAATACCGGGATTTTTTGATTTTTTCGTACTTATTTTTTAGCCTTTTCAAGCACCAAGACCTCTTTTTATGTTCTTTCCTTTTAAAACACAAAAGCTTTTTCATCCAATATATGGTACGATATCCCCATGTACAAGCAGTAAAGAAAGAAGTGAATCCATTGGAATTTCTTACAGGCAAGGTCTTATTTATCGCATTATTCACCCTAATTATTCACAGCATTGAAACGCTCGCCTATGCAGTGAGATTATCCGGAGCAAGAGTTAAATTAATTGCCTCTGCCCTTTCCTTATTTAATATGATGGTCGTTGTTTCCAGAATGGCGAATATGATGCAGCAGCCTGTTACAGGAAGTCTGCTTGATACTGCTCCTAAAGAACATACTCTATTGTTTGTGGAGAAACAATTTAGAGTGCTCATCGGTGCTTCCACATTTGGAACGATGCTGGGGATCATCCTGCTGCCGACTTTCACCGCTATTTTCTCAAGAGCAATCATCCATTTAGCAAATGAAGGCGGTTCTGTACCTTCTTTAATAAAAAAGGGGTTTACATTGGAGTATATTAAAAGAGGAATAAAGCATATTCATGCTCCTAATTTTTCCTATATTAGACATATAAAATTAAAGGATATTCCTTTCCGATTATTTTTCTTCAATATGTTTGTTTCATCGGTTTATACCATTGGAGTCTTATCCGCAGTTTACGCATCCCTATTAGCGCCAGACAGGAGTAGCGCTGCCATGATGGCATCTGGATTAATAAATGGGATTGCAACCATTCTTCTCGCCCTTTTTATCGACCCAAAAATCTCTGTTCTTGCAGATAATGTGGTAAATAAAAAAGGAAGCTACATAAACCTTAAAGCCATATCCATCATCATGATAGCCTCAAGGCTCTTCGGAACTATATTAGCCCAGCTATTCTTTTTGCCTGGCGCCCAATACATTGCCTGGATTACTAAGTTTTTCATCCTCTTTAAATGAAAAGGAGTGGAAAAGATTTCGTTTCCACTCCTTTCTATTTAACTATTCCAGAGGTTTTCCGATATTGTTGGAAAGGATACTTTTCTATCAAGTACCACAGAAGGTTCGGTAAGGGATACTCGATTTTGGCAGTGCAGCATATTCCTCTTGCTCTACTGAGTGGGCGAATGGGTTTGCAAGAGCATTTAATAGCCGTTTCATCACGCTGTAGTCTCCTCGTTTTTCCGCTGCTTCTAATGCCTCTTCCACCCGATGGTTCCGTGGAATTATGGCTGGATTGCTATTCCTCATCAATTGATGAGAAGAGGCTTTTGATTCCTCTTGTCTGCCTAGTCTTTCCTTCCAGAGCATTTGCCACTCTTTAAATTCAGAGGTTCCAAACAGAACGGAATCCTCTAGTTTATCAAACGTTAGTTCACGGAAAGTATTGGTATAGTCTGCGTTATACTTTTTCATCATACTGAGCAATCCATCAAAAAGAGCTTCATCCTGCGACTCTTCGTTAAATATTCCCAGTTTTGCTCTCATTCCCGCTAGCCAATTAGACTGATACAATGCAGAAAAATTTGAAATGATTTCCTGTGCAAGTTTTACTGCCTCCTCCTCCTCTTCATGCAGCAGCGGCAAAAGAGACTCAGCGAAGCGCGCAAGATTCCACCCGGCAATAACCGGCTGATTGCCATAAGCATAGCGGCCTTGACGGTCAATAGAGCTGAATACTGTTGCAGGGTCATAAGCATCCATAAAAGCGCAAGGACCATAATCGATTGTTTCACCGCTAATCGTCATGTTGTCTGTATTCATCACCCCATGTATAAATCCAACCAGCTGCCATTTGGCAATAAGCTCAGCCTGCCGCTTAGCAACTTCCTGAAGCAGTGAAAGATAGCGATTTTCATCCCCTTTCACTTCTGGATAATGACGTTTTATTGTATAGTCAGCCAATACCTGAATATCCTCAACAGTACCCCAGTTTGCAGTATATTGAAAAGTACCGACGCGCAGGTGACTGGCAGCGATGCGAGTTAGAATAGCACCAGGCAGCTTGGTTTCTCGGAATACGGGCTCACCAGTTGTTACCACTGCTAAACTGCGAGTGGTAGGTATACGAAGTGCATGCATTGCTTCACTGATAATGTATTCGCGCAGCATTGGTCCAAGTGCTGCACGCCCATCCCCTCCACGGGAATATGGCGTTCTCCCTGGGCCTTTAAGCTGGATGTCAACCCGCTCACCATTAGGCAGGATGTGCTCACCTAGCAGCACCGCTCTACCATCCCCTAACATATTAAAATGTCCAAATTGATGCCCTGCATAAGCCTGAGCAAGAGGCGAAGCACCATCAGGAATCTGATTTCCAGCAAAAACCTCTACGCTATCCTTGCTTTGCATCGCCTGAATGTCCAAACCTAAAGATTCTGCCAATTCATTATTGAGAATAACCAATTTAGGTGAGCGTACAGGAGTTGGAAGAATGCTGGAAAAAAATAATTTAGGCAGGTTGGCATAACTATTGTCAAAGTTCCATCCTGTTTTTGTCATCATTGTCATCGTTTCTCCCTTTCTTCTTTCGTCTTTTGTTTTTTCTCGAAAATATAAATTTCTAAATATTTATGTTTTTTTGGTTATATCCAAGCACCTTTTTAGTGTCTGCCTCTGCTAATTTTATTATACTGTTTTTACAAAGAGATACCTTTAGGAACTATATTTAATGATAACACCATACCCGGAGTATATATTACATTTGAACGAAATGTTTCTTTTAACCGATTTAGTGTCTGCGACTCTCTTGCGACTATTGTTAAATTAGGATTTTGGTGATAAGCATCCTGAATTTTTTCTTCTCTCGATTTCCTTCTTCTATACCTTCAAAATAGACAGATTGTGGGAAAGAGAGTGTTTGGTTATCTTTAAACGCCGAGATGACTTTTCTTCTGTCTTCTTCTATAAGTAGGGAAAATTGGCTCCCTTTAAATATCGTTGTACCCTATTCACATGTTTATTTGTGCCAACAATTTTCTAATTCCCATAAATCACCTAATTTATTTTCTTAAAAGATAGAAAAAATAAAAAAAATAGCAAAGGAGTTTTATGATGAAAATTAAAAATCTTTATATTACCCTCACCTTAAGCACCATTTTTCTAATGCTAACAGCTTGCAACAATAACAATGAATCACAAGGTAAAAACAACCATGATAATGAAAGTGATACGATTTCCAGCATTAATACCGATTTAAACAGTGAAAATTATCCCCATACGCTACCAATAAAGATTCAAGATGCTAAGTATGATTTCAGACCTATGGAAGGAAATTATATTCCGAATGACCAAAACGTGGAGCAGCAAATGCCTCAATCACAGCAAGGCAACATGCAAACACAAGATACACAACAAGGACAAACTCAAAAAAATGCACAGCAGCCGCTACAAAATGAGCCTAATCAAAATGCCAACCAAAATCAAAACGGAAGCGAATATATAACAACTGTCATTAAATTAACAAATAAAGAAAGACAAAAGAATGGCCTTCCTTCTTTAAAGGCTTATCCTGAATTAAGTAATGTAGCAAACGAAAAAGCACAAGACATGAATGAAAAAGGATACTTTTCCCATACAAGTCCTACCTATGGATCACCATTTGATATGATAAGGGACGCTGGAATTTCCTATCAATCAGCTGGTGAAAACATAGCTCAAGGTCAACAAACACCAGAAGAGGTTGTAAATGCCTGGATGAATAGCGAGGGGCACCGTGCAAACATTTTAGACAGTAAATTCACTCATATCGGAGTTGGATTTGAAAAAAATGGTTATGAGTGGGTTCAGATGTTTGTTAAAAAGTAAATTTGTATATCAGGGAATATTCATTCCAGCCAAGCTATTATTTAAAAGTAAATAGAAAAAGCTAAATCAAAAGGGGAACTAAAAAAGTATTAGAGATGGACGCTAAACAAAAAATAATGTAGAGAAAATAGTACTTTCTCTACATTATGAAGAGCAGCTAACTATTTAGCTGCTCTTCTATACCAAATTTTTATTAAAATAAAATGTCTTTTCACTATTTTATCGAACTACTGATGGACCTACTAATACTTTTGGATTTTTTCCCATTACTAAAGCACTTAGATTAGCGTATCCAATTTTTTTATAATCAGCCAGCAATCTTTTTAAATCAGAAAAAGTGTTTTCTACTTTTAGCTTTTCTATTTCCTTTTGATACAAAGCCAATACATAGTCATCCTTAACGTTAGGGCAGGAGTCATTTGGCTCTTCATCCATAAGCAGGCAGCCCATATATTGAAATTTAAATTGAAGTTGACGTGTTAAGTTTATAACATTTACAAACTTTTTATAAACGGTTGGTTTTGTCATTTTAAATTCATCAATCTCACTTTTTGCGTTCATTAAATCGCTAAAACTGGATATTACTAACATTTCATTTCCTCCTTCAGTCGATAATTATTCATCCCAAGGCTTTTTTATAGATAGATTTGCTACTAATTCTTTGTGCTGCTCTCGTTTAAGCTTTCGTATTTCCGCTCTTTCTTTTCCCGTTTCGAAAAGATATTTTTCTTCTTCTGATTCCGGGATAATAGCCGGAACATTGATTGGCTTTTTGTTTTCATCCAGCGCTACAAAAGTTAAGAAGGCAGTAGCAGCTATTTTTCGTTCTGCAGTAATCATATCCTCCGCAATTACCTTGCAAAAAATCTCCATTGAACTTTTTCCTGTATACACAACAAATGATTCGATACAAACAGAATCACTTTGACGAATCGGTTCGATAAAATTGACCGAATCTGTCGAAGCCGTAACACACTCTTTTACTCTTGCGTGTCTGCGGGCAGATAGCGTTGCGCATGCATCCAGCTTTTTCATCAATACGCCGCCGAACAAAGTATGATAATTGTTCAAATCATTAATTAATACTTGATCATTTTGAATAATACGAGTATCCTTGATTTTTTTTGGTACCATTCATCGTTCACCTTATTTCTATACCTTTTATACTATTAACATATTGCTTATATTTAGAAATCTATATTAACTATTATATTGCGTATACTTGCTGGAAGTACAATGCCAATACTAGATGCAGTTTATAACAAAGTGTTATGTAAATGCTTTATTCTAGAAAAGAAGGCTTCCTCCATAAATTGGAGAAAGCCTTCTTTTCTACTTATCGTTTTTCAAAAGCTTTTCTTTGGCAAAACGAATAAATTCCTTTGACACTTTTGATAACCGCTCGCTGTTTTTCCAAATGACAGAAAGATTCCAATCAATCTTTGGATTGGATAAGTTTATTGCTCTAACATCAGCGGTCAAATCTGCAGACGTGCTTTCAGGCAATAACGTTATTCCCAGATTAGAGGCTACCATTTCTTGAATAAAATCTAATTGTGAAGTTTCTGAAATGATGCTTGGCTCAAATCCTTCGTTATTACAAGCTGCAATAATGCGGTCTCGTAGTGAAAAATCCTGATTAAACATGATGAAGAATTCATTCTTAAGTTCTGCCAAGGAAACCATTTGTTTGTTGGCAAAACGATGGGAAGGAGGCACAATAAGCTTTAGCTCTTCTTTAACAAAAGAATAATAGTCTAATAAATCATGATGGCCCGATACAACTACTACTCCAAGGTCAAGCTTATCATCCAACACTTTTTCTTCAATTCGCTTTGACCCATCCTCCACCAATTGAAACGTTATCTCTGGATATTCTTTATGAAAGGAAGCAATTAATTGGGAGAAAAAAAAGGAATTAACAATAGAGGGAAGACCAATACGAATATGCCCTTTTTTCAGGCTTTTTACATTATCCATTTCCGCTTTCAACAACTGAAACTGCTTGTCAAATACCTGTGCGTGTTTATAAAGGACACGGCCAGCTTCTGTTAACGCCAATTTTTTCCTAGAACGAATAAAAAGAGAAACACCCATCTCCGTTTCCAATGATTTAATGATTCTACTGATCGCAGGCTGCGTAATATATAACTGATTTGCTGCCTGCGTAAAGCTGCCAGTGCGAGTTACTTCGATAAAATATAGTAAATGCTTTATTTCCATGTTTTCACCAACTTTTAATTCCTTTTTGACTATAGGTTACCATATTATTCCGATATTTTCTGCTGTTTTTGTAAGCCTGAATATCGACTCCTCTCGTAAAACCCTGGGAAATCGAGAAATTTTATCGAAAAAGAAAACAAGAAAGTTTAGGAATTTATCCCACTCTTAACGGGCAGTAAGCCCCCCACCTCAAGATGCCGAGAAATCGAGGAAGCTAGGTGGGGGATGAGAAAAAAACCCCTACTGATGGAAGTTTACTTTATTCATTTCAAGTAACGAAAGGAGAGAAAAGAAACAAATATTCTTATCAAAAACAGAAAAACTGTATAAATAGCTATGCTTAAGCTTAGCTGCTTACACAGTTTTTCAAACTCTTTATCATTTCCTCTCACTATGTCCGACGCATATATGCACGTACCGTGAGAGGTGCAAAGATTGCCACAATGACAGCTGCCCCAATAAGGGAGATAGTTAAGTCCCAACCTATGGTGCCAGAGTTGGTGAGTTCTCTGACAGCTGTTACCAGGTGCGAGATTGGGTTTATTTTTACAAACCACTGGAGCCAGTCGGGCATCGTGTCTGCTGGTACAAAAGCATTGGAGAGAAACGTCAGTGGAAACAGCACAATCATCGAAATCCCCTGTACGCTTGATGCAGTACGTGCAATTACACCAAAGAAGGCAAAGATCCAGCTGATAGCCCAGGAACACAAAATGACAAGAAGCGCAGCGATGGCAACGTGACCCAGACCCCCGTCGGGCCGATAGCCCATGAAATAGCCCATGGCGAAGGTAAGCACAGCCGCTATCGTATATCGGATGGTGTCGGCCAATAGTGCCCCCGCCAACGGAGCAATCCGCGCAATAGGCAGTGACTTAAATCGATCAAACACCCCTTTATCCATGTCCTCTCGCAATTGGACACCGGTAACGATTGAGGTTGTAATCACAGTCTGCACGAGGATTCCGGGAATGATAACCGGCAAATAGTTATGCACGTTTCCAGAGATGGCCCCTCCAAAAATGTAGGTAAACATCAGGGTAAAGATGATTGGCTGGAGTGTAACATCGAATAATTGCTCAGGGGTGCGCCGAATCTTCAGCAAACCTCGATAGGCCATCGTTAACGAATGGCTTACGGTCTGGCTGAAGCTCGTTTTGTTATACAGTTGACGTTCCACAACCGGCTTAATAGAAGTGCTTTTCATTGTCTTGCCTCCTCTAGTTTGTATGATTTATCTGACACCTTTGATTCGTCGTCCTCCACACTGCGGCCCGTGATCGTTAAAAAGACCTCATCAAGAGTCGGTTTCTGAACACTCAACTCGGCGAGATGGATGCCTTTTTCACGGAGAACGATAAGCAGATCAGTGACCAGATCAGCATCCGCCATTGGCGCAGTAATTTTCCTAGCTTCCGGTGTCACAGTTGTATGAACCTTAAGGACCTGTTCAATCGTCTGTCGGGCATTCGCGATGTCGAGTGGACTTTCGATTCTTAGGTGTAAAGAAGAGGTACCAACGGACGCTTTCAGTTCATCCACAGTACCCTCTGCGACAACTTGACCTCGATCAATCACAGCCACCCGGTCAGCCAGTTCATCTGCCTCTTGCAAATACTGTGTTGTTAATAGTACGGTTGATCCCAATTTTACCAATCGGTGGATCGTATCCCACATTTGATTACGTGTGCGCGGGTCCAGCCCGGTCGTCGGTTCATCCAAAAAGATCAGCGGTGGATGCGATATAAGACTTGCCGCCAGATCCAGACGGCGACGCATCCCGCCGGAGAAATTCTTCAACGGACGCTTCGCTGCTTCCGTTAACCCAAATTCCTCCAACAGCTCCGTTGCCTTATACTTTGCCTCAGCACGACTCAGCCCTAACAAGCGAGAGAAGATAACAAGATTCTCCGTAGCGCTAAGCGACTCATCGACAGATGCATACTGGCCAGTTACTCCAATCAATTGACGTACAATCTGCGGATCCTTCACCACATCATATCCGAATATCTTAGCCGAGCCAGCGTCTGCACGCAGTAGAGTCGCCAGCATTCTGATCGTCGTCGTTTTGCCTGCCCCGTTTGGACCAAGTACCCCGTAGATAGTACCGGCTTTTACATTAAGATCTACTCCGTCAACCGCACGATTATCGCCAAACGTTTTAACGAGTCCACGCGCTTCAACAGCCCATTCACTATTATCTGGGGTGATTATTCTGCTATTTACATATTCCATTTCCATTCCTCCCTTTTCTTATTACTTTAATTTGTATCTCCTCTTTTAAAAATGAACCTACGTCGGGAACCACCTCCGTCTTGAGGTGTATTTTTTGGCAATCCTTCTTATGCCAAGATGTTTGCCTGCATAATTCTATATATACTGATTATATTGGAATGATAAACCTTCTTTATAAACTGATTGTGAACTATGAATGACAGGTTGACAGTCTAATACCAATAGAACGTAAAGATTTCTTCTGACGCAGCGTGAATATTTATTTATGAATACCAACTCCATCGTCAACCGAGTATAACTAAAAAAACAGTTTACATGTGATAAGGTTCACCGTGTTGTATCAAAATGAGGATTATATATTTTGTATAATAATTACTTATTTAAAAAGTTCTACCTCTCCGAAATTTATTTCTTGCTATCCTAATATCCGAAAATAGCTACATACTGATTTTGCAAAACAAACCTATTATCTAACCATGCTAAAGTGTTCAAAACATATCCTAAAGAATCTGCATTGTATCTTCCAGCAATTTTTTGATACGCCAATAGCTCATACACTTTATTTGAATCAAAATCTACAGGATATAAGCCACTTAGAGGATTTACAAAACCAGTAATAGGACTTTTCAGTTTACCTTTTTCATCATATATCTCATTTAAATACTCAGCACCTTTTGTTGAAATGTCTATCATGTACTTTTTATTATTGATCTTGCTGACTACTTCCACTTTGTAATTGTCTTGATAAGTAACCTCATATTGGTATTGCACATTATATACATTGAAATCAAATAGTAATTGTTCTGTATTTTCCACAAAGGAATAAATAGTATGGTACATGATTCTTCCACTGCCACCTGTAGCAATACTTAGTAAAATATCATCTACTCTATTCCCAGTAAAATCCCCCAAGAATATAGTAGGATTGTAGCCTGCATTTTCACGAAGTGGAACACTTTTTACCTCGCCAGTTCTTCCATCTTGAACGAGCAGGGTAATATTTTGAGTAAATGGACTAGTTGGAGTCTTTATTCCAGTTAAATAAACATTATCAGGTACTCTATCTCCGGTTACATCACCACGTGCAAACGAAACAATACTTGGCTGATTCATAGTTGTCCTAGGATAATAGTTATACATAACATACTCCTTTTCATGATGACTATCATCATAATTTCCTAACGGTCTAAAAGAATTATTGCTCTTTATCGATAGCTCTTTATAAGTAATATCTAATCACCAGCATCATAAAATTTATAAGGCCTACTGAATTTACATTAAGACATTGCATGGCCCCCGCTCTCGAAGTTTGGATTGAATTTCGTTTATTATTCATCATATAGGAGGGGAAAAAGTGAAAAAATTCAGTTCTTTTTCTGGTACGGTTACCATGATTCAAGATTATTTAGTAGGTTCAGATGAGGAATTAAAAGGCTGTTTTAAATTACTGTCCTTAATAAGAGAAGATGGTTCAATAGTAAATTTCGTTATTAGTCCATCCACCTATTTTCTAGACCGTGTTATGGTTTCAGTTGGAGACCGTGTAACTGGTTTTTATGATGTCAATGTACCTGTCATTCTTATTTACCCACCACAATATCAAGCCCTCATTATCGTAAAAGATTACACTTATCAAAATGTAAAGGTAGACTATTTTAACAGCCAGCTGGTGAGTAGTGATGGTCAGTTACAATTGAATATTTCGAGTTATACTTCGATTTTATTACAAAACGATCAACCCTTCACATTGAATCCTGCAAACCGAAATCTACTTGTTGTATATGGTCCTGCTACATTTAGTATTCCAGCCCAAACTACTCCCTATAAAATCATTGTATTGTGTTAGTCGTTTTTAGACGATTTATGGGCGTAATAGCCCCTTTTTTATTTATCGACTTTTCTCCTGGTACAAACAATCATTTCGATTGTTTATTTGTCCTTACAGACTATGACCATTTCACCTCAAAAGAGTCTGTACGAATAAAATTCGTCCTTATCCTACTTGCTTGAAATACACGATACGATTGAGGGTGTAAAATCAGCAATTAAGTTAGCTATGATGGAAATTTGTTTTTTTCGGAACCAGCATCCCATACCTCTTTCTAATATTTATTAAATTTTTTGCAAATACTAAATACATCCTGTTTTCTGATGGAGTGATTTGTGTGTCACGTAAAAAAAGTAGTTCATTACATTTTTTTATGTTATTTGTTGTTATGCTTGTTCTTATTTGGTCCCTTATTAAACCTGAGGGAGGTTATATTGTTTGGTTAATGGAAATTTTACCTTCAGTATTAGTTTTAATATTCTTGATATCAATATACAATCATTTTCGCCTTACTACTGTTTCCTATGTCATTATTTCCCTTCTTGTCATTTTAACGTTTATAGGTGGGCACTATTCTTATTCCAAAGTTCCTCTCTTTACATAGATCAAAGATCATTTTGATTTACAAAGAAACCACTATGATCGGTTTGGTCATTTTCTTAAGGGGAGTATGGTCATAGTTATAATAGAGATATTAGTAAGGAAAACAGCTTTATTGAAAAGGAAAACAACAAATTTTATTGCTCTATGTATAACGCTAGCAATTGGGGCTTTCTACGAAATCATCGAGTGGGCAAGTACAAAAGTAGGGAGAGAAGGAAAAGCTACAAAAGATTTTTTAGGCATGCAAGGAGACATATGGGACGCTCAGTGGGATATGGCATTTTTATTAGTAGGTTCCATTCTTTCGCTTTTTTTCACAAAGATCCTTTATAAAGGATTGGAAAAACTTAGATAATGAGTTGCTATCTACATAAAATAACATAGGTATCTCACCTTTTTAAATAGAAAACAACACTCTCTTGGTTTAAATAGCTGTAATAACAAACTTTTCTAAGTGCCCTTTTTCTTGTTGGGCACTTAGAGCCTCTCTAGGTGAGCATTGCCTCCCATTTAACTTCACCAATTATTAATGCTCTTTAAAAAGTTTTTCAAAAAGATAACAATTGTTGAGTCTGAACTTAATATCGGATCACTTGTAATTTGGTATCATACTCGCTTCTAAAACCTCATTTACTTATGATACGGTTCACCGTGATATATCTAAGTGTGGTTTAAGAAGGTAATATACTTTCTAAACATTCATCGCAAACTTTATATGCTTTTGGTTTTTTACTTACTATCTCAACATATTTCTCTAGCACTAAATAATCCATCACTCTATTAATAATATGTCTAGATTTATTTGACAATTCCATTAACTCTTGAACAGATAATATTATATGATCATCTACAAATACATTAATACTAATTATTAAATATAATAAGTCACGTTCGTCCTTATAATTTTTCCATTTATCCTTATTAATGTACTCTTTAATTCGTTCAAGCTTCATTAAATTAAGTTCAAGATCTTCAATGATTCCTTTTTGTCCAGTCGAAAGCAACTCTAACATATTAATTAGATAGAAGGTCAAATCTCCTTGATTCAAAGGGGATGGTATTTCTTCTAATGCCTTGTAAAATTTAGATTTATCTTTATTCACTGCATAAGAAAAAGTTATAGCTGAATATTTTTCTAAGTACTTCGATAAATAACTCCCGACAATCAAACGCCCTGTTCGACCATTACCATCATAGTTGCAACTCTGTATAAAAAGCTGCATAATATCGACTCTAAGGATTTTATTCGTTATAGAAGATTAGCTTTTCGTTACATTAACAGACCCTTTCTAGTTAAAAATTATAGGAAAAGTAAATGTAACGAAAGCTGCCCAAAGTCCGTAGACCGGCAAATACTTAGTAACGGCATCTTGGATAGTTGAAGGTCCGGATTTGTTTTGTAGAAAACGCATATAGGAGAGCATAATCCAAATTAGATTTGCCCAGATAAGTATGTTTACTCCTAAAACAGCAAGTCTATTAGGCGTAATCCCATAAGAAGAAAGTCTGAACACAATGGCTGACAAAGCCACACTGTCAATGATAAGCGCAAGAACAATTAAGGCAAAATTTATATAATCTGAAATGTTCTTTTTCTCGTCTGAGTCGCTCTCGGTAATGGAAAATATGGTAACGGCCAATACACCAAGGAGTATTCCGTTGAAGGCCATCAGGAAATTGCGGTCCAAGAATGGATTTTTTCCGACCCATATAACCGTTATAAGATAGACCAACAATGTGACCAGGACAAGAGGACTAAAAATTTTAGCTATATATGGGGTAATATTCTTAGCAAGTTTAAGATTCATTGATACCAGGTATGCAGTCACAATAGCGAGAGCGGCAGCACCAAATAAAACGACATTGCTAAAATAGAAGTCTTCTATATCCAACCCAACAAATCTAAATAACTGCATGGTTAATGCTGCTAGTACCATTCCGCTAACTGCCATGCTGGCGTAGAGAATACAATATTCCAAATTAAATTTAATATAGGCTAATCTTGTACTGCCTTTTGAATATTCATTTCCTGTAAATACAAGCCCTACCAATACCCATAAGAATATGGGAATGTGTAAATATGCAAGGATAATACTGTCTTTATCATTTAATGGCAGCATATTAAGATAAAACCCGGAAATTAGGAACAACGCTGCAAGGGAATAAATAACACTTTTTTTCGGAGTATTATTGTATACAAAATAGGCAGCAATAAAGGGAATAATACCAAAAGCCAGGTTAATTGGAGCAATTGCTTCTTGTTCGACAAAATGGAAAATGATCCTGGTGCTTATCCCGGCCAGAATGGCTAAAATGACCATGAATAAGAAACCTTTTTGAGGCATGGAAGATTTTTCTGTATTTGCCGTCTCCTTGAAATGCAATCTTTCATACCAAACGCTAAGAATCTGAGAATCAGGATTTTGTTCCCATGCGTGTGAGAATGACTTTTTAAAAGTTTTCGGGTCTTTTCTATACATTCTCTCCAGCTCATGAGGGTTAGCAATATTTTCAATAATCAAATTGTTAATATCCATAGTTATACCTCCCCTAATAATAATTATTAAGTTTCCTCAATATGTTTAACTGTCTTCGTCACTTTTGTATTCTAAAATATCTCCAGGCTGACATTCTAAAGCCTTACAAATTGCCTCTAAAGTGGATAATCGAATCGCTTTTGCCTTTCCATTTTTCAATATAGAAAGGTTCGCCATTGTTATTCCAACCTTCTCCGAAAGTTCTGTTACGCTCATTTTCCTTTTTGCTAACATCACATCAATATTGATTATAATTGCCATTGTTATTCACCTCAGACCGTTAACTCATTTTCTGATTTGATAGTAATTGCTTCTTGTAAAAGTTTTTGGAGAACAGCCGCAAAGACTGCGATAACCATCGAAGCAAAAGGAACAACCAATCCGACAAAGATAACTCCTGGTGCGTCGTCTACTTCCGCAAAGATATAGAAGAGCGGCCAAACCAGCACATGCAAAATACTGATTGTGATGGCACAGTATTTGATTTTCTTTAAAGCTTTTACAGATAAATCGGAGAAAGCTTTATTTTTGTCAATATAGCGTAAGAGTTTGAAAGCCTGATACAAAGCAAAGTAAAAAGGTATCGCCGATGCATCAAAAGCAATGAAAACGAGATATTTTATAAAAGCAAACTCTGGAAGCAATTTTACTGCAAGCTTCGCCATCTCAGGCACCAAAAAGATGCACAGAGCAAGAACTGGGAGTCCTAAAAGAATAACAGCTATTTTTAAAAACAACGTTGTTACTTTTTCCATAAAAAGCACCTCACTTATTTATTCTGATTTTGATTTTAATATATGTTTTATCGTTTTACAATAAAATTTTGTTAATTCAAATAACATTTTTGTTGTATTTTTTGTTTTAAGCAAAAATAAAAAGCATTCCTCATTCAAAGAAATGCTCTTTTAAATTTATAACTTGTACAGCTAACCTGCCCTTACTTTAAGTGCAAACCTTCACAATCTTTCTGTTTATTTTAACACATAATGCATAGTCAGCTTTCACCGGTTCCAACAAAAACTTTTGTATCACTATATGAAGCAGAAATGTAAGGGAATTTGTAGTGGTAAAATTATTGTAGAAGGCGAGGTTTATACTTTAAACCCCGCCCTTTTATTAATAGGATTTCGTATGTGTTTTGGTATAGATTTTACTCTATATTTAGAATAAGTGGTCTTTTCCAATATAAGTACAGGACTTTACAAAAGTACCAATTTTACGCTTGGGAAGTAAGAGGGTGTTTTATTTGTAATGGAAAATGATTGCAACCATAATAGTTTTATCTCTGACATACTGTTTGTTAAAAAACAACACAATTAAGAATTCCCCTGTTTATAAAATTATAAAAACAGGGGATGTTTTTTTGCACTTTCATAATATCGGAGTTAACAGTCTTGTCATTTAGCCGAATGCGTTCTAAACTATTCTCTCCAATTGGCTTTAATAGCTTCCATTGCCAGCTATATATTGTTTTCTGATCGATCGCATCAATAATCTGTTAGTGGTTCTGTATATGAAGTATACATAGCATCGATTTAACTAGTAATTTACAAATGTCAACTGAATGAATACCAGGAGTCATCAAGATTTTTCTCTTATCCATTGTTGTCTTCACCAACTTATATCGTTTTCTATGATATTACTTAAATTTACGAGCAACAATAATAATGCTTCTATTCGAAGTTTAAGAAATAATACCACCAATGATAAGAGAAAATTCAGATATTTGTTTATAAAACTTTTTCAAGAAAAGCTTTAGTTCGTTTGTGTTTAGGATTAGTAAAAATAGTATCAGGGTTTCCCTCTTCTACTACATATCCATTTTCCATAAAAACGACTCTATCCGATACCTCACGCGCAAAGCCCATTTCGTGAGTTACCACTACCATCGTCATGCCCTCTTTACCTAAATCTTTCATTACGCTTAGTACTTCCCCAACCATTTCAGGATCTAAAGCAGATGTAGGTTCATCAAAAAGCATAATATTAGGCTGCATCGCAAGAGACCTTGCAATTGCCACCCGCTGTTTCTGACCACCTGAAAGGCTATCTGGATACATATGCGCCTTGTTCTTTAGTCCCACTTTATCGAGTAGATTAAACGCCAACTCTTCCGCTTCTTTTTTGCCCATCTTTTTAATAAGAATGGGCGCCATCGTGATATTTTTTAAAACACTTAGATGAGGAAATAAATTAAATGATTGGAAAACCATCCCAATATTCTGTCTTACTTTATTTATATCAACATCTTTATCTGTGATCGATTGACTTTCTACCGCAATTGAGCCGCCAGATACTATCTCTAATTTGTTTAAACATCGTAATAATGTACTTTTTCCTGAGCCAGATGGACCAATAATACAAACTACTTCGTTTTTATTAATGGTGATATTAATATCTTTAAGAACTTCATTTGTACCATAGGATTTTTTTAGTTCTTTCACTTCTATCAATGTGCCAATCTCCTCTCTAATTTAGATGCTAAGAGAGTCAATAACTCTATTATTACAAAATATAAAATTCCTACCATAATCCATACTTGAAAAGCTTGAAAAGTTGATGCGATAATAATTTGTCCACTAGAAGTAAGCTCGATTAGACCTATTGATGAAAGGATGGATGTATCTTTTAGCGAAATGATTGATTGATTTACTAAAGGCGGCACCATTCTTTTTACAGCCTGCGGGAGAATTACTTTTCTCATTGCTTCTCCATAAGTGAGTCCCAAACTTCTTGCTGCCTCCAGCTGCCCATTGTCAATAGAAAGAATTCCAGCTCTAAATATTTCTGCCATATACGCACTAGCGTTAACACCAATTGCTATAGTACCTGCCAACACTGCATCTAGTTTAAAATCAAAGACACTCGGCAACCCAAAGTATATGAAGAAAACTTGCACTAATAGTGGTGTTCCCCTTACTACATCAATATAGACTCTAGCAAAAATCTTTAAAAATTTATTGTTGCCGACATTAATCATCCCAATTAGTAGGCCGATAATAATGGCAATAACAATTCCGACACTAATAATCCTTACTGTCATTCCCACCCCAGCTAAAAGGGCAGGTAGACTGTCTTCGAATAGTTTTAAGAATTCCAACTAACTCACCTATCTTTTCTTAGTTTACATTGATATATTTTTTGACAATTTTATCGTATTCTCCATTCTCTTTAAGTTTTTTTAATCCATCATTAAACTTTTTCAATAACTCTTGATTTTCTCCCTTTTTCACCGCAAAACCGTAATCTGCTGTCTGCAATGTATCAAGCAATTTAAAACCTGAATTTTTATCCAAAGTCATACGATATGCCACTACTGGGTAATCAAGAAGTCCAAAATCTGCTCCTCTATTTGTCACTTCTTGAAATACTGCTGTTGCATCATCAAAATAATGAATTTCTAAATTATATTTTTCTTTATTTTCTTCCGCGTAAGCTGCTCCTGATTCACCTTTTTTAACAGCTACCACTTTTTTGTTGAAATCATCTTCACCGTTAATTTCCTTATTATCTTCTTTCGTAAATGCCCCAACTCCTGATTCGAAATATCCATCAGAAAAATCTAATGTTTTCTTTCTTTCCTCTTTAATAAACATTGCTGCTATAGAGCCATCTACTTGATTTGCTTGCAGTGCAGGAATAATTCCATTAAAGTTCATATGTTTTGTTTCATAATCGAAATTTTCCACTTTTGCAATAGCTGCTAATAACTCTACATCTATCCCTACCCATTTGCCGTCTTGTTTAAATTCAAATGGCGCCATATTCATATCCATAGCAATTAAATATTTCTCTTTTTTACCACTATCTTCAGAAGTACCACTTTCCTTTGAACAACCTACAAAAAGACTCATCAACATACACAGTAAAAGAACACTAATTGTCATTTTCTTCTTCACAAAATTTCCTCCTAATACAGTAGGGAGTTCTAATCCCTTCTGTATAATATAGTTGTTAGATTATTAAACACAGCCGTTTAACTTAAAAAAATTAATTATTAATAGCTTGATAAGCAGAATCCCATAGCAGCAATTTTTGTCCAATACCTTTTTCTAAAGCTCTTTGGTATAAATCGTATCCTAAAGCAACATCAAATACGGCCATTCCACAAGCAATAAATACGATGCGCTCTTCTTTATTTACTCTGCCTTCTTTTTCATTTCGAATAATATCCCCTATACTAGTTGACTGCTCTATAGGCTGTATTTTCCCCTCATCTATCATTTTGTATATAGGTCCGCCAATTACCCCATTGTAATATGCTTGTTTATCTCCTGATGATTCTGCCTCTTCTACATATGCTTCGTGAAGCTTTACATTATCATATATAATTTTACTGTTGCTCCAGAAAGAGCTATCTGATTGTGCAGGACCTGATAAAAGAACAATGGCCCCTTTTTTAACCCATTCATCTTTAAAATAAAGGGGTGCTGTTCTAGAAACCGCTATCGAAATAATATCTCCTTCACTAACTGCCTTTTCAAGCGAAGCACTAGCAACTCCCTCTATTCCGAATTCCTCCTTTGACCAATCTGCAAATCTCTGTGCTTTTTCTAATGTTCGGTCAAAGAAAATAACTTTTTTAAGATTAGGAGCCTGCGTCACAATAGATTGAAAACAGAATTTATTGATTGGACCGCATCCTATAACTGTACATACTTCAGCATCTTCATTAGCTAAATACTTCGTTGCTACAGCAGGAACCGCTCCTGTTCTGCAGGCACTGATAAGATTCGCAGACATCAAACTTAACGGTTCACCTGTGTCTTTGTCATTTAACATTAAAGTTAATACAGATCTAGGCAGATCCTTGTATTTATTTTCCGCATTCGAACCGTACCATTTATTCCCACATACATTGAATCTTCCTCCTAAATAAGCAGGCATTGCTACAAACCTTCTATCTGGTCCTGCAACCGGCATGTTCGGAAATGGAGTTTCCTTTGGAAAAACAATTCCTATTCCATGACTGTTATGGTTGCTTCCTCCCATTAAGTAATCTCCCTTGCTTAATAAAGCAAAAACTTCTTCTGCATTTTCAACATTCTTTACCGTATCTAATACACCAGCATCAATCACATCCTGTTCAGAAAGGTATAAAAATTCAGTCTTTTTAGACAAATCGAACACTCCTTCCCTAGCACTTCTTTTTAATAAATGTATTATTTTCTACAAAAAGAATATCATCATGGCATTTAAGTGTCAATAATATATTTATTAAATGTTATAATTTCTAACATGACTTTGTATAAAATGCAACAAAAAGGGGATTTTCACCTATTAAATACGATTATTCGTGTGCAACACCCCTTTTTTCTTCTGAAAATACAAATAAACCTTACATCAAAAACTGAAATTCCTATTATTTATTGACTACAGAAATATATCACGATATATTACTTGTATTAATAAAATTCATTTTGTATTAAATAATTCATATGGAGGCATGTCATGGAAAAGATAAAAAATTACAACTCCCTCATTTCTACAGGTGATCAACTATCGCGAAAAATCATTTTAGATATTACAAATAAAACACTAGAGAAATTAGATTCATATGAAAGGATCAAAAGTATAACTAGCTTGGATGGAAATACCCTCCATATAGGGGAGAGAAGCTGGGATTTATCAAAAAAAAGGAATGTTTACCTTATTGGTGCAGGAAAAGCATGTAATGCAATGGCAAAAGCAATAGATGAAATTCTTGGTGAAAAGCTTACAAAAGGAATAATCATTGTAAAGATCTTAGAAGAAAACGACATCTATAACAAAACAGATGTTTATGTCGGCGGCCATCCTTTACCTAACCAAGCTGGGTTCGATGCTTGCAAAAAAATATTAGAACTTGTTGACAACGCTACTTCAGAGGATTTGTTTATCGCTGTTATGAGCGGCGGAAGTTCTGCATTAATGAGCTGTCCGGTTAACGGTATATCACTCGAGGACGAAATAGTCACTACAGATGTGATACTAAAATCAGGGGCTGGAATTTATGAAGTTAATGCAATAAGGCGTCATATTTCCCAAATGAACGGCGGTATGCTAGCAAAACGCATTCAAGAAAAAGGGGCAGAATTAATTGGTTTTGGAATAAGCGATGCAGTAGGAAATCCACCTACAGGAGATATAGGCATTCCTTATAAAAATTATGCAAGTACGCCAATTGGTCCTGATAAAACTACGCTTGAAGACGCAAGAAATGTTATTAAAAAATATGATGTACAAGACCGCATTCCTCAAAGTGTGGTGGATTATTTAATGAATGCTGGACCAGATAAAGAAACACCAAAAGAATTTCCTGAAAATACTTACTTTTTAATAAACACCCTCCCAGATTCTTGCATTTATGCAAAAGAAATTGCTGAGAAAATGGGAATAAACACCATTATTTTAACTTCCTTTTTGGAAGGAGAAAGCAAAGATGCAGGAACTTTATTTGCAAGCATCGCTAAAGAGGTACAAGAATACGGGAATCCAATAAAAGCGCCTTGCATCATTTTAAGTTCTGGTGAAACAACAACAAAAATATTGGATAACTCTTTGATTAACGGACATGGTGGACCTTCTCAAGAACTTACAGCAAGTTTTGCAATTTCTATCCCAAATGTCCAAGGAGCTTGTATGCTTTCAATCGATTCGGAAGGAACCGATGGTACAACTCCTGTTGCTGGAGGTATTACAGATTCAACTAGTTTAGAAAGAGCTGCAAAAGAAGGTGTAGATATTTACTCGGCTTTAAAGACTCATGGTACTTATGAAGCTTTATCAGCAATTGGTGATGAAGTGTTCACTGGAAACACAGGTACAAACCTTTGTGATTTCAATATTATGTATATTCCAAAAAAAGAGGGGAAATAAGAATGAAAATAAAACAAATATTAGCGAGACAATTAATAGATTGTAAATGTAGACCAATGATTGAAGTTGATGTAATAACAGAAAATGGATGTGTAGGTCGAGGAAGTGCTCCAACAGGCTCATCTGTTGGAATGTACGAAGCTTTCGTTTTAAGGGATAATAATCCAAATGAATATCACGGATTAAGTGTACATAAAGCGATTTCAAATATTAAAAATATTATTGCTCCGGAGCTAATTGGGATGGATGTTTTTGACCAAAGAGCAATTGACAACAAAATGATAGAGCTTGATGGTACTGAAGATAAGAGAGTTCTAGGAGGCAATGCTATTTACTCTGTATCAATCGCATGTATGAGTGCTGCTGCAAAAGTAAAAGGGGTCGAACTATACCAATACATTGCTCAAAATAATATCACAACCGTTCCTATTCCAAGTTTTAACGTAATAAATGGCGGTAAATATGAAAACTTTGTACAGCCTTTTAATGAATTTATTATCATGCCGTATAAGGCAAGTACAATAGATGAGGCTGTAGAGATGGCTGTAAACACATTCCAAGAATTAGAAAAGGTGTTAACACAATTCTTAGGAAAAAAACCTGCTATTGCAAGTTCTTATGGATATGCAGCTCCATCAGATGATCCAGAAGTAATCCTTACTTTAATACAAGAAGCAATCAACAACTGCGGTTATCAAGATAAAATAGCCTTTGCTTTAGATTGTGCATCAAGTGAAATGTACGATAAAGATACAAATACTTACTTGCTAAAAGGAAAAAGAGTTACATCAGTTGTACTATTGTCTTATATAAAAAAATTAACAGAAAAATTTAATTTTGTATTTATTGAAGATTTATTTGATGAAAACGATTGGGAAGCATTTTCAAAAGCTACCGAGGTGCTAGATAGAACGATCATTTTAGGTGATGATCTGATTGTAACAAATAAGCAGAAATTAGAATATGCTTTTCAAACTCAAGCAGTTGATGGATTTATCTTAAAACCAAATCAAGTGGGTACTTTAACAGAAGCGCTGGATACGTATCATTATGCAAAGGAACATAATATGTTTGCTGTACCATCAGGTAGATCTGGTGGTGTAATTGGCGATGTTTGTATGGATCTTGCAGTTGGATTACAAGTAGGATTCATAAAAAACGGCGCCCCACGTTCTGGAGAAAGAATTGATAAATTAAACTATTTAATGCGTGCATACAGTACTAACCCCGGTTGTAAATTATTCGATATATCAAAATTAGTAAAATTCATATAAAAATAGTTTTTATAATATGAAAGTTAATTACATTTATTAAGAACCTTCTCATAAGCAGTGTGCCACTACTTATGAGATAGTTTTTTTATTCTAAAGTTATAAAATGCTCCGATAGCATCGGTTCTATATTTATAACCTTACATTTTATTTCGTTCTATTTTCTGGAACAAATATCAATTATTTTCATAAAAAAAAGTTTATACTATTATAGAATCAATACAAAATTTCTTTACTGACTAAATCGGGAGAGATATACTATGCCAGTACCGAAAAATAAAAGTGAAAATAAGTACGATAAATCATCGACAAAAATAAAAATCTTTAAAACATTAAAAAAATGGATTTTGAAAGGTCAACTAAAACCTTTAGAAAAACTAGACGATAAGGAAATTGCCAAGTATTTTTCAGTAAGCAGAACACCTGTTAGAGAAGCATTTCAACTATTAGAAACCAAAAAACTAATTAAATCTTCTCCAGGTAAATCTACTAGAGTAACAGAAATAGATGTTAACAATATCAACGAAATCTATCTGCCTTTGATATCATTACAATGCTTGGCACTAACATCCGGAATTGAAAATATAACCGGCACCGACTTGGATAAATTAAAAGAAATAAATAATCATTTTCATGAAGCAATAGATAGAAAAGATACAGATAGCATCTTACAGAAGGATCTTGACTTTCACAAACATTTAATAAATTTATCAAATAATGCCTATATTATTGAATTCTGCGATACATTAATGGACCACACTTATAGATTAGAGTATTTATTTTTTGAACACACACCAGACTTAAAAGAATCTTTCCGAGAACATGAAGAAATAATAAATGCACTTGAGCGTAAAGATGCTTATTCTTCCTCTCTTTTAATGAAACAACATTGGAATAGAACTGTATTGTTAGTAAAAACACTCATAGAAGAAGGGATAAACTAATGTATTTATTAGCTCTTATCTTTGTATGGGGCCATGAATTATGATAAAAGATTATTTACTTAGCTTTTTAACTTGTAGAGATGCAGATGATGGATAAAACAGGGAGGAAAACAATATATGACAGATGTTATTGAGTTAATCAACCAAAAATTTGATTCGTTTACTCATTCTCAGAAAAAGGTAGCAAGTTACATAATAGACCATCTCGAAAATGTCGCCTTTGATACATTAGAGGATTTAGCAGCCAAAATAGAAGTAAGTACCACAACCATTATCCGGTTTGCTAGAACACTCGAATACAAGGGCTATTCTGAAATGCAAAAAGATATACAAAATACAATTAAAAATAAAGATAGTTTGCCTCATAGAGTAACTGACATGGTGAATATGCCAAGCGATACACTATTAAAGAGTATATTTGAAAACGAGCTAAATAATATAAACAAAACGCTCAGTGCTCAATCAGAGGAAGATTTAAGAAAGACTATTGATTTAATATCTGATGCCAACAATGTCTACGTAATTGGAATGAGGAGTTCTTTTTCACTCGCATACTATATGACATCACGATTAGGGCAGATTAAAAAGAATATTCGTCTTGTCCAGTCATCTGGAATGATGTTTCCTGAAGAAGTCTCTGGTGCTAAAAAAGGGGATGTATGTATTGTTTTTTTATTTCCTCGCTACTCAAAAACATCGTCTACCTTAATTTCTTGGTTAAAGGAAAAAGGAGTAAAAATTATTCTTTTTACGAGCTTTAACAATGCCATTGTTAAAGGGTATGGCGATATAATAATCCCCTGTGCAGTATCGGATGTCACATTTAAAAACTCATTTTCTGCACCAATATGTTTAATTAACTATATTGTAACATCTGTACTGCAAAATAATTATGAAGAAGCAATGGAAGTTTTGGGAGAAACGGAAACACTGCTTTCACACGGTTATTATCTTGGTTTAATTTAGTTGTAATTTAAGTTAGCATTTCTATGGAGTCGATTTGGAAATAGAGTTTGAAGAACCGCGTTTTCTAAATCCCTATCTCCTATATTTAGCTTGTTGAAAAACTTTGGCTAAGGTTGAGCATATTACTCCAGTTAATAAAGGAGATTCCCGACTAGATTGAGTCCATCTCAATGGTAAGAAAAGCGGCTTAGAAAATTGTTCAATTACCTGTTTTGACCTTTTTAAGCCTGACTCTAATCATAACAATTTTAATTTACTGTACTTTTCAGGAGGAAAATTCTTATATTAGTAGCTTAAACATTTATTATAATAGTTTTTCATCAAACTCCAATTGATCATAACTTCAGCTACAAGAAGTGCACCTTGCAGAGGAACGATTTTGCTCGAAAGCCGAAGCGCCATGGTACTACGATTCATACCTATCACACCATTTCAAGACGCACTTTATCTGGAAATGGTGTGTCTCATGATTAATGTGATCGAGTTGGCTCAATTTTGAATTATCAAATACATAGATACCAAATTACTCTACACTTATTCCTAGGTTTTCTAGAAATTTCATCATATCCTTTTATGCTCCAATTTTACTTTTATGTGTTTCTATAAATAGATTGTCAAACTTAATTGGTGATATAAATTCTCTCCCATCTTTATGTACGTTCTCGTAATTTACTAAATATCTACTATATCCTGTTGCAAAAGGAATCTCACCTTGATACTGTACACCCATACTTTTTAGGAGTGTCATTACCTTTATATAAAATTCTTTAACAGATTTTCCTGAAACTTGTTCACCCGATATTACAAGTGTGAGAATTGGATTATCCTCATCTATTTTTTTATATGCTTTTCATAATTTGATTCACCTTTACTAATACTATTATCTATTTTCCCCTTTTATTTCCTCTTTCTTAGGAGAAGTGGCCCTCGAAAAGCCTAATTCCTTGGATCGGTTGAATGAGCTTTTCCAGGTATGGCTATCTGAGTGCTATCAAAATAAAACACACTCTGGACTTGGGGAGAACATGAGCCCTGAAACTGCTTTTCGAAGCGATAAAAAAGCACTTCGTTTTATTGATCCGGATAAACTAGCGAATGCCTTCTTGCATTGTGAAACAAGAAAAGTAGATAAGTCGGGATGCATCAGTTTTATGGATCAGAAATATGAAGTCGGTCTTTCATTTATGGGACGCCAGGTTGATGTTATATATGATCCTGCGGGTTTAGAGGAGCTAACAATTGAATATGAGGGATATTCTCCATGGAAAGCCAAAAAGCTTGTAATCGGAGAAAGAGCCGGAAAAAGACCAACATTGCCCTCACACCTCCAAGCACATGAAGCTAATTCTTCTAGACTACTAAAAGCAGCTGAACAAAAACATGAAAAAAGAAATATCGAACAAGCTCCAGCTGTGTCTTTCCGTGCTGTTTGGAAGGAGAATGGCGAGCATGTTTGAAGCTTTTTATGGAATGAAACATACCCCTTTTACAAGGAATGTTCCTACTACTCAGCTTTATGATTCATTTACAATGCAAGAAGTTTTGGGGCGATTAAAGTATACGGCAGAAAGGCAGTTATTTGCCGTTTTAACTGAAGATTGCGGTACAGGGAAAACAACCACGATTCGGAAATTTGTCGATGGCCTTGATCAGGGAAAATTTCAAGTGATTTATTTATCTGATTCAAAGTTGACTCCTCGGCATTTTTATAAAGGATTGTTAGAGCAGCTAGGATCGGAAGCGAAATTTTATCGAGGCGATGCCAAACGACAGCTTCATCGAGAAATTGAGTTAATGAGAGGTATTCATGGAATTCAACCAGTGGTCGTGGTTGATGAGTCACACCTTCTAGATCGTGAGATGCTTGAAGAAGTTAGATTTTTACTCAATTTCAAAATGGATGCGCAAAGCCCGATGGCCCTTATCCTTGTGGATCAAAGTGAATTATGGGATCGTCTACGTCTTCAATCATACGCAGCCATACGTCAAAGAATCGATATTCAGTTTAAATTAAGTCACTATGATCGGTCACAAGTAGACGCTTATGTCTCACGACATCTAGAATATGCAGAAGTTGACCAACAAATCTTTTCAGATGGTGCTTTGGAAGAAATTTATAGGTTTTCTGGCGGAACGCCAAGGCTTATTAATAAAGTATGTACACAAAGCCTCCTTTATGGTGCTCAAAATGGCCGTCGGATTATTGATGATCATATGATTAAGCATGTCATTCAGGGGGAATTGTCATGAAGAGCCGCTGGAAAGATATGAAGTATAACGAAGATCTCGATTGTTGGGTGGTCTTCTGGGGTGATAATACAGGTTACAAGGTGCGCTGTGGCGATTGGTTGGATCTTCACCTCGGTGATGGAAGGAAGCTTTCTTGACGTATGGAACTTGGAAGGGATTGGTATATTATCGTAGGTAGAAATGATACAAAATTTTATTTAAAACCAAACGAAACCTATAATGTTAATATTTAAAATAAGGGGAAGCTAAAGCAAACTGCGGGCTTCCCCTTTCTTCCGGCCAATAATTCCGTCAGATTATGGACAAAGTATTTCATCAATTTCTTGTCATTATAGAGCGTCAGTAACACCATTCCACCTAAAAGGTCGAATTTGGTTAAAAATAAAATATTATACAATCCCGCTTTAACACAATCTATTTTGCGTTTGTTTATTTTCCCAATAGCAAGATTTTAAGTTTACTGTTACTTATGATACGGTTCAGCGAATATCACCAAAGAACATAGTTAATTTTGAACATAAAGTATATATATCAATTTAGCCAATATCCCCACTATTTGTGGGGTATTTTATTTTAAGTAAACTTGTAGGAGTGGAAGTGCTATTACACATTTCATAATACTAATCAATGTAATTGGTGAAAAGTACCCCCACAATATCAAAAAGAAAAAGACACCCCTAGAGGGATGCCTAAATTGTTTGTTCGTATTCTCCAATAATCTTGTAAAAAGAGTTCTTTTTTAGGTCTAACAAGGTCATAAATTCAACCCCTGTTATCTCTTTTCCTTTCCATTTAGGATAGTTGCTTTCTAACTTTTGTCTTTGTTCCTTATTTAATGTGCTTAGGTTTAATTGTGGTCTGCCTAAATGCTTTCCTTGTGCCTTTGCTACTAAAATTCCTTCTGCCTGTCGTTGGATAATATTGTCACGTTCACGCTCACTTACAAAGGCTAAAACTTGTAAAACAAGGTCAGATACAAACGACCCCAATTGGTCTTTATATTGTGTTGTATCAAGTAAGGGCATATCCAATACTTTTATATCAGCTTTGACGCTTTGGGTAATGTCTTCCCATTCTTTCTTTATCTCTTTAGAGTTTCTGCCGAATCGGTCAATTGATTTAATATAAAGTAAATCCCCTTCACGTAAACACTGTTTTAACGCTTTGTATTGGCTTCTATTGAAGTCTTTTCCACTTTCCTTATCAATAAATATATCACGTTCATTTATGCCTAATTCTAGGATTTCCTTTAATTGTCTTGCTTCATTTTGGTCTTTGCTTGATACCCTTATGTAAGCAAAAGTCTTTTTACTCATGTTCTTCACCGTTCCTATGGGTTATTTGTTAATTCTATTATAACCCATGTGTTTATAAAGGTAAACATATTTTATAAACGTTTGTAAAATATTTAAATAAACTTTATAAACTATAAATACGCCTTGTTTTTGATTTCCTTAAAGGTATACCTTTATAAACTTAAACTAATTAGGATGGATTTCCTCATCGGTAATAAAAAAAACTTGGAGAGTTTCCAAGTTCTTTTTCTCTTAATGTTTTAATTTATCTTCTGCTTTTCTTTACTGTAGACAATGATTTTGTATTTATCATCTTTGATGATTTTTTTTGCATCTTCTGATTCTAAGAACTCCTTAATTGTATTTTCAATTTTTATTCCAAGTTGTTTACTTTCAGGATTAGACGATGAAATAGTGGTTTTTATATATAATGTCATAGGCTGTGGATTCGCTGAGTATGAATAGCCTTTTACATGATATTCCTTTTTACTGTATAATCCTTCAATAATTGTATTAAAAATTCCGCCCCATCTTTCCTCTTGCTCCCTTATTTTTAAATTAAATGTTTTAAACTCCAATTTGTAATCTTTGTTTGTAGTCTTTGCTATTATATTCCTAGCTAATTCTTTTATTTCATCAGGATTTTTCTCTGTATTAGGTAAACCGATTATAATCTTTAATTCCCCAGAATCTAAAAATTCTATTTGGATGTCAATATCATGATAGTTACGTTTTACAAATTCATCTTGTAAAGTCTTATTGACTTTTGTGGCTTCACCATATAGGTTTTTTGTTCCTGAACTTAGTTTTTCTTCTCGATTTGGTTTACTTTGTACCACTTTAACTGCGTAACCATCATACTTGTTTGCCTTTAAAGCCTGTAATGCAATATTTTCAATACCCTTTTGTACATCTTGAAAATACTGTTTTGAACCTTCAACTTCGATTTTTATTTCTTTTCCTCCACTAATACCAGCAATTTTATAACCTTCATTTTTTAATTTTTCAATAATAATTATTGTAATAGGTTTTGAGTTCAAAATTTTATTTAAATAAGGAATCTTTGATACAACCTCTGCCATTACGGGAGAAACAAAAGCTGAACCGATAAATAAACTAAATAAAAGAACCAACGCAATTCCAGAATAAACCAACCTACCAGTCAGACTTCTTTTATTGTTATTTTTAAATTTGATTAAGTTCTTATTACTCCCATTAATCTCAAGATTTTCTATACCCATTAAAATTCTATTTTTCAATTCTTGTTTTTGTTTTGTCTTCCACAAAAAATCAGAATCTAACTTTTTTAAGGAATAGTCAAATTCAGTATCTTCGTATTGCCTTTTCATCCCAATTTCCCTCCTTTATTAATTGTTCTTTCAAAGCAGGGATTGCTCTAAAGAGTGTCGATTTGACTTTACTCTCAGACCATCCTAGTATCTTAGCTGTATCCTCTATAGAAAAGCCTTTTATTTTTCTTAATACTATCACCTTTCTATATGTATCTTTGAGTTCTTCCAATGCCTGATAAAGTTCAAATGATTCTTCCTTTATCTGAAATATTTCTTCTGGCAAAGGAATGCGTTTTTTTTGTAAATGAAATAACTCTTTAAAAAACATGGCTGGTTTCCGCTTCCTTAAAAAATCAACTGTAAGATTGTGGGCAATACTAAAGAGCCATGTTTTTTCACTGGAATGATGTTTAAATGAATCATAATATAAATACGCTTTTACAAAGGTATCCTGTGTTAAATCCTCCGCTTGCTGATAATCCTTTACCATAAGTAAAATAAAGGTAAGCACAGATTTACTATGTTGGTCATACCAATCTGCGATTTCATCTTTTTTATACTTCGACAAATTTTCTTCCTCCTTTCTTGAAAGTTCAATACTTAGACGTATAAGCTAACTAAAAGTTGTGATTTTGAAAAAATTTTATTTAAAACTCCAATTTAAAGTATAGCACCTGTCAATAGAATTATTTCGCACGTAAAAACTATCTCAATTGACAGGTTTTTCAAAGGAATCACACGGTATAAATATTTAACAGGAGTGTGGGAGTGAAACACTAGTTTTACCAAAAACCCCTTGTAAAGAGGACTTTTTGGTTTGATTAAACTTATTGTTTCAATAGTTGCTATAAGTCTTTAGTACCTTTAGGATAATGTTTTGAATTTGTTCACACCTCAAAAGTATGTTATTTAAGAGGATTTTCTTATGTTTCATACGTGGAATATTTAATAGGGATTGCGTGGTTAAATGTTTTGTCCATTATGTATAAAATCTTTCTTTTATTCTAGACTGCAATAATCAATAACCAAGTCACTTAACTGATTAAATTCTAGGAAACCAATTTCATCAACCCATTTTTTTCTTGCATAATAGGTTGACCCATATATTTCTTTAGTCATTGTATCTCCAATAAAATTTCTTATTGCATTAAATCCTATAATTGATTCAACTCTATTTATCTTCCGATTCAATAACCAATCATAAGAAAGATTCATGATATTTAACCTTGATTCACTAAAAGAAATTTGCTCCAATACTCTTTGAGTAATTAATTTAAAGAAATTAACGGTTAATACATCAATTGCTTTCCTATCAGAGTATATTTCCTGTATGTTTTTATATGATGGACTAATTTCCATTCTTAATACCCCTTCTGCCCTTGAAATAATATCCTCTGGCTGTTTATTTACCTTGCATTCCTTCTGTTTATCATAAAACATAATTCTACTACTCTTATTTTTGTAAATTACTGTTTCACTTTGATTAATACAGTTTGTACTTTTGTAAGGTAACCTCTTTGTACCTAAATATTTTATGTAATCGCTTACCTTGTTTCCTACTTTAAAGTTCCAACAAACGTCAACTCTTTGTACAATCCATTTTGACCTTTCCACAACAATTCCTAATAATACCTTTAATCTCTGCTCAAACCTTTCCCAAAAAGACTTTATGTCACCTTTATTAATTACACTAATATTTTCTCCATATAGAAATTTGGGAATAGATAGTTGGATTATTAAGCTTTTGGTATTGGAGTAATAAACTATGTATGGAAATTCTTCATGTTTCAATATGTATCGGTCATTCAATACGCCTGTTTCACTATCATAATATGTGGTTGTTTTTACATTACCTATGTTTCTAAATGTTTCTTTCTCAATATGTATATCTGCTAACCTCATTCTTACTGTATCAAACAAGTAGATGCTCCTTTCCTTTCTTAAATTCAATAAAGTTTTCTGTATGTTATAAGAAATCATACTACTTATGCTACCTCAATTTCTTTTACCGGCTTTTCTTTTGTTTCACTTTGTTTAACTGATTCACTCTTAGGAAGTAAGTCTAAAACAATGGTTGAAAGCTTATCTAAAAACAACTCAAAATTTGTTTCCTTTTTCATTTGGTAACACCCCCTTTTGTAACTTGTAAACACATTGTAGCATATTAGTAGCATATTTTCAATAGTATGCTACTTTTATACTTGACTTATATGCTACCTATATGCTACAATTCAATTACATCATTAAAGGAGTGAGAAAAAAATGAATGAAACTAGCTTTGGGCAAGAATTGAAAAAGCTAAGAAAACATGTTGGTATTCCATCGAAAGAATTATCACAAAAAGTAGGGAAAGCAGTAACTTATGTATCTCAATTGGAACGGGAATTAATTAAAAATCCTTCATATGATACATGTTTACAGATATTGTTAGAACTAGGTTTAAATAAGGAAAATGCCGAAAGAATGTTAAATTTTTATGGAATACAGTCAAAGGAGGAAAAGCAAGCTGAATTAGAATTAGCTGTAAAACTAGATAAAGAACTGTCATGGAAAATCAATTCTGGTTATTACAGTAAAAAATTTGAGCAAATTGAAAGGAAAAGGAAATTATTTTTACAATTAGTTGATAATCATTTAGAAACGCTTGGGCGTTATGATAATTCAAGAGCAGACATGATTCTTAGCAATCTTATAGAACTACTGAAAAGCGAAGAAAAAGCCGATTTACTTTTTACACTTTTTGAAAACGACTTTTCTAAATTCAATTATATGGAAATGCAATTAATTTTCTCGAATACAATGAAAGATTGCAAAAAGCTAATGACGGAAAAAATAATTAATTCATTTGAGGAGGAATGATACATATGAAAACAAAAGTAGCATTATATGTACGAGTTTCTACAGAAGACCAAGCAGAAAACGGTTATTCTATTGAAGCACAACTTAATACTTTAAGAAATCATTGTGAAATGTTAGGGAAAACAATCGTTGAAGAATATATTGATAAAGGTATTAGTGGTAAATCAATTAATGGAAGAAATGGACTAAAAAGACTATTAGAGGATGCCAAAAAGGGGAAATTTAACGAAGTTATTGTTTGGAAAATATCACGCTTAGCACGAAATACAATCGACTTATTAAAGATTGTTGAAGAATTACATAAAAATAATGTTATATTTCGCTCTTATAGCGAAAATTTTGAAACAGAAACCCCAATGGGGAAATTTGCTTTACAAATGATGGGGGCAGTTGCCGAACTAGAAAGAAACACAATTGTAGACAATGTAAAATTAGGTATGACCCAAAGAGCCAAAGAAGGAAAATGGAATGGGGGAAGTATGCTAGGTTATGCTTCTAAAGATAAAGAATTGATAATTATTGAAGAAGAAGCTAACCTTGTTAGATATATCTTTGATTTATATATAAGTGGCAAAGGGTATAAAGCAATTGCAAATACATTAAATCACGAAGGTTACAAAACAAAACGTAATAAAGCATTCTCAATAAATTCTGTAAGAACAATTATTACTAATCCTTGTTACGCTGGATTTATCCGATTTAATCAAGTTGAGAATTGGAATGAAAAAAGAAGAAAAGGAACAAATAAAACCCCTGTCATTGTTAAAGGTGAACATAAACCTATTATTAGCGAAGATATTTGGGAAAAAACTAAATCCATATTAATTCAGAAATCACATAAACCTGCTAAAACATTTACTGGTACTTTCCCATTAACAACATTGTTAAGATGCCAATATTGTGGACAGGGAATGATAGGACACAAATCCAAGAAAAACAAGAATGGTAATGAATACATTCGTTATTATCAATGTGGAAATTTCCATTATAAGGGTAGCAGTGTATGTAAATCGCATTTAGTAAATGCTGATATTGCCGAAGAATATGTTTTTAAAAAAATTGAAGAACTAACATCTAAACCCTCTGTATTAAAAGAAATTGTAGGGAGAGTTAATAAAGAAATCAAAAGTCATAAAGAGCCAATACAAAACAACCTAAATTACATAAACAAATCAATTCGTGATAATGAAAAGAGTATTCAAAAATTAATGACTATCATTGAAACAAAAGATTCCTTTCCAAAGGTCATATTAAAAAGATTGGAAGAACTAGAGATAAAACAAAATGAACTATTAGAGCAGAAGAAATATTTAGAATTTGAACTAAATAAACCTACAATTAAGGAAATCTCCTTTGAGCAAGTTTCTAATGTGTTAAGTGCATTTTCTAAAATATTACCTACTCTACCCCCAGAACAACAAAAGGATTTCCTACACTCCATTATTAATAAGATTACTGTCAATAAAGGTAATTCCCCTAGTAAAAGAAACATCAAAGATATTGAATTATTCTTTGATGTTTCTTCTTCAACAAACTATGTGCTTACTTATGATACGGTTCCCCCCGATTAATCCGAAACGCCCGATACACCTGCTCCACCAATATCAACCTCATCAACTGATGCGGAAAGGTCATTTTGCTAAAAGAAAGTTTATCATTTGCCCGGTTTAGCACTTCGTCGCTTAGTCCGAGGGATCCGCCAATTATAAAGGCTATTTTGCTTTTTCCGTATGTAGCGAGTTTGTCCAATGTATCTGCCAGCTCTTCGGAGGATTTTTGTTTTCCTTCGATGGCTAGGGCGATGACATGAGCATCCAGTGCAACTTTTGCTAGGATTCTTTCACCCTCTTTTTTCTTCACTTGTTCCATTTCGGCATCACTTAAAATCTCTGGTGCTTTTTCGTCAGGAACCTCGATAATTTCTATTTTAGAATAGCTTGAAAGCCGTTTCGTGTATTCCTCTATTCCTTGTTTTAAATATTTCTCTTTTAACTTTCCAACAGTTATTATTGAGATATTCACATGTATTCCTCACTTTACGAACAACATATCCACAAAACTTATCCACATATCCACATTTTTAATCCACATATAGTGGGCGATCACTTGTTTGCCACCATATATATTGCAGTATTTTTACAATATTCACAGGTTGTTGATAACTTTTTATCCTCTGGAATTTTCTCTAGAATCGGAAATGTTTCATGCTCATTTACGACTGTATCTATTGCTATATCTATATGTTCTTCACAACTATAAATCATTTTTCTGCTCCTTTTTTCATGGCAATGTTTTCATTTTTCTATTTATTCTGTGGATAACGTTATTTTCTTCTATTATTCCACTTATCCACACTTCATCTTATCATTCTAGATAAAAACTTCAACTATTCCATGAAAAAATTCTTATATAATCGCCAGTATTCCCGTTTCATACTTTTTTAAAAATTATTATAAAGTTCAACTAACCATCAGTGGGGTCTTCATCCCCCACTGATGGTTAGTTGAACTTATCGGACCTTTACGGGAAGTTATCCCCCACCTAGCTTCTTCGATTCCTCAGCATCCCCGAGGTTGGGGTTTTACTGCCCGTTAAGAGTGGGATAAAACCGAAAAAACCAGGAAGGCGATTTTCCTTCCTGGTTCAACATTACATCTTATCTTCCGTAAGCTTTAATTCTGTCGTTTGCAGCTTTCCTTCACGATAATATTTAATTGTTAATGTGTCACCAATTTTTTTCTTTTCATAAAGATGCTTGCGCAAATCAATTAAGTCGCCCATTTTTTGTCCGTCCAACTCTACAATAACGTCTAATTCCTTTAAGCCGGCTTTTTGTGCAGGGGAATTACGGGTTACATCTTTAATTGCTATTCCAGTAGTCACATCATCCGGCAGCTTTAATGCTTCTTTTTGATAATAGCCTGGAATATCACTGACGGATTGAAGTTCTACTCCCATATATGGTCTTTTTACTTCCCCATATTGCTCTAAATCCGAGATGATTGGTTCTGCCGAATTAATGGGAATGGCAAGTCCAATGCCTTCTACGGAGGATTGGGCAATTTTCATGCTATTAATGCCGATAAGCTGTCCTGCTATATTAACAAGTGCACCGCCGCTGTTTCCTGGGTTAATGGCTGCATCCGTTTGAATAACCTCTGACTGCCAATCCTCTACACCATCTTGATTAATATCTACAGGAATGGTTCGCTGCAATCCTGACACAATTCCTTGTGTAACAGAACCGGAGAACGTAATGCCAAGAGGATTGCCGATTGCAATAACGGGTTCGCCTGTTTTTAACGCGTCAGAATCGCCAAATTCTGCTGTATTGCTGACCTCTTTTGCACTTACTTCAACAACCGCTAGATCTGTCCATACATCGCTCCCAACAAGCTTTGCACTTATTTTTTTCCCATCTGCCAATGTTACTTCCAACTCTGAAGCACCCTCGACTACATGGTTGTTTGTCACAATAAAAGCTTTTTCGCCGCTTTTTTTATAAATGACTCCCGATCCTGTCCCTGCTTCTTGTGCACTTGTATCTTCCCAAAAGTTTGATGACTGTAAATTACTGATGCCGACTACTGCACCAGCTGATTTTTCCACCGCCTTTGTAACATCTGTATCCACATCTAAGGAAACATTTTTTGTTCCATTTTCAGTAGTTGTAATGGTATCATCTACTTTATCCTCCCCATATGGAAGGATGCCGTAAGCTGATAATGTAGGAATTAATAAAAGTACAAGCAGTGCTCCTATAATGGCGCCAATCAGTCCGGTAAAGAAATAGCCGCCCCTGCGTTTTACTGGTTTTTCCCTTCGATTGTCATCATCGTAATCACTAAATGGCATTCACATCATTCCTTTCTGTCTAACTATCTTATCTCCTAGTATGTCCTTTCAACGGAATAAGTTCTTTACTATTTTTCCTTTTTTTATTAAAAATAAACAGGAATATAGCATGTCTCCCTTTTTCAATAATAAAAGACGAAAGGATGCTATCCAATCGTCTCGGTTGATGTGTTATTAAACTTAAATAGCGGTCAATATCGTTGGAATTTTCGGGTCTGTATCATATAAGGACAGCCCATCATGAAGGACAATTCCCTTTCCTTCCAATGTCTGTGACACAGACATTCTTGCCAAATCTTTTATATTGTTATCTTGGCTAAGATGAGCTAAATAAATGCGTTTTGTCCGATCGCCGATTACTTCGCTCATGGCGATGGCCGCATCTTCATTGGATACATGTCCAACATCGCTTAATATCCGTCTTTTAATATTCCATGGGTATCTTCCCATTCGCAGCATTTGTACATCGTGATTGCTTTCAAATACATAGGAATCCGCATTTCGGATGATGCCTTTCATCCGGTCGCTCACATATCCTGTATCTGTTACAAGGACAAGTTTTTTTTCTCCTTCATGAAAAATATAAAACATCGGCTCTGCAGCATCATGCGATACACCAAATGATTCAATAGAAAGATCTCCAAATGATTTTACGGTTTCCATATCGAAATGGAATTTCTGTTCCAACGGAATTTCTCCGATTAAAGGATTCATGGCTTCCCAGGTTTTTTCATTTGCGTATATAGGCAATTTATATTTACGAGCAACAATTCCAACCCCTTTAATATGGTCGCTGTGCTCATGGGTTACTAAAAGTCCTGTTAACTTATCCATTTTCCGGTCAATTTGCTGAAATAATAGCTCCATTTGCTTGCCGCTTAATCCAGCATCGACTAAAAATGAATATTCCCCACTTTCCACATAAATTGCATTTCCCGTACTCCCACTAGCGAGAACACTAAAATGCATTTCTCTCACTCCAATTTGCTTTCTTCATTAATCGATGAATAAATTTGACTGTCTGATTCAAATGCTTTAATAAATAGGTTTTCCCCGCTATTTACAATAACCCGCCATGTCGGTGACAGCAGTTGTGTAGAAGAAAACTGCTGAGAATAATATCCCATCTCTACATTCTTTATTTCTGCTTCTGATTTAATATAAGTATTTTTAAACAGTAGATAAATGGCATCAACAGGCCGGGTCAGCGTTTCTTGCTTTTCTACTTCCTTAAAACCCTCCAGAAATGTCTGCTGATAGGAAACCACTTTATTTTGTTCATTTAAATGAAAAGTCAATTTTCCATTAACATTTTGATACAGTATTTTCCCATCATATATCTGATAAAACGTAATCGTATTGCCTGTTTTCTCCCAAAAACGGTATTGGTCACCATGCCATATATGTTTTTGAATAAACGCAGTTAAATCCTCTGGTTTAAAAGTACCTTTCAGTGCTAAAGGTTTTTCCAATTCAGACTTCAATATATTGCTTTCCGAAATACTGACCGTTTGTCCTTTTAAAATTTCTTTTTCCAGCTGTTTCACTTCATCATAGCTGAATGTTTTCGATTTGGCTGATATATAGTGACCCTTTTTCAACTCTTTTGGAAACTTGCTCGCATCGTACGTAATACCCCAATAAGCTAATGTATTTTCGACAGGTTCTTCTTCCCTATTAGTTGTAGATTGAGATTTTTTTATATCTGTATATTCATAAATCAAGTAGATATCAAGAACAAAAAAAGCAATAATAAAAATGGTTTTTATTTTACTCCAATCCAATTTCTTTGCCTCCTACATTGCTTGATTTCCACTGATACCATCCATCGTTATATTTATAATACCAGCAAGGTATCAAATTAACGAGGGATTGGGATTCGACTACCATTTCATATCCAATAACAATATCCTGCAGCTTTTCTTTTTTATAATCTTTTATGCTTTTCTCTAGGCCAAGTCGAACCTCTTCTCCTGTTATTAACGTGGTTTCAGAAGAATCAATCTGTGCGTCAAATGGATCTATATTGCTTGTCATAAAGTTTTTCACATCATTGTTTGCCCATATTACTTGAATTTCTGATACTTTATTATCTAAATTAAAAACAGGATATCCAGCAGGATTATATAATCGAAACAATACTTTATGCATGCTTTCACTTTTGCCGATATAGCGATATTGGCTTATCCAGCCGCCATGCTGATTCACGTAGTTAATACTATTTTGAATCAATTGATTATTCATTGTTTCACTTGTCTGCATTCCAGATGGCTTTAAGTAAGAAACCACATGTGTATCTTTATCAATCCGCAATAAACCTGTATCATCGGTAAATTCTTCCCGATTGGCAACCAAACTTTTCTGCACGAGACTAGGATATCTGAAAAGAGCTCTTTTTAATTTAGAAGAATCAATGGTTTTATATAAATATTTATAATTTTCCACTACCGTTTCATTTATCGGCAAATAAAGAATATTATTGGTTGAAACTATATAGGGAAAATACGGAGCATAAACCGTATTCTCTTCCGTCACATGGTTGGTGATTTTTTTTATACCATTAATTTGAGATGCGGATACAGTGCTGCTATATACCTTGCCACTTGCTCTTGAAACAAAATAAACGAGTCCCTCTTTATTAGAAGAGAGATCATATGAAATAAGAATAGTATCAAAATCAAAAATATTGTTTTCTTTTATATTTAAAAAACTTTTATATAAACTAAATGGTACATCTGCAGGAAATCGAATCTCCATACTATGACTTTGTTCTCGGATAAAGGAGGATGCTGAAGAAATATTTAATTTTTTTATGTTTTTAAAATCCCATTTTTTAATCGTATTAACTGTATCATTTATTTCTTTTGAAGACATCGTACCATAATGCTGTCCATTTAAGTGCTGGTACATTTTATCTGGTACAACAATATCATAGTCTTGCTTTAACAAACCTATTTTCTCCGGCTCAATTGTAGGTGATTTATCTAATTTCTCGTAATTTCCTTGGTGTGTCCATAGTACATAGTATAAGCATATGCTTATTAGCACAAGAATCGATAAGATAACTGTTTTTATGCTTTCATAAGTCATACCCAATCATCATCCTCTTCAGATTGAATATACGGAAGAGTAAAAGATACCTTTGTTCCCTTTCCTTCTTTACTCGTTGCCCATATTTTTCCTCCGTGCGCTTCGACCATTTCTTTTGCAATAGCAAGTCCAAGGCCTGTACCGCCAAGCTTTCGAGTTCTTGCTTTATCCACTCGATAAAATCGCTCAAATATTTTTTCTAAATTCTCTTTTGGAATCCCAACACCATTGTCGGAAACACTGACAATTAGCTGCTTCTCTTGTTCTTTAAGCGAGAAGGTTACTTTTCCTCCTTCTGGAGAGTATTTAAGCGCATTTGAAATAATATTATCCAAAACTTGTGTTAATTTATCTTCATCAATTTCAACAAAAGCAGTATGTTTTGGAAGCTTTCGTTCAAACGTGACATTTTGCTCTTTCGTCAGTTCAAAACGGTCAATAATGCGATTATAGAATACAATAAAATCCAACAGCTCCTTATTTAACTGATAATCTCTACTATCTAATTTAGACAATTGAAGAAGATCATTCACTAAACGGATCATTCTTTCTGTTTCATTTTGTGTTACTTCTAAAAAATTAGGAGCTAATCCTTCATCCTTCCATGCACCTTCTGCTAATGCTTCCACGTAGCTTCTCATTGTTGTTAATGGTGTGCGAAGTTCATGAGATACATTTGCAACAAATTCTTTTCTTTCCATATCAATTTTTTCCTGCTCTGTAATATCATGCAGCACTGTAATAAGACCATTAACAAAGCCTGTTTCCTTCTGGATGACAGATATATTCGCTCGGAGAATATATGGTTCATAATGGGTGCTGTAATCTAAAATGACGGATTCTCTTTCCTCCAGCAGTTCTTCAAACGTATACTTTTCTTCTAATCCTAGCAGCTTAATAATAGATTCAGATAACACTGTTTCACGTGAAACATCCAGCATTTTTGATGCAGGTTCATTTATCAAGATAATTCTTCCTCGTCTATCTGTTGCAATTACACCATCTGTCATATAAGAAAGAACAGAGGAGAGCTTTCTCCGTTCACTTTCCGTTGTAGCCTGGGACTCTTGCAGTTTTTTCGTTAAATTATTAAAGGTGATTGCCAGCTGTCCAATTTCATCAAAGCCATATACTTTAACTTTCCTGGAAAAATTCCCTTTTGATAATGCAAAAGCATGTTTTTGCATATCTGAAATCGGCCTTGTTATAGTTCTTGCCAGCAGCACACCTAAAATAGCAGTTACTACTAATGTGATGACCGTACCTCTTTGGAATATTTCATTGATTTCACCCATTGAGTCATATACTGTTTCAATCTTTCCAACTAAATAGATCGCACCTATCGTTTCTCCTCCTTGAGGTTTAATAGGTGTGATGTAGATGGAAATTCTTTTGTTATCCTCATCTGCCGTTTGTGTAGGTTCAGGAGGAGTGGCGGAAGAATTGGATAAGGCTTGTCTTACTGGTACATCCACCATTTTTTGTCCTACCAAGTCTTGATTTTCTGGATCAGATGTACCGATAATAATGGAATTACGATCAAGCACTCTAATTTCTTGAATATCACTCGAATCATTATCGTCACTTAAAAGTCTTTTTACATCATCCTCTAATGTCGGATCCCCATTTTCAACAGAACGCTCTTTGGAAAATTGCTCTTCTAAAGAAATCGATAAAATATTCATTTTATCTTTAATGGATGTTTCAAAGTTTTCCTTTAATGTATTTTCTAATGATCCTACAAAATAAACACCAATTATTTGAATCGAAATGAGAATAAGAAGTACGATGATTATTACGAGCTTTAAATGAATCGATCGAAAAAAACTAACTTTCTTCATCACTTTCTGATTACTCCTGTTCAGGATTTCTTAAATAGTAGCCTACACCCCGTCTAGTTACAATCCATGTAGGATGACTAGGGTTGTCTTCTATTTTTTCTCTTAGCCTTCTTACTGTTACATCCACTGTTCTCACATCACCATAATAATCATAGCCCCATACTGTCTGCAATAAATGTTCACGTGTCATGACTTGTCCAATATGTTTCGCTAAATAATGAAGCAGTTCAAACTCGCGGTGTGTCAGTTCAATCATTTCCCCTCTTTTTGACACAATATAAGCATCCGGGTGAATAATTAAAGAACCTACTTCTATTTCATTTGTTTCATTTTCTTCCTCTAAAGAGGATGGTACTTGTTGATGTCTGCGTAAATTAGCTTTAACACGTGCGATTAATTCTCTCGTACTAAACGGCTTCGTTACATAATCGTCTGCTCCAAGCTCAAGTCCAAGTACTTTATCAATTTCGGAATCTTTTGCGGTCAGCATGATAATTGGCATTTCGTATTTTTTTCTTATCTCTCTGCAAACTTCCATTCCGTCCCTTTGTGGAAGCATGATATCAAGCAAAACTAAATCCGGCTGTATTTCTTCTACTTTTTCAATGGCTGCATTCCCATCATAAGCACAATAAACTTCAAAACCCTCTTTTTTTAAATTAAATTGTAGTATATCTGCAATCGGTTTCTCGTCATCTACAACTAGAATCTTTTTATTCATGCCATTTTGCTCCTTTATATTAAATATATCTATTTTACTATGTTTATTATTGTTACCTGCTACTGTCTACTTTACCATTTTATATTTACATATTCACTTTTTTTCCTATTAATCATCAGCCTGCTTATTTCAGCCTATTTTTTATCGAATTCATAGGCGAAGTGAAAACAAAAAAAGCCACAAAATAGAGGCAACTGAAAAAGTGTTTTATTAGATAAATTATAGGTAAAATACTTGAATTTAGTATGATAAAAATGATGTAGGGAATTTGAAGACACCCCCATAATGTTGGTTAGGAGAGGCATCCGCACGACTCCTGCTTAGATTAGCGCAAAAGGCGAGACCCCAATGTAGCGTCGCTACGAGGATGCTCGGTCCTCGCCCCGCGGAAAGCGTGTGGTAAGCCTCGAAAATCGAACGAAAACCCCTGGGCTGCTTGGATTGTCACTATCTATATTTTACAGCATTCACTTTTTCAGTGGCCTCCAAAAATATGGGGGCTTTTTTTATACAACTCTCCAATTAGAAAGTTTCCTGAAGTCTATAAATGCTTTCTTTTCTCAATAACAGCCTGCAAAGAATGCTTCTTGTGAAAATTAAGTTCTATTTACTCCTAAATTTGGAAATATTCATTTATCTACAACTTAAAACCCTCAAAATTGAGGGTTTTTATAAGTTATTTTTTCTTTTGTTTATGCTTTAATCCGATCTATTAGTAAAACTTATTTTTCACTTTAAACTGGATGATTGTTCTATCATAGAGTAATGGAACATTTTTGTAAAATAAAACGATTAGCAAGGCTTCAGTATTTTATTTCTTCTGCCTATTATCATTGAATTAAATTTTGATGCTTCTCTATTATTATATCCAACTTATTAACTCTATCATATGATTATTCAAAAAATGCTTTTGTCTTAATTTTGTAATCAAATTGTATACATACAGCAAAAATCGCTGCATGCAAGAAAAGCGCAAGCGCCCTTGCTCATCGACAGAATAAGACTGGACTGAATCGAGTGAGATAAAGGAAATACGAAGAACGTAGTGATTCGATGTTGACTACGCAAGCGAGGTGAGGGAAGCGTTGAAGTCGATAGGGTGCTTGCGCTAGACACTTGTCAGACTTCAGAAAACTTATACTTTCTTTCTCTTCAAAAAAAAAACAACTATGAATCATCATAATCGTTTTTAGGAGTGGCTCAGGACGGAATCGAACCGCCGACACAAGGATTTTCAGTCCTTTGCTCTACCGACTGAGCTACTGAGCCATCATAATATTTTTTCTTTTTAATTGTTCTGCCTTTAACCTTCAACCTGATTTTTTCTTCGATGTTTTCTCATGAAGCTAAAAAATCAATTCGCTGATGTTTCGCTTCTTGGGTCGTGCCCTACCCACTAAGCTACTGAACCATATTATTATTTTATCTTTTTAAGAAAAAAAATATATGTAAAATATGCTTGGTGCATATCGGAAAAAATATGGCGGTCCGGACGGGACTCGAACCCGCGACCTCCTGCGTGACAGGCAGGCATTCTAACCAACTGAACTACCGGACCAAATTTTTAAAGTGACCCATACGGGATTCGAACCCGTGTTACCGCCGTGAAAGGGCGGTGTCTTAACCGCTTGACCAATGGGCCATAATAAAAATGGTGAGCCATGGAGGATTCGAACCTCCGACCCTCTGATTAAAAGTCAGATGCTCTACCAACTGAGCTAATGGCTCGTTTTTTTCTTACAAACATGTCATTTGCGACGCTTTTTATATTATCATAGATTTTAAATAAAAAGCAATACCTTTTTTCATTTTTTTATAAAAATTTCAATATTTATTTTTTGGATTGGCAATTGTGCGAAATGCTGCTTCCAATTCACATAAAATAAACTTCCATCGTGGGGGCCTTACTGCCCGTTAAGAGTGGGATAAAAAATGTCTAAATAAGGGATATATGCCCCTTATTTAGACTCTATCAACTTGATTAGTTTTGTCTCCAAGGACTATGAACTACGTTTGTTTGTGAACGGTCTGGTCCAACAGAGAAAATAGAAAGTGGAATTCCAGTAAGCTGTGCTACTCTTTCTAAGTAATGACGAGCATTTGCTGGAAGATCGCTTAATGATTTACAGCCAGTTATATCTTCTGTCCATCCTGGAAGCTCTTCATACACAGGCTCGCATTGTGCAAGTGCTTTTAAGCTTGCAGGAAACTCTTCAATTACTTCCCCGTTATACTTATATGCTACACAAATTCTTAATGTTTCAATACCCGTTAAAACATCAATGGAGTTTAAAGAAAGATCTGTTATTCCGCTAACTCTGCGTGCGTGACGAACAACAACGCTGTCAAACCAGCCAACACGTCTTGGTCTGCCTGTAGTTGTCCCATATTCACGACCAACCTCACGAATTTGATTCCCAATTTCATTATCTAATTCCGTTGGGAAAGGTCCGTCTCCCACTCGTGTTGTATAAGCTTTTGATACTCCCACCACATGCTTGATTTTTGATGGACCAACACCTGAACCAATTGTTACTCCGCCAGCGACTGGGTTGGAAGATGTAACAAATGGATACGTACCTTGGTCGATATCTAGCATAACACCTTGTGCACCTTCAAAAAGGACACGACGGCCATCATCTAATGCATCATTTAATACAACAGATGTATCACAAACATACTTTTTAATTTGTTGACCATATTCATAGTACTCATCCAGTATGTCTTCTATTTTAAAGCCTTCTGTTTCATAAATGCGTTCTAATAGACGGTTTTTCTCTAATAAGTTGCGAGCTAGCTTTTCTTCAAAAACTTCTCTGTCTAATAGGTCTGCCATACGAATACCGATTCTTGCAGCTTTGTCCATGTACGCCGGTCCAATTCCTTTTTTCGTCGTACCGATTTTATTGGCGCCTTTGCTTTCTTCTTCCACTTCATCTAATTTTAAGTGATATGGCAAGATAACATGCGCACGATTGCTAATTCTAAGATTATCTGTTGTCACTCCACGATCATGCAAGTATTTTAATTCAGTAATAATTGCTTTAGGGTCAACAACCATGCCATTGCCCACTACACAAATTTTATCACTATAAAAAATCCCTGATGGAATTAAATGCAATTTATATGTTTCACCATTAAACTTGATTGTATGTCCGGCATTATTTCCGCCTTGGTAACGTGCGATCATTTCTGCATTTTCAGATAAAAAATCTGTAATTTTACCTTTTCCTTCGTCTCCCCACTGTGTTCCTACCACCACTACTGATGACATTATCCGAGCACCTCCAAAGGTTACTATCATATTTTATATGCTTAATCAAACATTCCTATTTTATCAATACTTTTAGGGGAAAGTCAACAAAACACGAACAATCAAAATAAAAAATATATTTTATGTTCGTGAATGCTCTATTGGAATAGTGATATACTCGATGCAGCATGTAGATTATATACTATTTGCAAACTTTTCAGTCAACTAAAGTTTTTGTTTGGACATACAAAGAGGAAGCTCTACAGCTATTTCAACAAAACTTCCTCTATGCTTTCGCTTTAACTACGCCCCTGGTGGTATGCCCGCATCATCAAAACGCCGTTCCAAGTTAACAAACTTATTGTATTCTTTCACAAATGCCAGCTGCACCGTGCCGGTCGGACCATTACGCTGCTTGGCAATTATTATTTCAATAATATTTTTGCTTTCCGATTCTTTATCATAATAATCATCACGATATAAAAACGCAACAATATCTGCATCCTGCTCAATACTTCCTGATTCCCGGATATCTGACATCATTGGACGTTTATCTTGACGCTGCTCCACGCCGCGGGAAAGCTGTGATAAAGCGATGACAGGGACTTGCAGTTCCCGGGCAAGGGCTTTTAAGGAACGGGAAATTTCCGAAACTTCCTGTTGTCTATTTTCTCCCGATCTGCCGCTCCCTAAAATTAACTGCAAGTAATCGATTAATATCATCCCCAACCCATGCTCTTGTTTTAATCGGCGGCATTTCGAACGTATATCGTTAATTTTAACCCCAGGAGTATCATCAATAAAAATACCTGCGTTTGATAAACTCCCCATAGCCATCGTTAGTTTGCCCCAATCCTCATCGGTTAATGAGCCTGTACGAAGACGTTGTGCGTCAATATTTCCTTCTGCACAAAGCATACGCATAACAAGCTGCTCAGCCCCCATCTCTAAACTGAATATCGCTACATTTTCCTGTGTTTTTACAGCTACATTTTGGGCAATATTTAAGGCAAATGCTGTTTTACCAACAGAAGGTCTGGCCCCAACAATGATAAGATCATTTCGCTGAAATCCTGCTGTCATCTTGTCAAGCTCTTCAAAGCCTGTTGCAATACCCGTAATATCCCCACTGCGATTATGCATTTCCTCAATATTATCGTATGTGCGGACCAATACATCTTTTATATTATGAAAAGCCCCGGCATTCTTCCGCTGGGCTACCTCTAATATGCTCTTTTCTGCTTCGCCGAGCAGAACTTCCACTTCGTCTTCCCGGGTAAATCCATCCTGCGCGATTCCAGTTGCAGTACGAATTAATCTGCGAAGCAAAGATTTTTCTTCTACGATTTTTGCGTAATATTCAATATTGGCAGCAGTCGGGACAGAACCAGCAAGCTCACTTAAATAGCTGACTCCTCCTGTATCCTCCAAGTTGTTTCCTGCGGCCAATTCTTCTGTTACTGTTATTAAATCCACTGCTTTCCCTTGATCATTAAGCTTCAGCATGACAGAGAAGATGCGCTGATGTGATCCTCGGTAAAAATCTTCCGGTATAAGGATTTCAGAAGCCATTGTTAAACTTTGCGGCTCTAAAAAGATGGCTCCGAGAACAGCTTGTTCAGCTTCAATATTTTGCGGTGGAACTCGATCTGTTAATAATTCACTCATCCTAGAAAACCTCCTTTTATAGGAAAAGGACAATCTATTTTTGCAGCATTATATTATTCATGGCTATATCAGAAAAGCGCAAGTGTATTAGCCCAAAGATAAGAAAGTATAAGATTTCTGAAGTCTGACGGGTGTCTAGCTCCAGCGCCCTATCGACTTCAACGCTTCCCTCACCTCGCTTGCGTAGTCAACATCGAATCGCTACGCTCTTCGTGTTTCCTTTATCTCACTCGATTCAGTCCAGCTTATTCTGTCGATGAAAAAGGGCGCTTGCGCTTTTCTTAATCGACATGGATACTTACACTTCAACATTTTCCATAACTAGTTTTTTTATCATTTCCTAAGCAATGAAAAAATGTGACCAGTTTTACCTGCATCACATTTTTTCGGAACTATTCTATTTTAACATTATTATGAAGAAAGTGAACTTCCAATATTAGCTTAATTCTTTTACATGTACATTAAGCGTTGCAGTTACTTCTTGGTGAAGCTTAACAGGAACCTTTGTATAGCCTAATGAACGAATAGCATCTGATAATTCAATTTTGCGTTTATCCAGCTTAATTTGGTGTTTTTTATTTAATTCCTCTGCAATTTGTTTGCTTGTAATGGAACCAAATAATCTTCCGCCTTCACCGGATTTTGCAGATAGTTCAACTGTAATTTTCTCTATTGTTTCTTTTAATTGCTTAGCTTCATTTAACTCTTCAACTGCTAATTTTTCTTCTTTTTTCTTTTGGGCATTTAATGTGCTGACTGCACTTGTATTTGCTTCTACTGCCAGCCCTTGCTTCAGCAGAAAATTATTTGCGTATCCATCCGCAACATTTTTAACTTCTCCTTTTTTTCCTTTTCCTTTAACATCTTTTAGAAAAATTACTTTCATTCCGATTTTCTCCCTTCAAAGTATTCATCAATAGCATGCTCGAGCCTTGATAACACTTCTTCTATTGTCGTATTGGACAGCTGTGTTGCCGCATTTGTTAAATGACCGCCGCCCTCCAGACTTTCCATAATTAATTGTACATTTATATCCCCTAATGAACGGGCGCTGATGCCTATAAGCCCATCTCCACGATAGGAGATAACAAAGCTCGCGATAATTCCGTCCATTGTAAGTAATGTATCTGCTGTTTGAGCTATTAATACACCGTCGTACACTTCATTATTTTGAGCATTCGCAATAGCAATACCAGGTTTGTAGAACTTTACACTTTGTATTAATTTAGCCCTTTTTACATAGTTTTCAATATCTTCTTTTAAAAACTTTTGTACAAGGACTGTATCGGCTCCCTGCCCTCTTAAATAGGATGCCGCATCAAATGTTCGTGCGCCAGTCCGCAGCGTAAAGCTTTTCGTATCTACAATAATGCCTGCTAATAACGCCGTTGCTTCTAACATTTCAATTTTAACATTTTTCGGCTGATATTCTAGCAATTCGGTCACCAGTTCTGCAGTAGATGATGCATAAGGCTCCATATAAACAAGCAGTGGATTTTCAATAAACTCTTCCGCTCTTCTATGATGGTCTATTACAACAACATGTTCAATTTTATGAAGCAATCTTTCATCAATAACCAACGAAGGCTTATGTGTGTCAACAATTACAAGCAACGTATCTTCCGTCGCCATTTCCAGCGCCTGTTCTGGGGTAATAAACTTTTTAAATAACGTTTCTTGTTTTTTTATTTCCTCAACAAGACGTTTTACCCCATTATCAATCTCTTGAAAGTTTACAACAATAAATCCCTCTTTTTGATTCATCTGTGCAACTTTTTGAATCCCAATAGCAGCACCTATTGCATCCATATCAGGGTTTTTATGCCCCATGACAATTACCTTGTCACTATCTAAAATTAATTCCTTCAGCGCATGTGATATAACCCTTGCTCTAACCCTAGTACGTTTTTCAACGGGATTTGTCTTGCCTCCATAAAACTTTACTTTTCCATTTGTTTGCTTAAGCGCAACTTGGTCTCCGCCTCTTCCTAAGGCTAAATCAAGACTGGATTGGGCAATAGTCCCCAGCTCAGGCAATGAGGAAACACCTGAGCCGACGCCTATGCTTAATGTTAATGGAACGTTTTGTTTTGATGTCATTTCTCTTACATCATCTAATATAGTGAACTTTCCCTTTTCAAGGTTTTGCAGAATATGTTCATTAAAAATCGCGATAAACCGGTCAGAAGATATTCTTTTTAATAGAACACCATTATCTGTTGCCCATTTATTTAATACGGATGTCACACTGTTATTCAAGCTGCTTCTTGTTTGATCATCCATTCCCTGGGTTAAATCATCATAATTATCTAGGAAAATAATAGCAATAGCTGTTCTTTCATCTTCATATAATTTCTCAATTTCTGTTTGCTCTGTTACATCAAAGAAATAAAGAAGACGTTCTTCTCTTTTATGAATGACACGAAATTTACGTTCATGCAGCGTAATAATCTCTGTTTCTACTTCTTGCTTTATTAATGGTATAACAGATGCAGCTACATCATATAATGATCTTCCTACAAGGGTATCCTCAGTAAAACAAGATGCTAAAAAGGGATTTGTCCACTCGATATAATACTCATCATTTATCAGCATGATCCCTATTGGCATTTCCATTAACGCCTCTTCCCCTACCTTTTTTACACGGTAGGAAAGGGTGGTTATATATTCCTCAGTATCTTTCCTTTGTTGTATATCCATTCTTAAAATAAAGTAAAAGGGAATAACAGAGAATACTAACCCTAATAAGGAAAAAAGCCAATTATAATAGGAGAGGATACCAAGAAGGATCATTGTAATTCCAATTAAACAAATTAATGGATACCTAATTGATCCTTTTTCTAAAAACGCAGGCAATATTTTCAACTCCTAATAAAATATCATTTTCGTTACTTAACTTGTTTCCGATAGAAAAACCTTCTAAAATCTGTTCCTAAATCAATGATCCCTAATACTCTTAATAGAAAAGAAAGGGAAGGATTTAGAAACATAAAAATCGATGCAATGATAGCAATGCCCTTTGGCACATTATATTGGAAGCATAGGAAGTAAAGAAAGGATATGCCTTGTAAAGCAACCAATAATTGCAGTATGTAAAAAATATTAACAAATACAGTATAAACAATGGTATCTGTTTGCATGGGGATTAGAAAAGAAACTCCTATTACTACTAAAAAAATCCATAGTATGTAACGAGGCAATTTCCATAATCTAATAGGCTGCCAAGGCTCTGCTTGTATGCCGAATCGCTTAATAAGCGGAACAGACAATGCTTGAATAGCTAGTATATTCAATATCGAACCTATCATCATAATGCTTGGGAAGATTAGTTTAAGCATTTTGACAGCATTATTTAATTGGGAAATTACTTCTTTTGAAGCATTCTGATTAATTATTTTTATAAAGGATTCACTTTGTGCAACTGCTTCCTTCAGTAATTGAAACGTTTCCTCCACATAATCTACTTGAAAAAAGAAGACAGAAATCCAATAGAATAAAACAAGATTGATAAAAAATGCTAAAGATGCAACTAAAACCATTTGAACTCTGCTTTTATTGCTTATCATATAATCCCCTAAAATAATCCCCGTTATGCCATATATTACGGTTAAGGGAATAGCATAAACGGAACCTACAATTAAAGAAAGAAAAATCGAAGCAATCAAAAAAAGACCAGTTGCTTTTCTATTAAATCTTCCTCTAAATAAAATAAAAGGCACTGCTAAGAAAAAATTTGCTACATTATTAAGAATCGGAATATATAGGGTAATAAGGAGCAATATAGCGTAAATAGATAATAGTACTGCACCTTCCGTTATTATTCTAGTTTTCCTCATTTCCACCTTCCCCTCTGCTATATAAACATTCTACTATCTTATCGCTCTGCATTCAATCTTTCCTTATCTGAAAGCTCTTATGCCGCTATCTAACCTTTTTTCAAGTCAAGCAGAGTTTACTGTTAGTGGAATTTTAATAAAAAAACACTCATTTTTTAAAAATGAGTGTTTTTTGCTGTTTTATTATTCACCAGTTACATATGGTAGTAAAGCCATAGTACGTGCACGTTTAATAGCAATCGTTAATTTACGTTGATATTTAGCACTTGTACCAGTTACACGACGAGGTAAAATTTTACCACGCTCTGAAATGAATTTTTTAAGAAGATCTACATCTTTGTAGTCGATGTTTGTAATGCCGTTAGCAGTAAAGAAACAAACTTTACGGCGTTTAGCACGTCCACCTCTGCGTCCGCCCATTGCCATGAGATTTCCCTCCTTCTTATTTTAGAATTTTAGAATGGCAGATCATCATCTGAAATATCGATTTGACCGCTATTTGCAAATGGATCTTCGTCCACTCGTGTATAATCTTGGTTGTTTCGGTTATTTTGAGGTCGCTGATTCTGATAATTATTGGCTCCAAAAGGATTATCCTGCTCTCTTGGAGCACCATAATTCATGTTGTCATTTCTATTATTTCCAGAACTGTTTCTAGGTTCAAGGAATTGTACACTTTCCGCTTGAACTTCTGTAACATAGACTCGTTTACCGTCTTGTCCTTCATAGCTGCGGGTTTGAATTCTCCCGTCTACTCCTGCTAAACTTCCTTTTTTCAAGAAATTAGCAACATTTTCAGCCGGCTTTCTCCAAATAACACAGTTAATGAAATCTGCTTCCCTTTCTCCTTGCTGATTCGTAAAAGTACGGTTCACTGCAAGTGTAAAAGATGCAACAGCCACTCCATTAGGTGTATATCGCAGCTCCGGATCCTTTGTTAAACGGCCAACAAGAACTACACGATTCATCATCAGTCTCAACTCCCTTCTTACTTGCGCGTTTCACGTGAAACACATCAAAAATTTATTTATAATAATTATTTAGCTTCTTCTTTAATTACGATGTGGCGAATGATATCTTCGCTGATTTTTGCTAAACGAGAAAATTCTTCAACAGCTACTGGTGCAGCGTTCGCTTTTACTAGTTGGTAATATCCGTCACGGAAATCATTGATTTCATATGCAAGACGACGTTTACCCCACTCTTTCGCTTCAGCTACTTCCGCTCCATTATCAGTAAGGATCCCGTTAAAACGCTCAACTAGAGCTTTTTTCGCTTCATCTTCAATATTTGGACGGATGATGTACATAATTTCGTACTTTTTCATCACTTTCACCTCCTTTTGGTCTAAACGGCCCGCTTTGGGCAAGGAGCAATTAAACATTACTCACAATGAAAAATTATATCATATAACATTTAGAATAGCAATGACACATAGTGATTATAACAACATTTTTATTGGAAAGAAGAAGGACATGCCCACATTTCTTTTTTAGACGTTGGGGACCATGAGTCTCTGTAATAGTTTTGTGTCTACGCAAATTTCTTATTTATGATGACATTAGATGCAATAATTTCCCTATAATCTACTAATAAACAATCCAAAATAAAATCCCAGGATTTAGTTAAGGCATATGTTCTAGCTTCCATTCCCATCTTTAAACGTTCCTCATCATTAATTAGGAAATAATTGATAGCATGGATAAAATCATCTGCATTTTCTTTTTTGCATATTATCCCAGTTTTGTTATCCTCCACTATCTCTGCTACGCCACCTTCGTCAGCCACAATGGCAGGGGTCCCACATGCTAGGGATTCTAATACTACGTTTCCAAATGTTTCTGTATAAGAAGGATAAACAAAAAGGTCGGCACCTGCATAAATTCTCGCCAATTCTTCTCCTCTAATATAACCAGTCATCGTAATATTTTTTTGAGCAATGGATTTTTCTTTCCATTCTTTCATATTTGGTCCATCCCCCGCCATTAACCAGTGAATATTTTGATTGATCTTAACTGGCATTTTCTCGATAATAGCAGATAATGTTTTTAAATCTTTTTCTGGAGCCAATCTGCCTACGTATAAAAGTATATATTTTTCTTTTATATGATACTTGTTTTTTATATAATCTCTTGCATTTTTTATTGGCTTAAATTGCTGACAATCTATGCCTCTTCCCCAAATTTTTAAAGAATCAAATCCTTGTGATTGTAATTTTTCCAACGTTTCTTTACTGGGCACAAATATTCTTTCTGTAGAATGGTGGAACCACTTTAAATACTTCCAAAGTAAAGGAGTTAACCAGGCAGCTCGATAATATTTGAGATATTGGTCAAAATGTGTATGATAGGAAGAAACAACCGGAATATTTAATTTTTTCGCAGCAAATAAACCATATAGCCCCATCATATAAGGTGTGGCAAGATGGATAAGATCAGGCTTGAATTTCTGCAGATTATTTTCTATTTTTCTAGGACTAACAATGACTGTTCGACACTCAGGATAGAGAAAAAGTGGAAGGCTGGGAAATTGATTAATGGTAGGATATGTAGAAGATTCATTGGTAACAGGAGAGTATATTTGGTATGATATTTCATGTTTTTCAAAATGATTAGTCAACCTTTTTAACGTCTGTGCCACTCCGTTCACTTGTGGAAAATAAGTGTCTGAAAAAATGGCGATTTTCAAAAGCATCGCTCCCTTCATTTATCACAAACCTTTATCCCTTAAAATGTACCACGTCTATACTAAAGAAATATAAATTAAATGTAAAAAATAAGAAAAGAGCAGGACGCTTTGGTCATTGCCGTATGAACTGGCCGATTTAGTTCACAGAAAGGGAAAATCGACTAATTGTGCAGCGTCCTGTTGCAACGTCGATGCTAGACATTCATCTAAATTAAAAAAGTTGCCCACTTTCATCAAATGGGCAACTTTTCTATTAATTAAACGTTAAAGCGGAAATGAATGATATCTCCATCTTTTACAAGATATTCTTTTCCTTCTAATCGAACTTTACCAGCTTCTTTTGCAGCCACCATGTTGCCGCTCGCTAATAAATCATCGTAAAAAACCGTTTCAGCTCGGATAAAGCCTCTTTCAAAATCAGAATGGATAATTCCTGCACATTGAGGAGCCTTCATACCTTGTACAAATGTCCATGCACGAACTTCTTGTACACCAGCGGTAAAGTAAGTGGCTAATCCTAATAAATGATAAGCCGCACGAATAAGCTGATCCAAGCCAGATTCCTCGATTCCTAACTCTTCAAGGAACATTGCTTTTTCTTCTCCTTCAAGCTCCGCAATTTCTTCTTCAATTTTTGCACAAATAACAATTACTTCTGCATTTTCGTTAGCAGCAAATTCTTTTACACGCTGCACATATTCGTTGTTTTCAACGTCTGAAATTTCATCTTCTCCTACATTTGCCACATACAAAACTGGTTTAATGGTTAAAAGATGCAATCCTTTTGCAATTTTAGCCTGTTCTTCCGAAAATTCTACTGTTCTTGCTGGCTTTTCTTCTTCAAAAGCTGCTTTCAGCTGATCTAATACTTCCAGCTCAGCTATTGCTTCTTTATCTTTTTGTTTCGCCATTTTTCCGACGCGGCCAATTCTCTTTTCAACAGACTCTAAGTCTGCAAGAATTAATTCTAAATTAATTGTTTCAATATCAGATATTGGATCTACTTTTCCAGATACATGGGTAATATTATCATCTGCAAAACAACGAACCACTTGACATATTGCATCCACTTCACGAATATGCGATAAAAATTTATTGCCAAGTCCTTCTCCTTTACTTGCTCCTTTTACAATTCCAGCAATATCTGTAAATTCAAAAGTAGTTGGCACTGTTTTTTTAGGCTGTACTAACTCTGTTAATTTGTTTAAACGTTGATCCGGCACTTCTACAATGCCAACATTCGGATCTATTGTACAGAACGGATAGTTGGCTGATTCCGCTCCTGCTTGTGTGATTGCATTAAACAATGTTGATTTACCAACGTTAGGCAATCCTACTATTCCAGCTGTTAATGCCATATTGTCACTCCCCTATATAAACCTTCTAATTTTACGAACATTAGAAAGTAATTTCATTTTACTTATAAACCTCTAACAATTATAGATTCAACCCATAAAAAAGACAAGTAGCCGCCTCCTTTATGCTTGTAATTTACCCTTTAGAAAAAACATGAAATTTTAAAGTCAATCTATTTAAAATTCTATACAAAATAGATTAAAAACCGGTTCGGTTGATCGGAGTGGAAGGGGTGAGACTCCTACGGGATTAGCGAGACAGTCCGAGACCCTGCAGGAGTGAAGCGACGAAGCGGCCCAGGCGTAGCCCCGTGGAAAGCGAACCCCTGAAGCGGAAATCAACATCCCCATCTAAAAAAAAAATAAAGTGAACCTTTTCATCAGTCAGATGGTTAGTTGAACTTATCGGACCTTAACGGGCAGTAAGCCCCCACCTAGCTTCTTCGATTCCTCAGCATCTTGAGGTGGGAGCTTACTGCCCGTTAAGATTGGGATAAATAAAAAAACTGTAAACAAACTTCCTTTTTAAGGAGCGTTTGTCTACAGTCTGAAAGCATGAATTAGGATTCATGCTTTACCAATACCTTCTTCATTTTTCTTGAAAATTCTTTCCTTGGTATTAAGACACTATGGTCGCATCCTTCGCATTTAATTCGAATATCCATTCCCATTCGGATTATTTTCCATCGATTTGTTCCACATGGATGCGCTTTTTTCATTTCCACTACGTCATTTATTCCATACTCTTTCGGCTCCATATTTCCTCCTAATTACTACTCTCCGGTTTAGAAAACATCACTAATTTTGGATAAGGACTTTCAATTCCATGTTCATCTAATACTTGTTTTATTTCTTTTCTCAAAAGTCTTGCAACACCAACTTGTTGAGCTGGGAGGGTTTCGGCAACTACCCGAAGAACTACTTCTGCAGCCTGGATATTTTGAATACCTAATAACTCGGGTGTACCAACAATTTGTTCATATTTATTTTCCAATGTTTTCAAATGCTCTTCAATAACTTTTTCCGCTCTGCTTATATCCCCTTGATAGGCGATGCTTACATCTACTACGGCTCTACTGTTATTAACGGAAAAATTTGTTACTTCCACTATACTACCATTTGGCAAAATATTCACTTCCCCGGTATAGCTTTTTATTTTCGTCGTTCGTAGTCCGATTTCTTCTACGACCCCTTCAAATGAACCAACGCGGACATAGTCGCCTACAGAGAATTGATCTTCAAATATAATGAAGAACCCCGTAATAATATCCTTCACTAAACTTTGGGCACCAAAACCTACTGCCAAACCAACTATTCCGGCACCGGCCAATAAGGCTTGTACATTTATACCAAAAATAGATAGAATCGTCATGGCTGAAATAAAATATACTACATAAGTTAAAGTATTTTCTAAAAGCTTAACTAATGTTGCTTCACGCCTTTCCGTTATTCGAATAGCGTTATGTGGACGTACTTTAAATATATTTTTAATTGCTAATTTTCCTAATTTAATTAAGATGGTGCTTACCAGTAGAATAATGACTATCTTGAATGCGCCTTGTCCTATATTGATCCAAATATTTTCATTTGTAATCTTGTCTATACTAGACGTAACTTTTTTTTCTATTGATTCCAATTTCTCCACCTCTTTTAACTTTCCTGTTTATTGACTTTAAGAATAGTCGAAAGGAGATTCCCCTTTAACTTCCATAAAGATATTTTCTTATTTTTGCTTAGAAAAAGGATTTATTATTAGAAAATAAATTTATTTTAACAGGTTTTCCGCAGACTTTGTAGTAATTATATAAAGAATGACTAAATGCTTACTAACATTAGGTTTACTCCAACTTTTTCCCCTATTCTAAAGGAATTATTGCTGTTTATGTATAGAATGCTAAATATTTCCGTATACTGTTACTACTATAATCATTCTAGGACCATTCCTAAAGAATATTTTTCATCCCACTCTTAACGGTCAGTAAGACCCCCACCTCAAGATACCGGGAAATCGAGGAAGTTAGGTGGGGCATAACTGCCCGTAAAGGTCCGGGAGGTACACAAACTTAGGTCGCCACTTCCTGTGGCAACATTTGTGTGATCCACATGCTGTGGATCGCAACCTTCCATCAGTGAGGGATGAAGCCCCGACTGATGGAAGGTTCACTTTATAAAAATATTCTATCAAGGAAAAAGGTAGATTGTAAAACCTTGATTTTAGTCTTAAGTGATAAAGGAGTAGATCTAATGACCATATATTCCAATCTTTTTGAAAAAAAAGAACTGCCGGTCAGAATTGCTTATAACGAACAATTAGCAGCTTATAAACTTGCAGACTCTTTATCTAACTTTTTGCCGCCAACCACATGTAATCAGCCCATTGTATTCGTTTGCATTGGCACAGATCGATCCACTGGTGATTCATTAGGTCCACTTATTGGCACTTTATTAAGTGAAAAGAACATAGCTCCTTTTAACGTTTACGGTACTTTAGAAGACCCCATACATGCACTGAACCTCGAGGAAAAATTAAAAGAAATAAATACCATGCATAAAAACCCTTTTATAATTGGGATTGATGCATGTTTAGGAAGAATGAAGAGCATTGGCATCATTCAACTTGGTGATGGACCCGTTAAACCAGGAAGTGGAGTCAATAAAGAATTACCACATGTCGGAAACATCCATATAACAGGAATTGTCAATATTAGTGGATTTATGGAGTTTTTAGTATTGCAAAATACTAGATTAAGTTTAGTTTTAAATATGGCTAAAACGATTTCAAAAGGTATTTATCACACTAGTTTACGCTATATGACTGCATCTGATATAACCGAGTACCCTGTAAATGAAAGACCAGTTTAAACAAATATAAGTAGTATTTACAGCATAATATTATGTACCACCATAACTAAACAGTTTATACAAACCATCCAAAAAAGAATAAAAATAAACGAATTGATAAAAAAATACACCTTACAAAAAAGTAAGCGTGCTTCAACAGTTGCTAATAAACGTTAAATATCAACCATCAGCGGGAATGATTTTTCCCACTGATGGGGTGATGAAATTTCAAAACATAATCATTTCCTATTCATTATTTTCTATTGCAAACAATTGTAATAGTCTTTCCAAATCATCTTCAGAGAAAAACTCAATTTCTATTTTCCCCTTGTTTTTTGTTTGTTTAATATGGACAGTAGTACCGAATCTTTCCCGTAAATAAGATTCCTGCTCTTTTATAAAAACGCTTTTGACAATTTTTTTTTCGTTTTTTGTTTCACGTGAAACATTTTCGTTCATCTGTTGAATTAAATGTTCTAGTTGACGAACGTTTAATCCTTCACTTATTACTTTTTCTACAACTAAAGATAGTTTGTCTTTATTTTTTAAACTTAACAATGCTCTCCCATGGCCCATAGATAATGTTCCTTGTGATATATTGTCTTGGATGGGCTTAGGCAATGATAATAATCGTACATGATTTGCGATATGAGGTCTGCTTTTTCCTAGGCGCTTGGAAAGTTCTTCTTGCGTAATTTTCAACTTTTTCATTAGCATTTGATAAGCATGTGCTTCTTCAATTGGAGATAAATCCTCTCTTTGAAGATTTTCCAATACAGCCAGTTCCATCATTTGTTGTTCGGACAGTTCACGAACTACTGCTGGAATTGCAGCTAAGTTAGCTTCTTTTGCTGCACGATACCTACGTTCACCAACAACAATTTCGAATCCTTTGATACTTTTTCGTACAATGATTGGCTGCAATATTCCATGTTCTAAAATAGACGCTTTTAATTCTTCTATAGCTTCCTTCTCAAAGACTTTTCTTGGCTGATAAGGGTTTGGTCGAAGTTCTTTTATATTTATTTCTTTCACAACTTCTTCCTTCTCTACCTTCATACTTGGAAAAAAAGCATCAAGACCTTTCCCTAATCCTTTAGCCACTAGTTACCACTTCCTTTGCCAATTCTAAATAAACTTCAGCACCACGAGACTTTGGATCATAAATAATGATCGGTTCACCATGGCTAGGAGCTTCACTTAAACGTATATTTCTTGGAATAATGGTTTTATACACTTTATCTTGAAAATATTTTTTCACTTCTTCAATTACCTGCAGCCCTAAATTTGTGCGTGCATCCAACATAGTTAAAAGAACGCCTTCAATCGCCAACTCATGATTCAAATGTTTTTGTACAAGTCTCACTGTATTCAGCAGCTGACTTAAACCTTCCAATGCATAATATTCACATTGAACTGGTATTAATACTGCATCTGATGCAGTTAACGCATTAATTGTCAGCAGTCCTAGTGATGGCGGACAATCAATTAGTATATAATCATAGTTATCTTTTACTTCTTCAAGCGCTCTTTTTAAACGGACTTCTCTTGAAATGGTAGAAACTAGTTCAATTTCCGCTCCAGCAAGCTGAATCGTTGCCGGAATTACTTGAAGGTTTTCGACATTTGTAGCTTTTATTACTTGCTTTGCCTCCAAATCATCTACTAATACATCATAAACACAATAGTCTACATCTGCTTTTTCAATTCCGACTCCACTCGTTGCATTCCCTTGTGGATCAATATCTACTAATAATACTTTTTTCCCGATATATGCTAAACAAGAGCCAAGATTGACCGAGGTAGTTGTTTTTCCAACTCCCCCTTTTTGGTTAGCTACCGTTATTATTTTTCCCATGATGTCACCTACCTTTAATACCATAAAATCATAATAAAACATACAAAGCGTCTATTACAGTAAATTCCCAATTGCGGAAAATCTACTTCCATATGGCGCGTTTAACAGCAAAGTTGTATGGGGTGTTGTAAATTTAAGTCCTACTAGATATAATTTTCTTCTATTTCTTTTGATCTTATATAGTTAACGATCCATTCTTTTCTGACGTAATGCCACTATACTCAATCCTGTATATTATTTTATCATGAAAACTTCTAAATATCGTCTTTTTTTCAAGCAATGTTTTTTCTTAAAAAATTTTAAACAAGATATCTTTTGCTTTTATAGAATAGATTCTACTAGTTTTACTAAAAACTGATTCCATTTAAAGTAAGAAAAGCGCAAGCGCCTTGCTCATTGCCGTACGAACTGGAAGGGCTTCGACTGAGATAAAGGAAACACGATGAGCGTTAGCGAATCGATGTTGACTTATCGTAGGGAGAAGACCTGAAGTTCGATAGGCAATAGGCGCTGGAGCTAGACAGCTATCTGACTTCAGAAAACTTATACTTTCTTCTCTCTTAAAAAAACAAGGTTTTAAAAAACTACTATATAGCCACTGTCCTATTTAAAATATGTATAAATTGGAAATGATTTGCATCAAATTTTAGGAATAGAGGATTCAAAAGGGAGAATTTTATGAAAGCTTTTAGAAAGAAAAAATGTGAGATATTAAAACCAAACAAATTGGTTAATATTCTCACAAAGGATTAGTAATATAATAGTTATGATTTCTTCTTCGGTATTTTAATCGTAAATTGATAAAAATCATCAAATTCTTCTTCTTCTGCATTTAAATTAATGCCGCTGTCAGAGACCATTGTTAAAGATTGACGAATAGTATTAACGGCAATACGCATGTCTTTGCTGAAAGCTCTGCGTTTAGGCTTCGGTTTAACCTCCGATTGCTCGAGCATTTTTATAACACGTTCTTCTGTTTGCTTCACATTCAAATTCTTTTCAATAATCTCCTGAAGAAGACGCAGCTGTTTTTCTTTTTCTTTTAATGGAATCATAGAACGTGCATGTCGTTCAGAAATGTGTTTATTTAATAAAGCATCCTGAATTTCTTCTGGGAGCTTTAATAATCGTAATTTATTAGCAACCGTTGATTGACCTTTTCCAAGTCTTTGTGCAAGTGCTTCCTGCGTTAAATTATGTAGCTCCAATAATTTTCCGTAAGCAATTGCTTCTTCAATTGGAGAAAGCTCTTCTCTTTGAAGATTTTCAATTAGCGCAACAGAAGCTGTTTCTGTATCGCTCATATTTTTTATAATGGCAGGAACTTCTTCCCAGCCCAATTTTTTCATAGCTCGCCATCTTCTTTCACCAGCTATGATTTCATATTTATCCGTTTCAAACTCTCTGACTACAATTGGTTGAATAATGCCATGTGTGTGGATCGTTCTTGATAATTCTTCAATTTTTTCATCATCAAATACCGTTCTTGGCTGAAAACGGTTTGGAACAATTTGATTGATAGGAATTTTATTAATCTCCTCATTGTTCCCCAACTTCTCCAACTCCTCATTAGCATCTTCTGCTCCAATTTGACTTACTTCTGATTGATCTTCCTTTTCGCCTAGGCCAAAAAAGCGTGAGAAAGAAGGCTTCATCACCCTGCACCACCTTTACGAAACTCCCTATTACATATTCTCTAAAATGAATAGCATGTCCTGCAAAATATACTAATTATAATAAGAAACTTCTCGAATTTTCATAGAATGTGCCATTAATAGTTATATTATATAGTAGTTAAGAAAAATGATATAGTCTAATTAAGATCGATAGCAGACTATCGACAAACACAGCTTTTCTAGTTGTTCACAGGAAATACAAACGATTTCGATCAGTCTGAAATTCTTACAAATTACATTTTGTCTTTAATCAAGTTAAATAAATAGATAGTGTAAGGCTCCTGATCAAAGTAGGTAAAAGAACCATTTATCTTGCTCCTTCTTTCTTTATCCTGCACTTAGGCAATAGCCCCCATTTTCTTATTGCTAGAAGCTAGGACATAAGTTCGAGAAGAAGCAAGAATTTTATTCTATTGGTTCTTTATTTGGTGTACCTGGTTTTCTCGGATATTTCTTTGGTGTCTGTTTTTCTTTAGAGATAATCAAAATGTTTCGTTCGCTTTCTTCTTCTGGCAAAACAAAAGAGTGAGCATCCACTAGTTTTCCACCTAGAATGGAAATTGCTTTTTGACCTGCTTGTAATTCTTCCTTTGCGCTTGCCGCTTTCATCGCTACAAATGTACCTCCGACCTTTACAAGCGGCAAACATAATTCGCTTAAGACAGATAATCTTGCTACTGCTCTAGCAGTTACAATGTCAAAGTTTTCCCGATAATCATTCTTTTTCCCAAATGTTTCAGCACGATCGTGTATAAATTCTACATCCTCTAACTGAAGTTTCTTAGCTAAATGCTCTAAAAAATGTATTCTCTTCATTAAAGAATCCACTATTGTTACTTTTAATTGGGGAAAAACAATTTTTAATGGAATGCTTGGAAATCCTGCTCCTGCACCTACATCACAAAGAGTCGCAGGCTCTTTCAATGGATCATAATAAAATGATGCCGTAATAGAATCAAAAAAGTGTTTTAAGTACACATCTTCTTTATCTGTTATAGCAGTAAGATTCATTTTTTCATTCCATTCAACTAATGTGTGAAAGTACATCTCAAATTGTTCCAGCTGTCTTTCTGATAGGGTGATTCCCTCTTCTGAAAGCAGTTGAATAAATTTTTCTATATTCATGATTGAACCCTTTCAATACAAAATTAATGCTGTTTACACTCTTGCTATGCGACCTTGTTCTAAATAGACTAAAAGGATCGAAATATCTGCTGGATTAACACCTGAAATTCTTGATGCTTGAGCTAGAGATAACGGACGAACAGTTTTAAGCTTTTGTTTTGCTTCTGTTGCCAAACTTGAAATCGCATCATAATCAATATTTTCCGGTATTTTTTTGTTTTCCATTTTTTTCAGTCTCTCTACTTGCTGTAAGGATTTTTCGATATACCCTTCATATTTTATCTGTATTTCGACCTGTTCCATTACTTCATCTGTTAGTGGAAGTTCACTAGGGGCTAATAAGTGAATATGGCTATAGTTCATTTCTGGTCTTCTTAATAAATCCGCTGCTCGAATACCGTCTTTTAATTCACTTCCGCCTTGCTCTTTTATTATCGTTTGAACTTGTTCATTCGGCTTTAGAATAATCTCTTTTAAACGTTGTTTTTCTTGCTCAATCAACTGTTTTTTCGTTGAGAATTTTTCATAGCGTTCTTTTGAGATCAATCCGATTTTTTCGCCAATATCTGTTAAACGTAAATCTGCATTATCATGACGAAGCAATAATCGATATTCTGCTCTGGATGTTAGAAGACGATATGGTTCATTCGTCCCTTTTGTAACTAAGTCGTCAATTAATACGCCAATATAAGCATCAGAACGGCTTAAAATGACTTCATCTTTGTTCAATGCTCTTAAACCGGCATTTATTCCAGCCATCAGCCCTTGTCCTGCCGCTTCTTCATAACCAGATGTTCCATTAATTTGGCCAGCAGTATATAGATTTTGAATTTTTTTCGTTTCTAATGTCGGCCACAGCTGCGTAGGGACAATTGCATCATACTCAATGGCATAACCAGCTCGCATCATTTGTACTTTTTCCAAACCAGGGATTGTTCTTAATATTTTCTGCTGAACATCTTCCGGCAAACTTGTAGAAAGTCCTTGCACATAAACCTCTTGCGTATTTTTCCCTTCCGGTTCTAAGAAGATTTGATGTCTCGGTTTATCATTAAAACGGACCACTTTATCTTCAATGGATGGACAATAGCGTGGTCCAGTTCCTTTGATCATTCCAGAATACATCGGTGAACGATGTAAGTTTGAATCGATAATTTGATGGGTTGTTTCATTTGTATAGGTTAACCAGCATGGAAGCTGTTCTGTAATATATTTTGTTGTTTCGTATGAAAAAGCTCTTGGTACATCATCGCCAGGCTGAATTTCTGTTTTGCTATAATCAATGGAATGACTATTTACCCTAGGAGGAGTTCCTGTTTTAAAACGAACTAAATCAAAACCTAATTCTTGCAAATGCTCTGATAAGCGAATGGATGGCTGTTGATTATTCGGACCGCTTGAATATTTTAATTCACCAAGAATAATCTCTCCGCGAAGATAAGTACCTGTTGTCACAACAACTGTTTTTGCTGTAAAAACAGCACCAGTTTTTGTTACAACCCCTTTTACTATGCCGTCTTCCACAATTAACTGTTCTACCATTCCTTGAATTAATGTTAAGTTTGGTTCATTTTCTAATGTTTTTTTCATTTCATGCTGATACATGAATTTATCTGCTTGCGCTCTTAGTGCTCTTACAGCTGGGCCTTTCCCTGTATTCAACATTCTCATTTGAATATATGTTTTATCGATGTTTTTCCCCATTTCACCACCCAGGGCATCAATTTCTCTCACAACAATTCCTTTTGCTGGACCACCAACCGATGGATTGCATGGCATAAAAGCAACCATATCGAGGTTAATGGTTAACATCAATGTTTTTGCACCTAGTCTTGCCGATGCAAGTCCTGCCTCACAGCCGGCATGCCCTGCCCCAATTACGATAACATCAAAGCTACCTGCTTCGTAATGCATCATGCTTGCCTCCTTATATTTCATTTCTATTCTTTCTAAAAAGCTGGAACCATACTAATTTGAATATTATTTTCCAAGACAAAACTGTGAAAATAATTGATCAATTAAACTTTCATGGACACTATCGCCTATAATTTCCCCTAGTAATTCCCAAGTTCTTGTTAAATCTATTTGCACTATATCAATCGGAGTTCCCATTTCCACTCCTGAAATTGCTTCATTTATGGATTGTTTCGCCTGATTAAGCAAAGATATATGTCTTGTATTTGAAACATAGGTTATATCGCTTGCTTCAATTGCTCCTTCAAAAAACAGTGTAGATATTGCATCCTCTAATTGGTTAACACCATTATCTTCTAATAAGGAAATTGTCACCATTTTTTGATTGTTTGCTAATTCTCGAACCCTATCCATATCTATTTTGTGCGGTAAATCAGTTTTATTAACTATTACAATATAATCCATGCCTTCTACTGCTTTAAATAAATTTATATCCTCAATTGTCAGTTCATCTGCATAATTTAATACCAATAGAATTAAATCAGCCTCTTTTAAAACTTGGCGTGACTTTTCCACGCCAATTTTTTCAACAATATCCTCTGTTTCCCGAATTCCTGCAGTATCTACCAGTCTAAGCGGTACTCCCCGAATATTTACATACTCTTCTATAACATCTCTGGTTGTACCAGGAATATCTGTAACAATTGCTTTACTTTCCTGCACTAACGTATTCAACAAAGAAGATTTTCCTACATTCGGTCTTCCTACAATTACTGTAGATAGTCCTTCTCTAAGAATTTTCCCTTGCTGGGATGTTTGCAATAGTTTTTCTATTTCAGATTTAACAAATCTTGATTTATTTAACATCATTTGATGTGTCATTTCTTCAACATCATCATATTCAGGGTAATCTATGTTCACTTCTACTTGAGCCAATGTTTCCAGAATTTCCTGCCTTAGTGTTTTTATCAGCTTGGATAATCTTCCTTCCATTTGCCCCAGCGCCATATTCATTGCCCTGTCCGTTTTTGCTCTTATTAAATCCATTACAGCTTCTGCTTGTGATAAATCAATACGACCATTTAAAAATGCTCTTTTTGTAAACTCACCCGGCTCTGCAAGCCTTGCTCCATGAACTACCAGCAGTTGAAGAAGACGATTTACAGAAGCAATCCCACCATGACAGTTTATTTCAATAATATCTTCTTTTGTGAATGTCTTCGGGCCCTTCATAACAGAAACCATTACTTCTTCCACTAATTCGTCTGTTTCTGGATCTATTATATGGCCGTAATGAATTGTATGACTTGGCACTTCACTTATTTTCTTCCTACTAATACTTTGAAAAAGCTTATCTCCAATCATAAATGCATCCGGTCCACTAACTCGAACAATCGCAATCGCTCCCTCGCCCATTGGAGTCGATATCGCAGCAATCGTATCAAAATCCATTTTCTTCACCTCTATTCTCTAACTTCTTTAATCTATATAAAGCATGACATAACTAGCGTTTCATTATTACAAGACTCTAGATTAACATATCCACAACTATTTAAAAAGAAAAAATTATACACACTTATCCACATTAATTTTTTATCCTTATACCATTCTATCTTATCCACATGTGAATAACAATAAAACAAGCACTAAAACAGCCAATCTTCTTAAAAAGAAACAATCCATACATTTTGGGACTATTCATTCACAAGATTTTTTAATCATAGGCAGTGTTAAACGATAATGTTGTTTTTGGGAAGGGAATTTGCGAGACTCCTGCTTAAAAAACGGGCTGTAAGACCCCGCAAGACGGGTACGGAGGTCACTGAAAAAGTGAATGCTATAAAATATAGATAGTGACAATTCAACAAAGCAGAGGTTTTCGTTCGGTTTTCCGATGCTTACCACACGCTTTCCGCGGGGCGAGCGAGGAGGCTTGGCTGTTTGTCCGCGGAAAGCGAGTAGATTCCCTGACCATTCAAAAATCAACAATGAAATTTAACAGAGCCTAATCATAAAAAAAAAACGCTTAAAAAAGAGAATGTTCTCCTTTAAGCGTTCTACCGTTTATTTACTTATATCTGTTCTTAGATTTATGCTGGAGCTGTCCTTTTTCTGCATTCACAGGTGAAATAATAATATGCCGATTGCCATGTTCCCCTGAGGAATACGTTTTAATTCCTTTAAAAGAAACCAATGCAGCATGAATAATTTTCCTTTCTTCTGCTGGCATTGGCTCAAGCGAAAATTCCTTTCCTGCCCTTTTTGCTTTATATGCCATCCGTTCGGCAAGCTGAATTAACGCTTCTTTTCGACGTGTACGATAGCCTTCCGCATCTAATTTTAAATTATAATATTGATCCGCTTCTTTATTAATCACTAATTGCGTTAAATATTGTAAAGAATTTAGTGTCTGCCCTCTTTTTCCAATTAATAGCGCAATTTTTTCACCGGATAATTGAAATAGAATATTTTTACCGCTTTGCTGAAGAGCAACCTCCACGTTAACTCCCATATTGCTGCATACATCTAATAAGTAATCTTTTGCTTGATCAATTGGATTTATCCGTACTTTTACATGAACAACAGCAGAACGGGCTCCAAAACCAAAAAAACCTTTTTTTCCTTCGTCAACAACAATAATCTCTGCCTGATTCTTTGTTGTTTTCAATTGAGCTAAAGCTGATTCTACTGCTGCTTCGACTGTTTGTCCTGTAGCAGTGACTTCTCTCACTTTTTTGCTCCTCCCGAGTTACTAGCTTCTAGAGTCTGTTTTTTTTCTGGTCCTTTTATAAAAAAGGTTTGGATAATAGTAAAAATATTCCCGACAACCCAGTATAAAGAAAGTGCAGCAGGGAAATTAACTGCAAATACTAAAATCATAACCGGCATAATCCACTGCATCATAACTAATTGCGGATTTTGACCAGCAGTACCTGCCATTGTCATTTTCGTTTGGATAAAAGTAGTAACACCTGCAAGAATCGGCAACAGATAAATAGGATCCGGCTGCCCTAGGTTAAACCATAAAAATTCATGTGCAGCAATTTCTCTAGTACGGGAAATTGCATGGTAAAATCCTATTAAAATTGGCATTTGCACAAGTAATGGAAAACATCCTGCAAGAGGATTTACATTATTTGCTTGAAACAGCTTCATCGTTTCTTCTTGAAGTTTTTGCTGTGTTTTCTGATCTTTAGAGCTGTATTTCTTTCTAAGACTTTCCATTTCAGGCTGAATTGCCTGCATTGCTTTACTATTCTTCGTCTGTTTAATCATTAAAGGCAAAATAACTAAACGGACTAGAATAGTTACAATAATAATAGAAAGACCAAAGTTTCCTCCTGCAAATTCAGCAGTTTTTATAATTAACTGTGATAATGGATAAACGATATATTCATTCCAAATTCCTTCACTCTCTGATGTAATCGGCTTATTAAACTCCGAACATCCTGTTAGAATGGCCACTAAAAATAGAAGACCAATTAGCAAAAATAATTTCTTTTTCAACCGTCAAATCCTCCTATATTTTGATTTGAAAATAAATGATGAATTAATTGTATCTTACTATTCTGTACATAGGAAACGCTTTATCAATTTTTTTTTATGTTTTCTTCTTTTTGATCACTTTTGCAACCTTTAATACATGATTTAGACTTTTGGATATTTCTTCATAATTCATTTCAGAAACAGGTTTTCTCGCAATAATGACATAATCTGCTTCCTGATCGAGCAGATTCTCTAATTCTAAAAACACTTGTCTTATATATCGTTTCGTTTTATTTCTTACAACAGCATTCCCAATCTTTTTGCTTACAGAAAGACCAATACGGAAATGATCTTGACCCTTTTTAGGAAGTTTATAAACAACAAACTGGCGATTGGCAAAAGATTGACCATTTTTAAATACTAGTTGAAACTCTTTATTTTTTTTTATTCTAAATTCTTTCTTCAACTTATAAACTCCTTCTATTCTTCCATCCTTTTGAATCTATCGTATGTATATTACATTCTTATTTCGCATTTTTGGATCGAATTAATCTTATTTAAAGTTAATTCGGATTAAGAAAAAATACAATCAATCCTCTAAGAAAATAGTATATGTCATAAGTTTAAGAAGAAGATGCTTCTGCTCTGTTACCGTATTTTGCATTTTGCCTGTCTTAATTGAAAAAAGACCACTGACGTTTCAGTGGCCTAAGCTGATAATACTTTTCTTCCTTTGCGTCGACGACGAGCTAAAACATTACGCCCATTCGCACTGCTCATACGGCTGCGGAATCCGTGAACTTTACTTCTTTTACGTTTATTTGGTTGAAAAGTTCTTTTCATTTTATATGACACCTCCCTGAGGAATAGCTGTTACAGACAGTCCTTACAATTATATAAACTTAGGTGTTTAATTGTCAACCACTCATTTATTTTCTTTTGTCCCTGCATAAATTCTTTTTTCACGCTCAGCCTATTTTTATTTCTTATTGCCTCTTTCATTTCTTGTTTTCTTGACATCGGCACTAGTATGTCAAAAGAACTTCAACTGAGATAAAAAATGTTTTTTCACTCATATTAGGAATTTTATCATCTTTTCTAACTCTATTGTCACCAAAATAAATTTTTTTCAAAAGTTATTCTCTCTATATTTATTCTCTCAAATTTGGTCTGTGGATAAATTTCGACATCGTTCTCCTCTATCCACAATGCTTATTTACAGCTTTTTAACAAACTCATAAACTGTGGACATTTTTTATTAACAGAATGTTATGCTTGTGGATAAGCTATGAAAAACCATTGCAGTTATTATGAATTTTTGATATTATAGTTTTGTTTTCACATTTGAATAATTTCTGTGTATAACTTCATTATCCACAGAATGTGGATAAGCTGTGGACAGGTTATTAGACATGCCTGAAGAAAGTTGTCCACAAATGGTGGATACTGTCGAAATATCACTTTATTTCCTTATTATATATTTTTCCACATCAAAAAAAGAATAAGTATATACTGCAGATTCCTTATATGAAAAAATCTGTTCTTTTCAGCACGCCAATAAATAGAAAAGGAGGGGACTACTTGGAAAACATTGCGGATTTATGGAACAGCGCTCTCGTTAATATTGAAAAAAAAATAAGTAAACCTAGTTTTGATACATGGCTAAAATCTACAAAGGCGCACGCTTTACAAGGAGACAGTTTAGTCATTACTGCTCCAAATGAATTTGCGCGTGATTGGCTAGAAGAACGATATTCCCAACTTATTTCAGGAATTCTCTATGAAATAACGGGTGAAGAGCTTGGTATAAAATTTATTATTCCTCATAATCAAAAAGAAGAAGAGTTTGATCTGCAAATTTCTGCAAAACAACGAAAAAAGACTGAAGAATCTCCAGATTTCCCGCAAACAATCTTGAACCCTAAATATATATTTGATACTTTTGTCATTGGTTCAGGAAACAGATTTGCTCATGCTGCATCATTGGCTGTTGCAGAAGCACCAGCTAAAGCATATAATCCTCTTTTTATTTATGGAGGAGTCGGGCTCGGAAAGACTCACTTAATGCATGCAATAGGACATTATGTTTTAGACCATAATCCTTCTGCCAAAGTCGTTTATTTATCATCTGAAAAATTTACAAATGAATTTATTAACAGCATCCGCGATAATAAAGGCGCTCAATTTCGTGATAAATATCGTAATGTAGATGTACTTTTAATAGATGATATTCAATTCCTAGCGGGAAAAGAATCAACTCAGGAAGAATTTTTTCATACTTTTAATACTTTGCATGAAGAAAGTAAGCAGATTATTATTTCAAGTGATCGGCCCCCGAAGGAAATTCCCACTTTAGAGGATCGATTACGTTCACGCTTTGAATGGGGACTGATTACCGATATTACTCCTCCCGATTTAGAAACAAGAATTGCTATTTTAAGAAAAAAAGCAAAAGCTGACGGTTTGGATATTCCAAATGAAGTAATGCTTTATATTGCTAATCAAATTGACACGAATATTCGTGAATTAGAGGGTGCACTTATTCGAGTTGTCGCTTATTCCTCTTTAATTAATAAAGATATAAACGCAGATTTAGCTGCTGAAGCTTTAAAAGATATTGTTCCAAGTTCTAAACCAAGAGTTATTACGATCCATGATATTCAAAAAGTAGTCGGTGAGCATTTTAATATAAAACTAGAAGACTTTAAGGCAAAAAAGAGAACAAAATCTATTGCTTTTCCAAGACAAATTGCCATGTATTTATCTAGAGAGCTAACTGATTTTTCTTTGCCTAAAATTGGAGAAGAATTTGGCGGAAGAGATCATACAACGGTCATTCATGCTCACGAAAAAATTTCAAAACTTCTAGCAGCTGATTCTCTTTTGCAAAAACAATTAAAAGATATCAATGAAACATTAAAAATTTAGATGGAATATTGTGTATAACTTATTACTACTTAGACACAGTCTATCCACATGTGGATAGACTGTGTTTCCTTTACAAATTCAAGTTATCCACAAATTAACAGGCCCTACTATTATTACTACTATTTTTTTAAAGAATAATTATTAAAATAAAGCTATTAGAAATAAAAGAATCGGAGGATTAAATGATGAAATTTATCATCCAAAAAGATTATCTTGTCCAAAGTGTGCAGGATGTTATGAAAGCAATTACCAGCAGAACAACCATCCCAATATTAACGGGGATTAAAATAGTTGCCTCAGCAGAAGGTGTTACTTTAACAGGAAGTGATTCTGATATTTCCATTGAATCCTTTATTCCAAAAGAAGAGAATGATTTAGAAATTGTGCAATTGGAAAATCCAGGATCTATTGTTCTTCAAGCGAAATTTTTTAGTGAAATCGTTAAAAAACTTCCTACCAATCAAGTAGAAATTGAAGTAGATAATTTACAAACGGTTATTCGATCTGGCAAATCGGAATTTAATTTAAATGGCCTTGACTCTGAAGACTATCCTCATTTGCCTCAAATTTCAGAGCAAAATGTATTTAAAATTCCATCAGATCTTCTTAAACACATTATCAAACAAACTGTATTCGCAGTGTCCGCCTCAGAAACACGCCCGATATTGACAGGTGTAAACTGGAAAGTGGAAAACGATAACTTAATCTGTATTGCAACAGATAGTCATCGTCTTGCATTGAGAAAAGCGAAAATAGATTCTGTTGCGGATCAATCTTATAATATTGTTATACCAGGAAAGAGTTTGAATGAGTTGAACCGGATATTAGATGATCAAAATGAACAAGTAGAAATAGTAGTCACAGAAAATCAAGTATTATTTAAAACAAAACATATTCTTTTCTTTTCTCGTTTATTAGAAGGAAACTATCCAGATACGAATCGTCTAATCCCAACAGAAAGCAAAACTGATATTGTGGTAAATTCCAAGGAATTTTTACAGGCAATTGACCGAGCTTCATTGCTTGCTCGAGAAGGACGAAACAATGTTGTTAAGTTTTCAACACTAGAGGAAGATGTTATTGAAATATCTTCGTTCACACCGGAAATTGGAAAAGTAATTGAAGAGCTGGTAAGCGAGTCCATAAATGGGGAAGAGTTAAAGATTTCATTTAGCGCTAAATACATGATGGATGCATTAAAAGCGTTGGAAGGTACAGAGGTGAAAATTAGTTTCACTGGTGCAATGCGTCCCTTTGTTATTCATCCAATGAATGATGACTCTACATTACAGCTGATTCTTCCTGTAAGAACTTATTAAAATCTGTATACTCTTTATGCTTACAAGTTAGGCATAAAGAGTGTTTTAGAAGTTTTTAATCAAACTGTCTGTATGACATCATCTTGAACAACTACTAGTGAAAAATGGATTCTAATAAAAGGTTTCAAATAGAAAAATCCACACCTTTATATAAAAATATTCAAATTTCCTCCTAATTAGCCGCTAAAAATAGAAATCTTGCAGTTTTCTTTGTGTATCCAACAAATATTTAGTAAAATAAAAAGATACGATTAAACTTGAAAGAGTGAAAAAATGACTAATCAAATTAAAATAGCTACGGAATATATCACTTTAGGTCAATTCCTAAAAGCAGCAGAAATAATACAATCAGGTGGAATGGCAAAATGGTTTCTTAGTGAGTACGAAGTGTTTATCAATGGTGAACAAGATCAAAGAAGAGGTAGAAAGCTTCGATCTGGAGACATCGTTGATATTCCTTCATTCGGCAAATTTACTGTTTTGTAAAACTCACACGGAGACTAGTTCTTCATCTCCAACTTCTAAAATGGAAATGTCGGCAGATTTAAACCTAAGGCTATGTTAAAGCTCATTGTTGATTTTAGCACTATGTTGATTGGAGTGGAAGGCGTGAGACTCCTGCGGGAAAAGCGAGTCAGCGGGAGACCCCACAGGCGCATAGCGCCGAGGAGGCTCCCGGACCGCCCGCGGAAAGCGAACGCCTGGAACGGAAATCAACAGGCAAGTTTAACAGAGCCAAACCTAAAAGGAGGCGAGAGCAAAGCAAATCCATATTTAACAATGGGAAAAACAAACTGTGGAGCACCATTGTTCGATTTTTTCAATAAAGTTTGCGCAGCTCCAACCCCTTTTCCATATAAAAAGGATGAAACCATATGTTTATTGAACAGTTGCTTTTAAGGAATTATCGAAATTACGAGCAATTAGAAATGGAATTCGAAAATAAGGTAAATGTTATCTTAGGTCAAAATGCACAAGGAAAAACCAATGTGATGGAATCTATTTATGTATTAGCAATGGCAAAGTCCCACCGTACCTCAAACGATAAAGATCTTATTCGCTGGGACACAGAATATGCTAAAATAGAAGGTAGATTACAAAAAACACATGGGCAGTTACCCATGCAATTAATTGTGTCGAAAAAAGGAAAAAAGGCAAAGTATAATCATATTGAACAGCGCAAATTAAGCCAGTACATCGGGAACATGAATGTTGTTATGTTTGCCCCCGAGGATCTCAATCTAGTAAAAGGAAGTCCTCAAATCAGACGGAGATTTATTGATATGGAGATTGGACAAATTTCGCCAGTATATTTACATGATATGGGACAATATCAAAAAATATTACAGCAGCGGAATTCTTATTTAAAACAATTGCAATCAAAAAAACAAACAGATGATACAATGCTTGATATCTTAACAGAACAATTTATTCAAGCAGCAGCTAAAATTGTCGCGAAACGATATGAATTCCTTCACTTATTAGAAAATTGGGCAGTTCCTATCCACAAAGGAATATCTAGAGGATTGGAAACATTAAAAATTCAGTATAAACCCTCTGTAGATGTATCAGAAGAGCAAGATTTGTCGAAAATGATGGAAGTATACGAAGAAAAGTATTCCAGTTTAAAAAAACGGGAAATTGATCGGGGATTGACCTTGTTTGGACCGCATCGTGATGATTTGCTCTTTTTTGTAAACGGAAGAGATGTGCAAACTTTCGGTTCACAAGGACAACAGCGAACAACCGCATTATCGATAAAAATGGCTGAAATAGAATTGATACATTCTGAAATTCGAGAGTATCCAATTCTTTTGTTAGATGACGTACTTTCTGAATTAGATGACTATCGTCAATCCCACTTATTAAATACAATTCAGGGGAAAGTGCAGACATTTGTAACAACGACAAATGTAGATGGAATCGATCATCAAACATTAAAAGAAGCTTCAACTTTTAGTGTGGAATCAGGAAAGATTCATAAGATTCAATAAGGTTGAGGTGGAAATCATGTATGTTCATATTGGTGAAAATATACTAGTAAGGACTTTTGATATTATTACAATATTGGATAAACAAACAATGGCTTCTTCTGATATTACGAATGAGTTTTTAGAAACAAATAAAAAAACAATTGTTCATACAGAAAATGTTTCTTATAAATCAATCGTTATTACAAAAGATGCTATTTACTTTTCACCTATTGCTTCAAATACATTAAAAAAAAGATCAAATAAATTGATGGTGCAGGAATATTAATCTGTACATTTTGAAATAAAAAAGTTAAATTTGTATGTCAATGGAAAGTTAGGTGATCGAATATGTCAATGGAACAAAATCCAGTTGAACAACAATCTTACGACGAAAGCCAAATACAGGTTTTAGAAGGATTAGAAGCAGTCCGCAAACGACCGGGTATGTATATAGGTTCTACTAGTGGGAAAGGTCTACACCATTTAGTATGGGAAATTGTCGATAACAGTATTGATGAAGCGTTGGCGGGCTACTGTGATGAAATAAACGTGATCATTGAAAAAGACAATAGTATTACTGTAAAAGATAATGGACGTGGGATTCCAGTTGGTATTCAAGAGAAAATGGGCAGACCTGCTGTTGAAGTAATTATGACAGTACTTCATGCTGGGGGAAAATTCGGCGGAGGCGGATATAAAGTATCTGGAGGCTTGCATGGTGTAGGTGCTTCGGTTGTTAATGCACTTTCAACAGAATTAGAAGTTTATGTTCACCGTGATGGAAATGTATATTACCAAAAATACGAAAAAGGTGTACCAAGTGCAGATTTAAAAATAATCGGTGAAAGTGACACAACTGGTACTATTACTCGTTTTAAACCGGACGGAGAAATATTTAGAGAAACATTGGAATACGACTATGAAACGCTGGCTAATAGAATCAGAGAACTAGCCTTTTTAAACCGTAATATTCGTATTACTATTGAAGATAAAAGAGAAGGAACGGAAAAACGAAAAGAATATCACTATGAAGGTGGTATTAAGTCCTATATTGAGCACTTAAATCGCAATAAAGATGTGCTATTTGAAGAGCCTATCTATATTGAAGGTGAAAAAGATGGGATTACAATTGAAGTCTCCCTGCAATACAATGGCGGATATACTGGAAATATTTTTTCCTTTGCGAATAATATTAACACGCATGAAGGCGGTACACATGAATCTGGATTTAAAACTGCTTTAACACGAGCTATTAATGATTATGCAAGAAAAAATGGCATGTTAAAAGATGCTGAACCCAATCTTTCAGGAGAAGATGTAAGAGAAGGATTGGTAGCTATAGTATCCATTAAGCATCCAGATCCACAGTTTGAAGGACAAACAAAAACAAAATTAGGAAACTCTGAAGTACGTGCTATTACAGATACTATTTTTGCTGATCATTTTGAAAAATTCCTATTGGAAACACCGACAGTTGCTCGAAAGATTGTAGATAAAGGTCAAATGGCATTAAGAGCTAGAATAGCAGCTAAAAAGGCTAGAGAATTAACACGACGCAAGAGTGCTTTAGAAGTATCCAGTTTACCAGGTAAATTGGCAGATTGTTCTTCAAAAGACCCGGAAATCAGCGAGCTTTTTATTGTTGAGGGAGATTCAGCCGGCGGTTCAGCGAAGCAAGGAAGAGATCGTCATTTTCAAGCGATTTTGCCGTTGAGAGGAAAAATTCTTAATGTAGAAAAGGCAAGGTTAGATAAAATACTTTCTAATAATGAAGTAAGATCCATGATTACGGCAATAGGTACAGGGATTGGAGATGATTACGATCTATCAAAAGCCCGATACCATAAGGTCGTTATTATGACAGATGCAGACGTGGATGGAGCACATATTCGAACATTGCTGTTAACATTCTTTTATCGTTATATGAGGAAAATTGTCGAGGCTGGTTATATCTATATCGCACAGCCGCCGCTTTTTAAAGTACAGCAAGGAAAACGCATCGAATATGCTTATAATGAGAAACAACTGGATGAAATAATGAAATCACTCCCAGCCTCTCCTAAACCAAATATTCAACGTTATAAAGGGTTGGGAGAAATGAATGCAGACCAATTGTGGGAAACAACAATGGATCCATCAACAAGAGCGCTGCTTCAAGTTAGTCTAGATGATGCAATTGAAGCAGATGAAACATTTGAAATGCTAATGGGCGATAAAGTGGAACCACGTAGAAACTTTATTGAAGAAAATGCAAGCTATGCCAATTTAGATATTTAATGCAATTCATGCTTTTTTTCTAAACAATAAGATTGTTTACTTAAATAAATGGTTATAAAAAAGAAAGATTATTTAAGATGCTAGAATTAATTCTAGCTTCTTGCGCTTTTCTTAAGGAGGTTCCTTTACATGGCTGATACGCCAAATTCTCAAATACAAGAAATTAATATTAGTAAAGAAATGCGTGATTCTTTTTTAGATTATGCAATGAGTGTTATTGTGTCGCGTGCTCTTCCAGATGTACGAGACGGACTAAAACCTGTTCACAGACGTATTTTATATGCTATGCATGATCTAGGGATGCATTCTGATAAACCATTCAAAAAATCTGCCCGTATTGTTGGGGAAGTAATCGGTAAATACCACCCACATGGTGATAGTGCTGTATATGAAACAATGGTTCGTATGGCTCAGGATTTTAACTATCGTTATATGTTAGTTGATGGACACGGCAACTTTGGTTCTGTTGATGGAGATTCTGCTGCGGCAATGCGTTATACAGAAGCAAGAATGTCAAAAATCTCAATGGAGCTTCTTCGGGACATTAATAAAGATACAATTGATTATGAAGAGAATTTTGATGGGGAAGAAAAAGAACCAGTCGTTTTGCCTTCTCGGTTTCCAAACCTTTTAGTAAATGGAACTAGTGGTATTGCTGTAGGGATGGCAACCAATATCCCGCCTCATCAACTAGGAGAGGTAATTGATGGAGTTCTGGCTGTGAGCAAGAACCCGGACATCTCTATTGCTGAGCTTATGGAAATTATACCTGGACCAGATTTTCCGACATACGGGATGATATTAGGAAGAAGCGGTATAAGAAAAGCTTACGAAACTGGACGCGGTTCGATTATTGTAAGAGCAAAAGTAGAAATTGAGACGAAGCCAAGCGGAAAAGAAGTTATTATCGTTAATGAAATTCCTTACCAAGTGAATAAAGCAAAGTTAATTGAAAGAATTGCTGAATTGGTACGTGATAAAAAGATAGATGGCATTACCGATTTGAGAGATGAGTCAGATCGCAATGGAATGCGTATTGTTATTGAAGTGCGCAAAGATGCAAATGCAAATGTATTGCTGAATAATTTATATAAACAAACAGCGATGCAGACAAGCTTTGGGATAAACTTACTAGCCTTAGTAGGTGGGCAGCCAAAGGTACTTAATTTAAAACAATGTCTTTCTTACTATTTAGATCATCAAAAAGTAGTAATAAGAAGAAGAACAGAATTTGAATTAAGAAAAGCAGAAGCACGTGCTCATATTTTAGAAGGATTACGTATAGCATTAGATCATTTGGATGAAGTGATCCGTTTAATTCGCAGTTCCCAAACAACTGATATTGCACGTCAAGGATTAATGGAGAACTTTAATCTAAGTGAAAAACAAGCACAGGCAATTTTAGATATGCGTTTGCAAAGGTTAACCGGTTTAGAGAGAGAAAAGATAGAAGAGGAATATAAATCTTTAATTGAACTAATTGGAGAATTAAAAGCAATCTTAGCAGATGAAGAAAAAGTTCTTGAAATTATTCGAGAAGAGCTATCGGAAGTTAAAGAACGTTTTAATGATAAACGCCGTACAGAGATTGTGGCTGGCGGAATTGAAAATATAGAGGATGAAGATTTAATTCCTGAAGAAAATATTATTATTACACTAACCCATAACGGCTATATTAAGCGTCTTCCTGTTTCTACTTATCGTGCACAAAAACGCGGAGGAAGAGGAATACAGGGAATGGGGACAAATGATGATGACTTTGTTGAACAATTAAGTACAACATCCACCCATGATACTATTCTATTCTTCACCAACAAAGGGAAAGTATATCGTTTAAAAGGATATGAAATACCTGAATTCAGCAGAACAGCTAAAGGGATACCAATTATTAATCTGCTTGGAGTGGAGAAAGATGAGTGGGTAAATGCTATTATTCCTGTTTCTGAATTTGTAGATGATTGGTTCTTATTTTTCACTACAAAAGAAGGGATTTCAAAACGTTCTCCTTTATCATCATTTGCTAATATTCGAAATAACGGATTAATAGCTGTGAATTTAAGAGAGGGAGACGAATTAATTTCAGTCCGATTAACAGATGGGTCAAAAGATATTATTATTGGTACAAAAAATGGTTTACTTATCCGTTTCCCAGAAACCGATGTACGATCAATGGGCAGAACGGCTACTGGTGTTAAAGGGATCTCGCTTTCTGAAAGTGATGAAGTTGTTGGCATGGAAGTATTAGAAGAAAATACAGAAATCCTGATTGTAACAAAATACGGATTTGGAAAAAGAACATCTGCCGACGAATATCGAATTCAAGGAAGAGGCGGCAAGGGGATTAAAACATGTAATATAACGGATAAAAATGGTCCACTTGTATCCATGAAAGCCGTTACCTCTGAAGAAGATTTAATGATTATTACTACTGGCGGTGTTTTAATTCGAATGGCAGTCAGTGATATCTCATCAATGGGCAGAAGTACACAAGGAGTTAAGTTGATAAAACTTAATGAAAATGTCGATGAGTTTGTTGCAACAGTTGCAAAAGTAGAAAAAGAAGAAGAAGTGGCTGAGGAAGAAGTGGAAGAAGCTTCAACACAGTCTGAGAATGAAACTGATATAGAAGAGTAATGTTCTTAATAGTTGTGAAAAAGCTGTCAGATATCCTGGCAGCTTTTTCTTTTTGGTTTCATACTAATATCATACAAATAACTAGGAATAAAGGTGTTAACATTGTGAAGAAAATACAGTAAAATAGTAAAAAAGTCCGTATATTAAGGGTGGAAAATAAGATGAAAGTAAAAACAGGTGATTTAAAAGCAGGGTATATCCTAATGGAGGATGTTTATAATTTAACCAATAAGCCAATCATTACAGCCAAAACAGTACTTAATGATGGACACGTTAATCTCTTAAAAGCATTTTTGATTAAAGAGGTAATAATTGGAAATACTCAAGTGGATGGCAGCCATCTAGTCGAATCGCATAGAGAAATTCAAGATTGTAGTATTGAGAAAACAACATTTTTTAAAAAATTTCTTCAAGCTGTTCAGCAATATAAAAAAGAATTTCAAAGTTGGCAATCTGGGCTCTCTGTAAATATAGCCAATATACGCCTTCTGTTATTGCCTTTGCTCAATGAAATAGAAACATCAAGCAAGGAAATTTTTTCTCTTTATCATTTATCTAATAAGGAAGAATATATTTATCAGCATTCAATTGCAGTCGCTGTTATAAGTGCATATCTTGCACAAAAATTACATTATTCTAAAAGAGAAATAGTTCAGGTTGCTCTAGCAGGCTGTTTGTGTGATGCTGGGATGGCAAAAGTAAGCCCCTTATTGTTGAAAAAAGCGGAACCTTTAACAGAGGAAGAATTTCATGAAGTAAAACAGCATACAAAATACAGTTTTAAAATGACACCAGAACATGCACTGCTCAGAAATGAAGCAAGAATATCTATCTACCAACATCATGAACGATTAGACGGCAGTGGTTATCCTTTAGGCAATGAAGGAAAAAAAATACATCCGTTTGCAAAAATAATCTCTGTTGCAGATACTTTTCATGCAATGACATCCGAAAGGCTGTATAGAAGAAAACAATCTCCTTTTAAAGTGGTGGAGCAATTACAGCAGGATTATTTTGGGAAATTTGATTTGACGATCCTTCATGCGCTAAGTATGGGAATAATACAATATGCTGTGGGCAGTAAAGTAAGGTTGTCAAATGGTGAAAAAGGAAGAGTCTTATTTATAGATGAGAAATCCCCAACACGTCCGTTATTAAGTATGTTGGATACAAAGAAAATATTAGATTTAGAAAAAAATCGACATCTTTTTATTGAAGAAATTTTGCTATAGATTCTTGTTAATTAACTTTTAATAAAAAAATAGGTTAGAATTAATCCTTTAAAGAATTTCTATTAAAATTTATGATTTTGTTTAAAAAAAGTGTTGCGTTGGATTAAAAAAGTTGCTATAATCATACAAGTCAGCAAGTTAATTAAATAGTTTTTTGAAAAGAAAAGAAAAAACTATTGACTTATTAATAATGAAAATGTTAATATA